>JANXTO010000309.1 GCA_025352365.1 Undibacterium sp. | reverse complement strand
GTCAAAACCAAAGCGGAGTTTGCCAGCCTGCTGTGTCAGCGTGCGCCGGAAGAAGCTTATTTTGAAATGCTATCAAACACCACACCAGCACCCGACTGCCGCTTGCCAGATACAGGGGTCAGCTTTGAGATGGAACGTCTGTTGTCATCCCCATGCATAGAGTCGCCAGATTACGGCACGCGCGTATCTAGTCTGATCAAAATACATAGCCACCATCCGGCTGAATTTCATGAAAAGCTGCTGCGTTAGTTGATGCATCGGTTCGACATTAGTTAAGCCAGCAGGTTAACTGAATGAAAGAATTAGAGATATCAAAACACCTTAAACATCTCGCAAAGGTGCACGCCATAATATCAGTGCAGCAATCAATTTAAGAGCGCAGGGCAAAATCGCGTACGCAACGCCCAGCGCCTGGATACCTTGTGGGTCGCTGGTACCGGGCACGTAGCCAAGAAAATCAAGCAAAGGCAAAGACACTCCGGCAGCCAATGCCAGATTCATCTTGGTGGCCCAATTCCAGGCACCAAAATAGGCGCCCTCTCGCTGCCCGCTATGCCCACCTTTTCTGATGACCGCAGCCAATAAGGCTGGTGGCAATGCCAGATCAGCACCAAGCGCCAATCCAGACATTGCGCAAATGATCCCGAATGGCATTGCTGCCCCGACACCCAGGCCAAACACCCAGACAAAAGAGGCGATCGATAGCAGCATTCCCAACAACCATGCGCGTGCCTCTCCCAGCTTACTTGCGGTGAAGACCCACAGAGGCATAGAAATCGCAGCCGCTAAAAAATACAGTATTAAAAATACGCCCGACAAATGCCCAAGCTGCAAACGATCTTTAGCAAAAAACAAAAATAAGGTCGCGGGAATGGATGCCGCAATTCCGTTGACGACAAATACCGCGAATAAACTACGAAAATATGCATTACGAAAAGGGATGATCAATGACAGAGGCTCTGCTGCCAGAGCGTTCTCCGGCAAAGCCTTTATCTCAACGTCGGCCAATGCCGGGCGAGGTGCATAACGAATCAGTAAGCTACTAGCGACCAATAAGCTGACCACAAACGCAGTCGACAACCACGCGATACTGGCTAGCTGCGACAAGGCTGCAGCCGCAATTACACCAATCAAACCGCAGGCTTCGCGGACAGCCGTAATCCGCGTGCGTTCAGTGGGAGCCTGTGTCAATGCTGCACCCCAGCTTTGATGCGCGATTGTTGCTAAACTGAACCCCGCATATACCACCATCAATGAACATAAAAACCAAATAAACGGCGCACCGTTCGCGATTGTTAATGGATGAAATAGAGCGAGAAATCCTGTAATCAGCGCAGGTAAGGACCAAAGTATGTAGCGCGAATACGATTGGCTACGATGATTTTTATCGATCCACCAACCGATTGCCGGATCAATAAAAGCGTCCAGTAAACGCGCTAGCAATAGCGCCGTACCGATTAAGGTAAGTGAAATACCAAAGTGCTCCGCATAAAACTGGGGAACATAGACATAGATGGGCAGCGCGACCAGCGCTAGCGGCAAGCCGAACAGGCCGTAAGTCAGTACCGCAGAAAATGAAAAAATCTTCACTGGGCGGTTAACCAAGTATGGCGATATTCACCGCTATAAAAATCGATCCGCGAGCTTAAAACAAGATCCAGGTCAATCATCTTAAGCCTTCAATTTAAAAGGATTGAAATCAGTATCTATGTCGTAATAGTCCTCGTTCTCTTTCCGTTTTAAGAACGCGACAATTTTATAGGTGACCGGCGTCATCAGGACTTCCCAACCGGTCTTAAAAATATATTGGGCAATAATCACTGAGATCAGTTGATGGTTCGACCAAATACCATAAAAAGCGATCACGTAAAATAAACTGGAATCTACCAGCTCACCGCATACCGTGGATCCTATAAAACGCATCCATAGTTGACGACCTGCCATAGCAATCTTCATTTTTGCCATGACATAGCTATTCACAAAACTACCACACCAAAAAGCAATCATTGAGCCCAATACAATACGTGGTGTATTACCGAACACCGCATCGAGATGCGTCTGATAATCCCGGTTAAATGGATCCGCTGCAGGTTTTAACGCCAGCACCACAGCTGACATCACAGCAGCAAAAATCAACGCACCAAAACCCGCCCAGATGACACGACGGTCGCGACCATAGCCATACACCTCGGTCAATATGTCGCCAAAAATGTATGAAATCGGAAAGAATAAAACACCTGCACCAAAGGTCACCGTACCTAACACTGGCAAAGTCACTTCGGCAGCCTTAGCAGCGCCAATCAGATTTGAGCAAAGTAATACCGTCACAAATGCCGCCATGACGAAATCATAGTATTTGTATTGAGCGATAGGACGGGCCATAATCTGGTTTTCTGACAATAAAATGAGTAGTTAAAACGAGAGTGACAAAAAATTTAGTGTAATCAGCAAACTGATTTCTAAACGACGCTAAATACTAACTTAGAAAGAAAAACAGCGTCATCCTCTTGTACGGATGACGCTGTTTTTTTTCCAAGATGAGCGGGTCAGGCTGAATTGTGTTGCTGAATTTAGCTAAGCTCTTCCAAACGCAACTTAGTAACGGCACCGAATACCGTCGTCAGCGCTTCAATTTTAGCGATCGCGGCCAAAATATTTTTCTCTTGGGTTTGATGCGTCAGCATAACAATATCGGTTTTAGCCTCACCGTCCGCAGGTTCTTTTTGTAACATCGCATCAATGGAGATCGAGAAATCTGCCAGAATTTTAGTCACATCGGCCAGGACACCTGCCTTGTCTGCAACGTGCAAGCGCAAATAGTAGCTAGTAACAATTTCAGACATCGGTAAGATCGGAAATGCACTCATTGCGTTAGGCTGAAAAGCAAGATGCGGTACACGGTGCTCAGGATCGGCTGTCGCCAGTCGAGTGATATCGACCAAATCTGCGATGACAGCAGACGCGGTCGGCTCTGCACCTGCACCTTTGCCGTAATACAGCGTCGCACCAACCGCATCGCCTTGCACTAACACGGCATTCATCGCGCCCTCAACATTGGCGATCAGACGCTTTTCCGGGATCAGGGTTGGATGAACACGTAATTCGATTCCTTGATCGGTACGCTTGGTAATACCCAATAATTTGATGCGATAGCCCAGTTGCTCTGCGTAGCGGATATCAGTCGCCTCCAGTTTGGTAATGCCCTCTACATGCGCTTTATCAAACTGCATAGGGATACCGTAAGCAATTGCGGCCATGATGGTCGCCTTATGTGCTGCATCGATACCTTCAATATCAAAAGTAGGATCTGCCTCGGCATAACCCAATGCCTGTGCCTCTTTTAGGGCGGTTCCGAAATCCAAACCTTTATCGCGCATTTCGGACAAAATAAAATTGGTCGTGCCATTGATAATGCCGGCAATCCACTGAATACGGTTCGCGGTCAATCCTTCACGCAGAGCCTTGATAATCGGAATTCCGCCAGCAACCGCGGCCTCAAATGCAACCATCACTCCTTTGGCTTGTGCTGCCGCAAAAATCTCATTGCCGTGAGTTGCTAACAAGGCTTTGTTCGCGGTGACGACATGCTTGCCGTTGGCGATGGCTTTTAACACCAAGTCTTTAGCGATGCCATAGCCACCGATCAGCTCAATCACGATATCAATCTCAGGATTATTGACGACCAAATTAGCATCATTGACGACGTCGACTTCGCCATTGGTCAATTCGCGTGCGCGCTCTACATTGAGATCGGCCACCATAGCAATTTCAATCGAACGTCCTGCGCGACGCATAATCTCTTCTTGATTGCGCTTCAAGACGTTAAATGTGCCGGAGCCAACTGTGCCTATACCTAACAGACCAACTTTGATGGGTTTCATATTATCTCTATGCGTACTAAATAAAAAAATTAAGCGGTGGCAGGTTAAAAATCCTGCCAGTAAATCTTACCAATTAGCTATAAAAACAAGCCTTGCTAATTCGTACCATGACGTCTGCGATAACCCTCCAGAAAACTGGCAATCCGCCCGAATGCTTCCGTCAAATCATCGGAATTAGGTAAAAACACGACGCGGAAATGATCTGGATGTATCCAGTTAAATCCTGTTCCTTGTACCAGCAAGACCCTCTGCTCGGTGAGCAAGTCATGAATAAATTCTTGATCATCCTTGATCGGATACATTTTAGGATCAAGTTTAGGAAACATATATAAAGCTGCTTTGGGTTTGACACAAGTCACACCGGGAATATCGGTCAGTAGTTTATGCGCCAGATCACGTTGTTTTAACAAGCGACCACCAGGACCGACCAGATCATTGATACTTTGGTAGCCACCAAGGGCTGTCTGGATTGCAAATTGTCCGGGCGCATTCGCGCACAGACGCATGGAGGCCAGCATATTTAAACCTTCAATATAATCTTTGGCATGACGTTTCTCACCAGAGACCACCATCCAGCCTGCCCGATAACCACAAGAACGGTAATTTTTGGACAAACCATTTAAGGTTAAGAACAGGACATCGTCTGCCAGCGATGCGATCGAAGTATGAGTCGCTTCGTCATACAAAGTCTTATCGTAAATCTCATCCGCAAAAACGATCAACTGATGCTGGCGGGCGACTTCAACGATTTGCTGCAAAATCTCCACCGGATACAACGCGCCGGTGGGATTATTTGGATTAATGACGACAATCGCTTTGGTATTTGGCGTAATTTTGCTTTTAATATCATCCATATCTGGCATCCAGTCTGCACTTTCGTCACAGACATAGTGCACAGGTTTACCGCCAGATAAACTCACTGCGGCTGTCCACAAAGGATAATCCGGCGCGGGTACCAAGACCTCATCACCAGAATTGAGCAATGCATTCATGCTCATCACGATCAGCTCAGACGCACCATTACCGAGGTACACATCCTCGATCGTCACGCCACGGATATGCTTCTCCTGGGTGTAATGCACGACCGAACGACGCGGTGCGAACATCCCTTTAGAATCGGTGTAGCCCGCAGCATTTTGCATGTTCAGTATCATGTCCTGAACAATTTCATCGGGAGGATCGAAATTGAATACGGCTAGATTGCCGATATTCAGTTTAATGATCTTATGTCCCTCATCCTCCATCTGTTTGGCTTTTTCCATAACAGGACCACGGATGTCATAACAGACGTCTGCTAATTTTTGTGATTTTTGTACGGGTCGCACTGATGCAATCCTCTATAAAATAAGTCTAAATTGGTGCGAGGCTGCAAGATGATGGTTCATGACGGTTCATCTTGGTCAATCTATCAGGGATTGCTGCACTGCCGGATTGTGCATTTTGCCCAATGAATACCGTTTTATCAATTCGTTTCGAAAATTTGTCTAATTTTGTTTTCTTTTGATGAGTTTTACTAAAAATTACAGGGCATTTATTGCCAATACCCTTGTGATCAGTCGGGTATCAGATATCAATGGCAGAATGTGCCAGCCTGTGAGAAAAAAAGCTACAATGCGCCAATCTTGAGACTTACGCCTGCATCCATGAAGCTACATTCAACTCAAACTCAGCAATACCAGACCGTAACGGCCTACGATCAACAAAGCGTGGAATTTAATGCCAAACGCTTTGAGCATAGCCTGATCGTTTTACCCGAAGTCGCTCCCGTACTTTGGAATGTTACGCATTTTGATACCTTAACTGCCGACGATTTTGCGCAGGTGAATGCGGCCAAGCCCGATGTCGTGATTTTGGGCACAGGCGTACGTCAGCGTTTTATCCACCCTAGATTAATCTCCGCATTGACGAGTCAGCGCATAGGTGTTGAATGCATGGACAATCAAGCTGCATGCCGCACTTATAATATTTTGATGGCCGAAGGGCGCAAAGTCGCACTGGCGCTGATTATGGAATCTGCATGAAACAAAGCCGCTCACTTTATGACTCCCCCGCTACACTGTGGCTGATCGCAATTGTTTTTACCTTGCTCTGGTTTTATATGTTGGGTGCACGCACTTTGGTACCCACGGACGAGGGTCGTTATGCCGAGATGGCACGTGAAATGGTGGCTACAGGCGACTGGATTACGCTACGTTTAAATGGCATTAAATATTTTGAGAAACCACCACTGCAAAACTGGATGAATGCAATCAGTTTTGAACTGTTTGGTCTGGGCGAATGGCAAGCAAGGTTGTGGACGGGATTATGCGGTTTATTAGGTCTTGCTGCTACCACTTATACCGGTACCAAAGTATTTAACCGTCGTGTCGGCATCAGTACTGCGCTGATTTTAGGTTCCAGTTTTTTATGGTTTGGTCTGGGTCATATTAATACGCTAGACATGGGCTTGTCCGGCATGATGACCTTGAGCTTGTGCGGTTTGCTATTAGCGCAAAGAACCAACGCTAGTGCTGCTGAACAGCGTTATGGAATGTTGCTGTGTTGGGTCGGGATGGCGTTGGCGAGTATGTCAAAAGGACCGATTGGCTTGGTCTTGCCGGGCGCAGTACTGGTCATTTACACCTTGCTGACTCGTGACTGGGCGCTCTGGACACGTCTGCATTTGGGTAAAGGCTTGATCGTCTTTTTCTTGATCACTGCTCCTTGGTTTATTTTGGTCTGGCAAAAAAACCCCGAGCACCCCTATTTCTTTTTTATTCACGAAAATTTTCAGCGCTTTACCAGCAAAGTCCATCACCGTGAAGGCGCATGGTATTACTTCATTCCCGTCCTTATACTGGGGATCATGCCTTGGCTGGGCTTGTTGCTACAAAGTCTTTGGTCGAGCTTGCGTGAGAAAACGATAGGAGAAAATTTTCAGCCTAAAAAGATGTTGCTGATCTGGTCAGTCTTTATCTTTGTATTTTTCAGCATTTCCGGATCAAAATTACCGTCTTATATTCTGCCGATTTTCCCTGCGCTGGCTTTGCTCGTCGCGGTGCAGCTGGAACGGACATCTATCCTTTCGTTGCGCATAGCAACAGGCTTATTTGGACTGATCGGACTGGCTGGTTTAATTTTTGCTGGTAAAGTTGGAGGCCTCACTAATGACGCATATGAAATCCCTCTTTATCAAGCTTACCAACCTTGGGTTTATGCGGCCGCGGCGGTTGCTTTTACTGGCGGAATACTAGCGAGCTATTTTGTTGGACGTAATAAAGATGCCGCAGTTATAACTTTGGCGACAGCAGGATTTTTTGCTTGGCAAGCGCTGTTTCTCGGACATGAGCCATTAGGTCGTTATGGCGCGGGATTGCAACATATTGCCGAGATTCAGGCAGAATTAACGCCTGCTACACAGATTTTCGCAGTGGGTCGCTATGAACAATCATTACCTTTCTATTTGCATAGAACGGTCACGTTGGTGGAGCACCCAGACGAGATGGCGTTTGGACTCGGAATACAACCTGAGCTATGGATACCCAAGCGTGAAGATTTCGTAAAAAAATGGCGTGAAGACAGCCTGAGCGGCAAAGCAGACATCGCAATTTTACGCACCGATATTTATGCCGCTTTTGTAAAACAAGAACTACCTATGCGCCTCATTGCCGAGGACCCCAAACGCGTTATTGTGTCAAACATACTTACTAAATAAATAAAACGACAAAGTAAGATAAGCAATCCAATTAATCCGGCTAATCCGACTACAGGAACAAGACAATAATATGAACATCGGCACTTTTGGTTTTATTCTGACCGGCATTTTTTTAAATGCAATCGCGCAGTTACTACTTAAAATAGGCACCAAAGCAGTAGGCGCCATCCATTTAACAGCAGAAAACTGGCTCCCTATCGGCTTAAAACTAGCGACTCAGTTGCCTATCATTGGTGGCCTCACTTGCTATGTGTTATCAGTGCTGGTATGGATTGTCGGCTTGTCCCGGGTTGATGTCACTATCGCTTATCCACTGCTGTCTATCGGCTATGTTGTGAATGCCTTCCTTGCCTGGTACCTTTTAGGTGAAGTCATGTCGCTGCAACGCATACTCGCTATCGGCGTCATTATCATTGGTGTCGCACTCCTGATAAAAAGCTAAGGCTCAGCAAACATTATCCTAAACTAATGAGAAATTAATAATATCAGGGAGTATATTTATAAATACCCCTTATAGTCCATATAATATATGGACAATTAAATTTACTCTCACCCAGTATATAAAAAAGGAATCAGCAATGACCACAGCACTGCCCTTCTTGCCATTTACCAAACCGACTATAGACGAAGAGACGATTACCGCTGTCGGTAATGTCTTGCGTTCTGGCTGGTTGACCAGCGGTCCTAATGTGCAGGCGCTGGAAGCGCAATTGTCCGAGTACTTTGGTGGCCGACCAGTGCGCACCTATAACTCGGGCACTTGTACGATGGAAATCGCTTTACGCATTGCGGGCATCGGCGTGGGTGACGAGGTAATTACGACCCCAAACTCCTGGGTGGCTACCGCCAACGTCATTATCGAAGTCGGTGCTACCCCAGTATTTGTCGATATCGATTCACGTAGTCACAATATTGACCTGGATAAAGTTGAAGCAGCGATCACACCGCGCACAAAAGCAATTATCCCTGTTCACATGTGCGGCCTGCCCTGCGACATGGATAAACTGTATGCAATCGCTAAGAAATACAATCTGCGCGTCGTCGAAGATGCAGCGCAAGCCATTGGTTCGACCTGGAATGGTCAGCGCATCGGTGCCTTTGGCGACTTCGCCTCATTCAGCTTCCAGGTCAATAAAAACATCATGACTGGCGAAGGTGGCTGCCTGGTCTTAAACAACGCAGAAGAAGCCCGTCTGGCAGAAAAATATCGATTACAAGGTGTTACCCGTAGTGGCCTGGACGGTATTGATGTTGATGTACTGGGCGGCAAATACAATATGACGGATATCGCCGCGGCGATTGGTCTTGGACAGATGAAGCACCTAGCAGAGTTCAACGCCAAACGCAAAGCGCTGGCGCAGTATTATTTTGCGATATTTGGCAGCGAATTCGAAGCGCAAACAGGCGCCGAATTACCGGTCGCCGATTTTGAAAACAGCAATTGGCATATGTTTCATATCGTTCTGCCAGAACGCGTCAATCGCGGCGAATTTATGCAGCAAATGATGGATGTGGGCATCGGCCTCGGTTATCACTACCGTGCTATTCATTTGTTCAGCTATTATCGTGCTCGTGGTCTTACAGAGGGCATGTTCCCGATCGCAGAGCGTGTTGGTAAGCAGATCGTCACATTGCCATTATTCCCAAGCATGACCGAAGCCGACGTAGAACGCGTCGTGTCTGCGGTAAAATCTTGCCTTTCCTAATTTTGAGTCTCGATTGATGAAACCAGAACTCTCCGTCGTCATCCCTGTTTATAACGAAGAAACCGGTCTAGCGCAGTTGTACGCTCGGCTATATCCCGCGCTGGATGCCCTGGCTGCGCGTGGTGTTAGCTATGAGATCGTATTCGTCAATGACGGCAGTCGCGACAATACGGCGTTGATGCTGGCAGACCAGTTCAGGCTGCGTCCCGATGTTACTCGCGTCGTGTTATTTAGCGGTAATTACGGCCAACACATGGCGATACTGGCAGGCTTTCAGGCAACTCGCGGCGAGATTGTTGTGACACTCGATGCAGATTTGCAAAATCCGCCGGAAGAAATTGGTGCGCTGGTCGACAAGATGCGCGAGGGCTATGACTACGTTGGCTCTATCCGCCGCAAACGTCAGGACTCAGCATGGCGTACCTACGCCTCCAAAGCAATGAATCGCTTCCGCGAAAAAATCACCCGTATCAAAATCACCGATCAAGGCAATATGCTGCGCGCTTATGGCCGCAATGTGATCGACCTGATCAATCAATGCAGTGAGGTCAACACTTTTGTGCCTGCCCTTGCCTATACTTTCTCGCGCAATCCAACCGAAATCACGGTGGAACATGAAGAACGCGCTGCTGGCGAATCCAAGTATTCACTGTACAGCCTAATCCGCCTGAATTTTGATTTGATGACGGGCTTCTCAATTATGCCTTTGCAGTGGTTTTCTATGCTAGGGATGGTGCTGTCAGCGGCATCTGCCCTGCTGGTATTTTTGCTCTTAGTTCGTCGCTTTATTTTGGGTTCGGAAGCAGAAGGCCTATTCACGCTATTTGCGATTGCTTTCTTTATGATGGGTGTGATTCTGTTCGGTATTGGTTTGCTTGGCGAATATGTTGGTCGTATCTATCAACAAGTACGCGGTCGCCCACGTTATGTGGTGCAAACAATTTTAGAACATACCAGCAATGATGTTTCAGAGACCAACTGAGATGACAGATAACAATCTCACTGGCAGTGACGCCACCAATGCCACTGCTACTGCCGTCGTCTTTGCTTACCATAGCGTCGGTGTTCGCTGTATCAAAACCTTGTTAGCTCGCGGTGTCAGCATCACGCTGGTTGTGACGCATGAAGACAATCCTGCTGAGACCATCTGGTTTGAATCGGTCGCTGCGCTTTGCAAAGAACACGGCATACCGACCATTACCCCAATCGACCCAAAGTCTGCTGAATTACATCAGCAAGTCGCAGCTATCGCGCCTGATTTTATTTTCAGCTTCTATTATCGCCATATGTTGCCCGTTGAATTATTAGGGCTGGCAAAACGCGGTGCCTATAATTTGCACGGATCTTTATTACCTAAATACCGTGGTCGTGTACCAGTCAACTGGGCAGTTCTGCATGGCGAAACTGAAACGGGCGCAACACTGCATGAAATGGCACTTAAACCTGATGCAGGCGCGATCATCGCCCAGACGATGGTGCCGATTTTGCCGGACGACACGGCGTTTGAAGTATTTGGAAAATTAACGGTCGCGTCCGAACAAACCTTATGGTCAGCTCTGCCAAGCCTGCTAGCAGGCAACGCAATTAAGCTGAACAACGATCTATCACAAGGAAGTTATTTCGGAGGGCGCAAGCCAGAGGATGGTCGCATTAACTGGCAACAAACTGCGCAAGAAGTGTATAACCTGCACAGAGCTGTCGCACCGCCCTACCCCGGCGCGTTCACTGAGATCAATGGCCAGACTTATGTTATCGGAAAAGCACGTTTATCAATAAAATTTCCTACTAACAATAGAGCTGATTTGCCGACAGGCTTATGTGTAGTGGATAATGCT
>JANXTO010000298.1 GCA_025352365.1 Undibacterium sp. | reverse complement strand
ACATGGCCCGGTAATACCTTGTTGCTTGCGATAGAGACAAATTGCCTGACTAATCGCCAGCACGTGCATCTCGTTAAAGCTGCGAGTAAACGCTGAGCCACGATGACCTGATGTACCAAACAACACTCGTTGCGACGCGATCGATGCATCGGGTCTTTCTGTGTAATACGCGGTCACGAGTTTAGCGACATTGATGAGTAATTCTGGCGGTGCTGGTTTGCCAGCGAGAGGGCTGATTATCATAAGCTATATTGTGTTGGATTGAATTGACGAGAAAAACGGAGCATATAAATGAGTAGAGATGAGACTTTTCATCTACTCCCTAAATAATTTTAAAAAATTCTTTATTTCCCATGTATTGCTGCACCAATTTATTATATATACACCGTATCAGTATATTGTAGATGTGCAGGTAATCATTGGACTGTGAGGCATTATTTTTAAATATAATAGGGAGTATATTAATTAATAGACCTCGACTGACCTCAAGTGAATGAACCAAGAATACTATCCATGCTTACCCCAACCCTAACAGATTACATCAAGCGCCATTTAAAGCACACTGTATCCGCACTGATTGAAGATGTTTTACTGCTGATTTTGCTTGCGGCGTTGATCGTGCTAACCTTGATTGCGCCAGATAACATTAGTAGTTATCCGAGCCTAGTTGATTGGCCAACGATTGCCGCCTTAACTGGATTACTGATTTTGACTAAAGGATTAGAGGTCAGCGGATCATTGTATCGCCTTGGCTTGTATCTGACCACCTTGATGGCGACTGAGCGTGCGACTGCGCTGTGTTTTGTGATGGCAGCAGCGATGTTGTCAACGCTATTAACCAATGACGTCGCATTATTCGTTGTCGTGCCACTCACTCTTGGAGTGTGTCGCTTAAACGGTATGTCGGCGCCTAAGCTGATTATTTTTGAGGCACTGGCAGTTAATGCGGGTTCTGCTTTAACACCGGTTGGTAATCCACAAAACTTATTTCTATGGCAGTTATCGGGCGTGTCCTTTGGCCAGTTTGTCTTGCATATGCTGCCCTTGGTGCTGCTACTTGTCGCAGCAACGATTGCGCTAACGATCTTTATATTTCCGAATAAAGCTGTCGCAGACAATCAAGATAAATCAACGGTGCAAGCATTTGATCCCCACTTATTTATTGCTTCAATCGCGCTATATATTCCCTTTCTGATCGCTACCGATTTGCACCAAACCGTATGGGCCATCGCTACGTTGATGTTGATTTTTCTATTATTACACCCAAAGGTATTGACCCAGGTTGATTGGGGTTTGTTGTTGGTGTTTGTCTTGATGTTTATCGACTTGCGTTTATTCGTCAGTCTGGATGTTGTCCATCATTTAATGTCCAGATTAGATTTAAATATCACACGGCACTTGTATTGGGCCAGTATTGTCGCATCACAAGTGATCAGTAATGTTCCGGCTGCAATCGCTTTGGCAGAATATTCCAAGGACTGGTGCGTACTTGCTTACGGCGTAAACATCGGCGGTTTTGGTTTTATGGTTGGCTCTTTGGCAAATCTGATCGCCTTGCGCATGGCAGGAGATCGCAAGGCCTGGCTGGTATTTCATTATTATTCGGTACCGATTTTGTGTTTTGCAATGGTGGCAGCTTATTTACTGATTTTTTGATTTATAGGGCTTACGCAAAAGCGTCTTAGCTGAGTTGTAGTTTCTAGCTGTAAAGTCTTCTCTTACTCGCTACGCCTTGCTGGAATAATTTTGCGCAAGTCCTAATGTAAATTTCATTGCAATGTACACCAAAAGGATAGCGGTAGCGTTATACCTGTATGTGCATAGCCATATAATTTGATGAGTATTCTTTGCAACGTATCTTGATCAATTGATAACTTAGAAACTACTTCCGACAATGAAAAATGTTTAACATACGCTGCCATACTGAACCAGTTTGTTAATGAATGGCAAGCTACTATTAATACAGGTCTTACTTGTTTACTAAAAAATTAAAAGGATAAAAAATGAAAATCTGTTATCCACTGATTGCGCTCTCAATACTGATCGCTTCGATATCATCAGCTCAGGCACAAGTTGACATTGATGTGCAATTGCCCGGCATTAATATCGGCGTTGATATGACTTCTTATCCTGAGTTAGTTCAAGTACCGGATTACCCAGTTTATTATTATCCGGGTTCAAATTCCAACTACTTTTTTTATGATGGTTTGTATTGGGTATACCAACGCGATCATTGGTATGCCAGCAGCTGGTATAACGGCCCTTGGGAATTAACTCAGCCTGAATATGTGCCTCTGTATGTGTTACGCGTCCCTGTTCGCTACTACGTAAGTCCACCGGTATATTTCCGTGCCTGGAGCTACGATGCTCCTCCGCGCTGGGGTGAGTATTGGGGACGTGATTGGGACGTGCGCCATCGTGGGTGGGATCATTGGGATCACCGTGCAATTCCACAACCCGCACCGTTGCCGATTTATCAGCGCCAGTATTCAGGCAACCGCTATCCTCGTGCTATAGAGCAGCAACATGCAATTCGGGTAGAGAACTATCGCTATCAGCCGCGTGAAGTTATCACCCAACAACGCTTTCAACCTCAGCACAATACGCCGAATACACCAAATCAGCGAATTGAGCAAAATCAACGTGTCGAGCAAAATCAGCGCTTGACCCAACCGCCGCAGCCGCAGCAATCGCAGCGTATTGAACAAAACCAACGCGCTGAGCAGCAGCAACAAAACCAACTTTTTGAGCGGCAACAGCGCGTCGAACAACAGCTCCGTACCGAGCAAAGCCAGCGTGTAGAGCAACAACAACGCGCCGAGCAAACTCAGCGTGCGGAGCAAGATCGTGCGGAGCAACAAACACGGTCGCGGTCAAATCAACAAATGCAACCACAGCCGATGAAAACTAATCAACCAGTACAACCGGCAGTGCCAGTCCAAGTGCAGCGACCTCCAAATGAATCTCGTGATAACAGGGGCGAGCCACCAAGAGAAAATAAAGCCGAGAAAAAACCTGAAGTTGAGCGTGGTAGAGATAATCGAAATGGTGAGCGTGAGCCGGATCGCCGTTGAACTAGGATCTGTCATTATCGCGATACCACTTACACTCAAATCGTAATAATTAGAAAGCCCCAGTTTATGCTGGGGCTTTTATGTCTTAGAAGCTTAATTCTTTTCTGCTTTCTCATAAAAGGAAAAAGCTTTCTGTCTAGGTACGTTATTCAACTATTCATTGCATAAGCATTTTTCAGCTCAGCCAGGGATAATATGTAAAATTCTTTTAACAGCTTATTCTATATACTCACGATTAGTATATTTAAGTTGTTCATATAAACATTAGATTAGGAGGTATTTCTAATAAAAATTATGGGGAGTATAGGTAATTTCACGTCAAATTCGTATTTAATCCAGATTCAATGCTATTGCTAAAACTCTTCCCACCCTTCAGTAGATTCAGTCTGTATCGATTTCTTGGTCGGAGCTGATTTTACCGATGATTTGACGGCCAGCTTTTTCATTAGTGCTGGTTTTGCGCTTGATACTCTGTCCGGCGCTTTGTTGATTGCGGATGAGGTATTGGTGACTCTGGTCGATTTTGGCGTGCTAATATTTTGAGTCATAAAACCTGAAGATGTATTGAGTTTGAATACGCTGACTGCATTGGTCAGGGCTGCGGCTTCTTCTTGCATACTCTCGGCTGCTGCGGCAGCTTGCTCGACCAGTGCTGCATTTTGCTGTGTCATTTCATCCATCTGTGTAATGGCTTGGTTGACTTGTTCGATGCCAGAACTTTGCTCTTGGCTGGCAGCAGTAATCTCCGCCATGATATCGGCGACATGGCGCACAGACTCGACGATTTTGCCCATAGTCTGGCCAGCCTGATCGACTAGTTTGCTACCATGATCAACTTTTTCTACTGAGTCACTGATCAGTTCTTTAATCTCTTTTGCAGCACCTGCGCTGCGCTGAGCAAGGTTGCGGACTTCTGATGCGACCACGGCAAAGCCGCGTCCTTGTTCACCAGCACGGGCAGCTTCTACGGCGGCGTTTAAAGCAAGGATATTGGTCTGGAAGGCAATACTGTCAATTACGCCAATAATGTCCACAATCTTGCGCGAGCTTTCCTTAATCGATCCCATGGTTTCAACTACTTGCCCAACTACTTCGCCCCCTTTGATCGCAACGCCACTGGCAGAAATGACTAATTGATTTGCCTGTCTGGCGTTGTCGGCATTCTGTTTGACGGTGGAGGTGAGTTCTTCCATCGAGGATGCTGTTTCTTCTAGTGAGCCTGCTTGTGATTCGGTGCGTGCCGATAAATCTGCATTGCCGGATGCGATTTCGCTAGATGCCGTGGCAATGGTTTTTGTACTTTGGTGTACCTGGCCTATGGTCATCACTAGGCTGTTGTTCATGTCGGCTAAGGCGCTGAGCAGTTGCCCGGTTTCGTCACGTGATTTGACTTGGATGCGGTGGGTTAAATCACCCTCTGCTACCAGACGTGCTACAGATACCGCTTCTCCCAATGGTCCGGTAATCGAGCGCGTAATCCAGATGGCAAAAAATATCCCGGCAATCAGGCCAGCAAAACCCAGACTTAATACCAGCGTACGTGAGAAAGAAATATCCTCGGTGATTTGGACACCATTAACATCCATCTCTTTATTTTGTTCTTGAATAATCGTATTCAAATCAGTCAATAAAACCTCCAAGGCCGGGAAGGTCTGGCTACTCATCATCTTGGCAGCGTCATCACGCTGATCCAGCTCGATCAGGTCAGCAACTTTAGAAAACGACGCAACGAAGGCAGTACGGGAAACCAGCATTTTTGCCAATACATCCTTAGCGCTTTGGCTAGTCGCCAGTTTGGTCAGCTGGTCTGTCCACTCGACAATCTGTTTTTTATTTGCATCTATCGAGGCATATTGTTTTGCCCGCGCTGCCGGGTCGGTCATGATGAATAATTCCATTGTCCGGCTGCCATTTTCCCGCATCTTGGCGTCGATCTTGAAGGCCAGCGCGGCGCTTGGCCAGTTCTCGTTGACGATGTGTTTGTTCGCACTACCGATGGAGGTTAAACGGATTGCGCTGATGGCGATTAGAAAGATGAGTACGACCATCAAAGAGCCGAATCCCACTGCGAGACGAGTACCGATTTTGAAGTTATTGAAGTTCATTGTTCTTCCTTTTAGTTCACCGCAGTCAAGTATTGCTCATGGAAGTGCTTCGATGGGATCAACACACTGGAGA
Organism: Undibacterium sp.; assembly: GCA_025352365.1. Taxonomy (GTDB): domain Bacteria; phylum Pseudomonadota; class Gammaproteobacteria; order Burkholderiales; family Burkholderiaceae_D; genus Undibacterium. The sequence goes on along the minus strand of JANXTO010000298.1, from coordinate 71 downwards.
TAGACAGTGAGTCTATAAATTTTACATACCGCTTAAGGTAAAGATTTTAGATTCAATACAAAATTATTCAG
>JANXTO010000250.1 GCA_025352365.1 Undibacterium sp. | reverse complement strand
AGCGCGTAAAATACTTTTCCGGTGTAAACCGGTTCGATATCGATGCCGGTTTCTTGCGAAAATTCGCTACAAAACTGGCGCAGCGCTGGTGGTGCTTTGCCGTAGCCGCCTTGATGGTAACCGGTAAGTAATTGGTAATTGGTGTGCGCGGGATAGGCTGCCTGTTCTAGCAAGCGAGCGATGTCGGCATGCAGGTAGTCGGCACTCTTCAAAACCGCAATCCCCGCAGCCTGACTACGTCCGCGCAACCCTGCCAATACGCCCGCCAGGGTTGCGCCTGTACCGCAGGCGAGTACGATGCTGTCTGGGATGAATCCTAGCTGGTCAATGGCCTCGTCCACCAGTTCTGCTACGCCATGCAAAGCTGCCGCGCTACTGCCGCCTTCTGGCAGCCAGACATAATCTGCCCCAGCAAAATATGGCGCTGGCAAATGCTGACGCCAGCGATCGTCTGGCTGGCGCAACTGGCGATATTCCTCTCTCGTCACGCAGACGATGTGCATACCCAGTTGGCGACAATCATCCAGCGTTGCCGACTGCACTTCTGGGGCGCCACGGACTAAACCAATCGTACGCCAGCCCAACAACGCAGCGGCATGGGCAGTCGCGTGCAGATGGTTTGACCAAGGACCACCCATCGTTACCAGGCAAGGCGAACGCCCTGCTAAAGCTTGTAGCGGATACTTCAATTTACGGAATTTATTCCCTGAGACCTGGCTGTGTAGCAAATCATCGCGCTTTATCCACACCTCCAGATCGGCGAAGAAGCGGCTTTCCAGTCGCTGACAGGGCGAGGCCGGAAAATTAAAAAGAGGCAAAGCAGACATAGAAAATTACTGACAGAAAATATCAAAATGGTAGAGTAAGGCTATTATCGTCTGACTCATGTAATCCAACACATTGTCAAATCAAATTAGATGCAAAGATCAGGAATGCTAATGGCTATTGATAACCCCAACGACCGCAGCGCCCAACTTAAATTGTCCCAGGCGATTCATAGCCTAAAAACCGGTGCCGAAACAGAGGATGTTTTGCCCGTGCTGGAAACCGTTTTGTCGCATCTGGAGCGCATGACCCGGCACGACCCGTTGACGGGAGCCTTAAAACGCTCAGCTTTGGTTGACCGGTTAAATGACGAGCTGGCGAGATCGCATCGTACCGGCCATACTTTTACGGTGGCGCTAATCAAGCTGGATAATTTTCAAGCAATCATGGACCAACATGGTCGTAGTGTCGCCGTCCAGGTATTGCGAAAATTAACCGATGAGGCGCAATTGCTATTGCGTACGCTGGATTCTTTCGGCCGCACCAATGCAGATGAATTTGCGATCGTCATGCCAACCACCTGGATAGACCAAAGCGTTAAAGCGATTACCCGCTTAAAAAAAACCTACGCTGCGGTGGACTGGAACAGCATTGCACCTGATCTCAACATCACGTTTTGCACCGGGCTTACGACCAATGCACAAGGCGACAGCGCAGAAGCCATGCTAGAACGGGCACGCCAGGCTTTGGCGTTAGCACAGGCAAAAGGGGAGGATAGTCTGAGTCAGATCGAGCCAGGATTGCCAGACTTTGATCCTCACAAACCCTAGCAGCGGCACATCCCGATTCTGATTCCGCACTATTCAACAACACGATGCTGTAACGGTTTTGGCACATGGGAACTCATAGCTGTTCAGATTATTCATTCAGCCTGCCCAAACTGTTCTTAAAACCCACAATAAAGAAAAGACGATGAGCAAATTACCATTGGTATCGCTTTTGATGAGGAGCGCCGTGATAGGCGCGATTGTAACGACTGGCACTGCGCACATCAGCAGCTATGCAACTACCGCCAACCTCAGTAGTTACGCATCAAATACAAACGAACAAGCGCCTGGTGACGCCGATAACAAAACTGACAATAAGGCCGAGCAGACCAAAGCAGAACAGCTAAAGCAGCGTAGCGATTACATCCGGAAAAACTATAGCAAATTTGAATATCGCATCCCTATGCGCGACGGCAAACGCTTGTTTACTGCGGTATATATTCCCAACGATGCCAGCAGCAGCAAGCGCTATCCTATGTTGATACAACGTACGCCGTATTCAGTTGCGCCCTATGGCAGTGAGAATTATAAAAAAGCCCTGGGCTCCACAGCAGAATACGAAAAAGAAGGTTTTATTTTTGTGTTCCAGGATGTGCGTGGCAGCACGATGTCAGAAGGCGAATACGTTAACATGCGGCCACAAATAGAGAATAAAACCAAGACCGATTTTGATGAGAGCACCGACACGTATGACAGCATTGACTGGCTGATCAAACACATCCCCAACAACAATGGCAAGGTCGGTCAGTGGGGTATTTCTTACCCGGGTTTTTATACCTCGGCAGGCGCGATTGATTCGCACCCGGCCTTAAAAGCAGTATCACCGCAAGCACCGATTGCAGACTGGTTCCGTGGCGATGATATGCATCGTAATGGCGCTTTCAACTTACAGATGGCATTTGGATTTTTTAGTGGTTTTGGCAAACCACGCCCTGTACCGACCGATCTGAATAAGTCCAGACCATTCTCTTATGGCACGCCAGACGGCTACCAGTTTTTTGTCGACTTAGGTGCACTGTCGAATGTTAATCCTAACTATTTTAAAAATGAAATCCCGTATTGGAATGAGATTATTCAACATCCCAATTACGATGCCTACTGGCAAAGCCGTAATTTATTACCGCATTTAAAAAATATTAAAGCTGCGGTACTGACGGTCGGTGGCTGGTATGACACCGAGGATTTATATGGCCCTTTGCAAACCTATAAAGCTATCGAAAAGCAAAATCCCGGCATCAGTAATAGCATCGTGATTGGGCCATGGACACATGGTGGCTGGACCCGCGGTGATGGCGATAAAGTAGGTGACGCTAACTTTGGTTTTAAGACCGCGCTGAGTTATCAGCCCGTTGAATTTGCGTTTTTTAAATACCATTTAAAGGGTGGCGACAAGCCTAATTTGTCCGAAGCATGGATGTTTGAAACCGGTGCCAACCGCTGGCGTAGCTTTGACGCATGGCCGCCTAAGAATACTGAGAGCAAATCGCTGTATTTCCAAGCCAACGGCAAGCTCAGTTTTAAAGCACCTGCTGACGAGGCGATGTCCGCTTCTAGCTCTACATCAACTTTAGACGCCAGCACCAGCACTAACACCAAGTTTGATGAGTACGTCAGTGATCCCGCCAAACCAGTGCCTTACACCACTGAGATTTCTACCAATTGGAGCACTCAATATGTGGCGGCGGATCAGCGTTTTGCCTCTCGTCGCCCAGACGTGGTGACGTATCAGACTGATGTGCTGGAACGTGATGTCACGGTTGCCGGACCATTGACGGCAGATTTGTTTGTCAGTACCACCGGTACCGATGCTGATTTTGTGGTCAAGCTGATTGATGTCAATCCCGCCGAGATGCCGACAACAGAAGGCGATATCAATCGTGGCGGGCAACAAACTCTGGTGCGGGGCGAACCATTCCGGGCGCGTTTCCGGGATAGTTTTTCCAGTCCCAAGCCGTTTGTGCCAAATGAGGTCACCAAAGTAAAATTTGGTATTAATGACGTGCTCCATACTTTCCAGCGCGGTCATCGCATCATGGTGCAAGTACAGTCAAGCTGGTTCCCGTTTGTAGATCGTAATCCGCAGACGTATGTACCGAATATTTTTGAAGCGAAAGATAGTGATTTTATCAAAGCGACCCATAAGATTTATCATACAAAAGTAGAAGCCAGCGCCTTGCAGGTGCGGATATTGCCTGCCATGGATGAGTAGTTATTAACCGTGCTAGGACTGATGTGATTATTGACATCGACTTAGGCTGGGTGATTTATAAATAGATAAAGCGTCTCTTTTTAGACTAAAACAGGTTTTTTTGTGTGAATAAAATCCCACTTTGTTGTGGGATTTTTATTTACACCTTGCAACGGTAGTTTTTTTAACTAAGTCCCGCTATGATGGGCAAAAATAAGTTCACATCTTCGATGGGCTTAATAAAATCTTATTTAATTTACTCTACTTACTTAGCCCAATACTGTTTCGTGACCCAACAGCAAAAAAAATTAAGCCAGTCACTGCGAGTCAGTATTGACGATCTGCGTTTAGGGATGTTTATCTCTGAGTTGGATCGGCCTTGGGTCAATTCACCTTTCATGTTGCAAGGTTTTTTGCTCACAGAAATGCTGGATTTAACGACACTGCAATCACTGGTACGTGAGGTCGTGATCGATCCCAGACGCAGTAGTCCCTCATCTTTATTGCATTTGCCTTGGGATAGTCTGCATGAGTTGGCGGCACAATCCGACGCTACCAAATTAATTGCAGGTGATAAGGCCGCTGTAAGCCATAGTGCGGGTAAATCAAATACAAAAGCAAACGACGGATCAGACAGCAAAAATGACCTTTCTGAATCTCCTGGAATGTTGGAATCTCTATGGGGATGGTTGGATGCGATGTTCAAACGTCCTGATAAATCTATTAGCGTAAGAGGTGGCTCTAAAAAACGGTCGGGCAGCAGTAAGCAACCGAAGCCGTACTACTTACGCTATGCCTCCAAAGAGCGTAGTAATTCACAAAAATCAGGTGGTAAAAATACCTCAAACGGACGGGCTGATCGTAGTAGCAAATTAACCCCAAGTTCAACTCCCCAGTTTACTCAGTTAATCGCCAATTTATATCCACGAGACGTCGTATTTGCCCCGTTAAGCTGGCTTGAACGCTGGCAAAACTGGCGTTTGCAGCAACAGCAGAATAAAACCCATGAGCGCGGTAAAAATTTTCGTAAATTAGCCGCGCGCAAACGCAAACGCGATTATTTGCCAAGCTCAATTCCGCTGGTTGTGTATCAGAGTGAAATACCGATTCAGGAGGAACTTAGTTATGCTCGTTCTGGCATCAGGCAAGCTGACGATGTATTAAAAAAGTTATCCTCCGATATCCAAAACGATCACAGCATTGCATTAGAAGAGATTCAGCCTACGGTGCAGTTATTGAGCGAAAGCGTGATCGCTAATCCATCTGCATTGATGTGGCTGGTGCGCATGCATGCAGAAGATACCAGCACCTACACGCACAGTTTAAAAGTCGCTATCTATATGATGACGCTGGGTCGTCATTTAGGGTTTTCTCGCCAGCAGTTAACCGAGCTAGGTTTGATCGGCTTGTTGCTTGATATCGGCAAGCTAGAATTACCCGATACTCTGCTGAAAAAACCAGACAAATTATCTGACGATGAAAACATATTAATGCGTACTCACGTTGCCGCCAGTATTGATATTCTTGCCAGCAAAGAACCGCTAACACCTAACGTTATGCTAGGGATTAGCGAGCATCATGAACGTCTGGATGGCAGCGGTTATCCATATGGTTTGTCCGGTGGCGGGATCAGTATTTTTGGGCGCATGGCCGCGATTGCGGACAGTTTCGCGGCAATGACTTCCGCACGTCCTTACGACATTACCCGTTCGGCTTTTGATGCAATGAAAGAATTATTCAAACAGGCGGGAGTGCAATTGCATGCACCGTTGGTTGAGGAGTTTGTTCAGGCTGTGGGGATTTTTCCGGTCGGCAGCATGATAGAACTATCGACAGGTGAGGTCGGGATTGTGCTAGAACATAATAAAATTCGCAGACTAGAGCCAAAAGTGTTGCTGCTAACCGCCGCTGATAAAAGTTTGTTGGCAAAACCAAACTTACTTGATTTGATGTTACAAGAATATACGGAAGAAAATGAGAGAATGAAGATCCTGCGCGGTTTGCCAGACGGTGCGTATGGTCTGGCTTGCAGAGATTTTTATCAGGGGTGAGACGAAGAAACGTAATAAGATATTCGTCGTCTTAACATGAGTTTAAAGGTCGTAGATGGGCAGCATATTGACAGTTCATCAGTAGTTTCCCCCCCAATTTTTAGAGTGCATCCATGTTGCCGCCAGCCGTTACACCACCAGTCTCATCTCAACCGCAGTCTCCATCTTCATCGGAGTTGCTGTCGGTCGGTGCCTTCTTCTCAGAATTGCAAACGGTGATCGCCTCCGCTAGCGAGACTTCGTCGGTCGCTGTCTTAGTCATGTCGCTACAACGTTCAGAGCGGATTGCTGCGCTGCTATTGGATGAATACGCTGATGAGGTAAAGCGCCAATTTCTGGTTCGTGTACATCCGGTTTTACGTAGCAAAGATAAATTCGTCTTCGTCAATGAAAACGAATGCTGGTTTATTCTGCCGCAACTCTCATCCGAAGCGCTCGCCATCCTTGCGGTGCATCGTTTGTTAAGTGAGCTTAGTACCCCATTGCGGGTCAATGAGCACACCGTATTTTTGATGCCCAGCATTGGTATTGCCTGTGCACCCATGCACACGCTCTCTGCATTGGCTTTATTACGCACCGCAGACAATGCACAAAAACATGCGCACGCGGCCAATCTCAAATTTTTGATGGCAGCGACGGAAGATAATAATGATGTCATCGCTGCCGACTTGCCTAAAATACTAGGTGAAGTGTTGAACGCTAACAGCTTGGTGGTGGTGTACCAGCCCAAGGTCGATTTGGTCACTCGCCGCATGGTGTCTATTGAGGCCTTAGTGCGTTGGCCTTACGATCATCCCCGCAGTGTTCCTACTAATATTTTGATTGATGCGGCAGAGCGCAGCGGCATGATAGAAGCACTGACCTTGCAGGTATTAAATACGGTCATGCGCGAGTACTGCAATTGGAAAGCTGCCGGTCACGAGATTTTAATTTGGGTGAATTTATCTACGCGCCTGCTTGAGCTAGAACAGTTGCCGCAAATTTTGCAGCGCGTATTAAGTGTCTGGGATGTGCCTGCCTCTGCAATTGGTTTAGAGATTACCGAGAGCGCATTTATTCATGACATCGAACACAGCACCGACTTGCTGTTTGAGCTGAAAAAACTCGGTTTCCATTTGTCGATAGATGACTTTGGCACGGGCTATTCTTCGCTCGCGTATTTGCGCCGTTTCCCCATTGATGAGTTAAAAATTGATCGCATGTTTGTGCATGGCATGAGCAATTCTATACAAGACAAACAAATCGTACAAAGCATCATTGACCTAGCGCATAACTTTGGTCTGCCCGTCGTTGCTGAGGGAGTAGAGACACCAGAAACGCTGGCTGAACTAGAGGCGCTGGGCTGCGATCAGGTGCAAGGATATTTCTTCGCCAAGCCTATGCCAGCTGAACAGCTATTGTCCTGGCAGGATCATTTTCATCGCTCTAAAGAAAAGTAAAACTAAAAAGTAATTCCGCTTGTAGGCGATCAGTTTTATCTATGGTTTTGCCGTCGATCACAGCGTCATTTTAAAAACGAACTAAAATATACTCCTGGTAAGTATTTTTTAGTTGTCCAGAAAATTATTGGACAATACGGCTATTTTATAATAAATAATGGGGAGTATATTTAAATCAAGCTAGTTCTTCATCCAGATTAAACGTATTTTCCGGACTACTTCATGAGTACATTTAGTACATTCAACACCCTGAACACGTTAGCAAAACCCATGCGTATCGGCTTGATCGCTAACCGCAGCCATCAAGACGCCGCTGATTCCGCTTTGGTGCAATTATTGCGTGGCGCACGGTCCGCGCTACACCAACTCCAGCCAGAAATGATTGTCGTTGGCCGCACCTTGGATGCCATCCTGACGCATGGTCTGATTGACTCTTGCCCACAATACGAACGCTTTCCCTACGGACGTGAAGGCGGTTTGATGAAGCTGGTATCGCGCGTGGTTGATCGCGATCCGGCACGTACGGTCGACGCTGTTATTTATCTGATTGATCCGGTCGATCCATCCTCTATTTTTCCTGAAGCGTTGGCATTAAAACGTCAATGCGTCATCCACGGCAAACCTTTTTTAGCGACCTTGGCCGCGGCTCGGGAGTGGCTGGAGTTAGAAGCCTGTGCTACCGGTAAGCCGATTGATACCTCGCTCAGTGCTAGTTTTAAGTTTGACGGCGAAGGGATCGCTCTGATCGCCCATGACGCGATGAAAAACCGTATGCTCACTTTGGCCGAAAAACACTTCGCCCTATTAGACCAGTTTAGCTATCGTTATGCCACCGGCACTACAGGCGGCTTACTGAATCAATTAGCGCAAAAAATCAAAGGCAAAGAAGCCGGTGAAAACTGGGTCAAACCCTTTTTGTCTGGCCCATTGGGTGGCGATGCACAAATCGCCGAACTGGTTTTAGATAAACAAATCCGGCGTATTTTATTTTTAGAAGATCCTCACGTCGCCCGTCAGCACGAAGCTGATATCCAATTGCTAGAACGAGCCGCCCGTACCGTCACCGATTTCGCCAGCGTCATCAGCGATGTTGATGGCAGCGACCGTTGGCTGAGTTTGCTAACAAACCGCACCATTCATCCTCAAAGCTGACCACTCATCCCAAATCGCTGGAGTAGGTGCAGCAATCAAATTAGGATGACGTCACTGGAGGAAAGATAGAGTTTGCAAAAATTGATCTCGACTGCGTTGCAGTGACTATTTGGGAAATTTTTGCGTCAATCTTAAGAATGTACGCCATTAAAATACTGCCTTAACAAATCAGTTTCAGAAAAATTCTGACACCTGATAACAATCATAAAGAAGAAATAGAGGAACAACAGAATGAGATTGAGCGATACCGTACGGTTGATTGTGTTATCGGCGATTTGGGGTGCGAGTTTTTTATTTATGCGCATTATCGCACCGGTTCTTGGGGCTTTGCCGACGGCTTTTTTTCGCGTTGTATTTGGCGCGACCGGATTGCTGTTGATACTGGCGTTGATGCGGACTAAGTGGGATTTTAAAGGGAAAATTGGTGCGGCGATGGCATTAGGTGTCATCAATTCTGGCATCCCGTTTGCGATGTACAGCTTTGCCGCAAAAATATTACCGGCCGGTTATTCCGCCATCTTCAATGCGACTACGCCATTGATGGGCGTGATTGTCGGAACTCTGTTTTTCTCAGAGAAATTAAGCCAGGCAAAATTCGTGGGCGTATTACTGGGTTTGATCGGTGTCGTAGTGCTGACAAAAGCCGGTCCCGTCGAACTGACGACGGAGGTGATGATGGGTGCTGGGGCATGTTTAATCGCTACCGCATGTTATGGCGTTGCGAGTTTTATGACGCGGCGCTGGATATCAGAAAAAGGTGGACTCGATAGTAAATTACTCGCATTTGCCAGTCAGCTAGGTGCGGCCGTCTTTATCATGCCGCTTTTTATTGCTAGTATCAGTAGCACTATTGGTCAGCCTTTGACAAATTGGGGTGGTACCGGATTGTGGCTGGCGATGGCAGGGCTTGGCTTGGTCTGCACTGCGTTTGCCTACATTTTATATTTCCGTCTGATTGCGGATATCGGCCCGATGAAATCTCTGACAGTCACGTTTTTGATACCGCCATTTGGTATCTTGTGGGGGGCGATTTTTTTGGGTGAGCAAATTACCTGGGGACATATTGCGGGTGGTACATTAATTGGACTGGCGGTGTGGGCAGTGTTAAAACCTGCGGTTCAAACTAAAAAATCTGTCGTGGCTTGATCAGAATTTCCTCTTTCTTGCATAGAAAAAAATCGTATCGTCAGCACTGACGATACGATCCCTTACTAGCTAATCTCGGACTACGATCTAATCATTAAACTACTTATGCAGCAACGCTCGTTTCCGTAGCTTTGCCTGATAAACGCTGCAAGCGTTGCAGTGTCGTTTCACCTGCTGTGTCTGCCTGACCGACTGATTTTCTGATCGCGTCAATCTCTGCTGCCTGATCCAAGGGTTTTTGTCCGATATCGGCGACGATGCGCATGCCTGCTGCCTCATTGCTCACTGTTTGAGCGCGCTTGGTTAAGGCGTTAAGTGCGCTGGACTGACCTTGCATGCCGGACAAACTACTGAGCTGACTTTGGCGTTCTACCCGCATGGTTTGCAAATCTTTTTGCGCTTTTGCACTAGCCAGATTTTGCATGGCTTTTTTCGCGATAGCATCAAACTCGGCGAGTTGTTTAGAAAAGGCATCGACGATGGTTTGCAGTTCGTTCATGTATTGCTGCGCATCGGCTTCTTCTTGCAGTTCTAACGGTAAGCGAGCTTTGTTGGCTTCCAGCTCATCACAAAACAGACTGACTGTGGCTTCTGATATTTTGCCTGAGGCAAGCCGGTCGGCGAGTGTGCTGGACGCTTTTTCATCATTGGCGATGAGCTCGCGCAGTTTGATGACGTCGTTATGTTCTTTGTCAAAAGACGCGCGGGCAGAGGCCAGTTTTTGCGCACTGTCTCTCAGCGTGGCGGCCAGACGATCACGGTCAGCCTCGGTGGCGGTTTCCGGGTCGAAATTGGCAATCGCTTCGGAGACTTTGTCGCCGAGTACGCCAAAGTGTTTGGAGATCAAGCGTGCGGTCAGGCCCCAACCATTCAAATTGCTCATTTTGCTTCCTCTCAAGGAGTTAAAGGTACTGCGATAAATACAAAGTGGTGATGACAAATTATGTGAAGCACTTACAAACGACTAACTGCTTTACTACGGTGCTGCTGATGTGACTTTTTAAGGCGCATCATTGGATCAGCAACCTATCCAGTTCGACTGGAATTCCGATCATGAAATCGACATGAATCTCGCGCCGACTGGTGTCGCCGTCGCGGCTTCTGACGATTTCTGTACTGATTAAAAGACTTTCGCGTAAGCCGTCCAGCGCGCGGCTGTAGGGCATGAATACAATGTCCTGCAACAAGCCGTGCTGACCGATGGCGTCATCGATGCGGCTCTCTTGCGCTTTAAACGGAGCGACGAATTCGCTATTGGGATCACCGGCGTCACGGCTGTAGTCGATCTGATCGCTGTCGCCGAAGACGCTATCTAAGTTGCTCATGGAGCTTTCTGCATCAATCGACTGAGCGTCACTTTGATTCTCTAGCTGCGTACGCCACAGTGTGTAAGTACGGTCGCCCAGACCTGCTCCGGCTTCCCCCGAAAACGCTTGCTGATCTTCGATCGTTTCTGGAATAAAACGGGTCAGGCGCTGGTAATACATGACTTCTGAGATGTCGCCTTGTTCGTTTTGGTACAGTTGCACAAAGCTCTCGTTTGCATCCTGATCGCCCGTATTCAGGTAATAGCGATACAAGCTGCCGGCGATTTCTAGCCGTACCCGGCTGATGGCACGGATCAGACAATTAGCGTCGTCGGGCATAGCGATCAGCGATCCTTGGCTGATGGCGCGGATGAAGGGCGTTTTCTGTAATTGCAGTACGCCACCTATGCGTGCCTTTAACGGCAAATTGGCATCGGCTTGATTGGAGCCTTGATCTTGCGTAGCCGATCCATTTACCGCCGTGCTGTGTTTGCCGAATATTTTTCCAGCGTATTGATAAGCGTCTGTCCAGGCCATGATGCGGATTAAACCTTTCCTAATGAATAATTTTGAGTGCTTGCTTGGGTGCGCGCCTGATTGCGAGCTTTACGACGCTGCAGTAATTTGTAGCCAACCCAGGCAATGCCGGACAAAATCGCTGTCCACAACATCAGCCGTAGAAGACGCCAAAACCAGGATTCTGATTCTTGGGCTTTGTCATTGTTTGACACCGTTGCCGTTGGGTTTGTGGCGTTGCTTGCATTGTCAGCATTGCCAACATCACGAGGACGATTGTCATAACCTGATCCGTAATTCCCACCATAGCCGCCGCCATAACTGTGATGGCTCATTGATTGACCCAGCATAAAGCCCCAGAATGCGCCGCCCATGCCGCTACTTTCTCGTTGCACAATGATGGTCGATGGTGCTTGCTGCATAGGCTGACCATAAGCTGGTGCTGCTGTTGAACCTTGCGCGGTCGAACCTTGAGCAGTGTTACCAAACGCATTGGACGAAGTGCCTAACGGCTTGCCGGTCACGCTGACACTGCCGGGTTGATTGCCCGTGTTTGGCGTAGCGCTTGGTGCAGTCCGTGCATCCAAATTTTTTAACGCAGTGTTTTGCGAGCGGCTACTGTCCAGATCGCGATTCAGCGCAGAGTTGGATTTGCCCGCATTGTTGTTGACGGGAGTGTTTGTCGTTGTTGCATTCGCCGCATTCGCTGGAGCGTTGCTAGACGATGATGAGGACGAAAAGCTACCAAAGCCCGTGTTGGTTTTGCTGGTTTTGCTGGTGTTGCCGATGTTGTTATTCGCGCTATTGCTATTGCTATTGCGCTGGGAAGAAAATCCAGATTTAAAACTACGTGAGGAGCCGCCGGAGGATCGTGCGCCTGACGATCCGGATGTACTAGCGCTGGCTATCTCCAACATCGGCATACACAAGGCAACTGTCGTAATCCCGACAACGAAGTGATGGATAATTCTTTTTGCGATTGACTTCATGTGCCGATCCGTAGTGAAGTGAGTAACATCTCTGTACAATCTGCACGTTATTTTTATGCGCGCCGATCTTGTGAACGGAAGCATAGTGATCAAAAATACAAAACGCATCGGTAATAAAAAGGGAAAATCACCATGACGCGCAAATACTCGAATATGAATCAGCACGACGCCCTGTATAAAGTGGCGCGCGCTTATCCCGGCGGCCTCGATGCGTTGGCGGCGCGCATGCAGGTATCGGTGAATGTGCTGCGTAATAAGCTGGCACCTGGCATCGAGTCGCATTACCCGTCGTTTGAGGAGTTGTCGCAAATTGTGGAGTTGTGCCGCGAGGCCGGCGTAAAAGATGCGCTGCTGCCGCTGCATGCGTTGTTGGGGCGGCATGGGATGGCCGCGTTTATCGTGCCGGAGCCAGATCACATCAGCGACGATGATTTGTCGCAAACCGTGTGTCGCGTCATGAGCCAGGTCGGCGGTGTGGCCGAGGCAGTATCTGCAGCACTGTTGGATGGTGTGATTACCAATGATGAAGCGGATTTGATAGAGCGTGAATTCCAGGGGGCGCTAACAGCACTGGGCGAATGGCGCGCCAGATTGCGGGCGCATCACCGGCGTGAGGATAAACTGAACAGCGAAAAGCGCGAACTGATTAAAAAATAATGCGTGATTTTTTAAATTAAATGCGAAGGAACGTTTCACTGTTTGCGCTATCGAATCCGTGTTGGCGGGGATAATGCGCAACCACACCGGACAAATTAAGCATCATTCTTTGCCCTTGGTAGTTGAAAACGCGGTTCTGATTGTCACTTCAGTCAATGACTATACTCCCCATCAGTACTTTTTATTTGTCCAATTAAAGTCTGGACAATTGGCATATTTATTGAAAAAAATAGGGGAGTATATTCTTTTTCGCCTAGAAAACTCTTATCAGAAACCCGCGTCGAAGACTTCCATCACAATCGACCCTTGATCGTATTTATGAGCACAGACCAGATCGAACCTCACCCCCAACCCCGTTCTGTTGCGGATCTTTTTTTCTCTTTCACCTGGTTGGCGCTACAAGGTTTTGGTGGTGTGCAAGCCATCGTGCAGATGGAGTTGGTTGAACGTAAGCGCTGGCTGACGCGGGAAGAATATATTGAAGACTGGGCCGTAGCGCAGATTATGCCGGGCCCCAATGTGGTTAATTTGTCCTTGATGATCGGCAGCCGTTCTTTTGGTCTGCCGGGTGCGCTGGCGGCATTGGCAGGCATGCTGACCGTACCTTTAATCATCATTTTGCTACTCGCACTGGTGTACGCCCGGATCGCAGATCACCCGGGTGTTGCGGGTGCCTTGCGCGGCATGAGCGCGGTCACGGCAGGTCTGATTATTGCATCCGCTTTACGCTTGCTGCCAGCGCTAAAAAGTAATCCACTGGGTTTGCGCTTATGCGGTGCACTTTGTATCTTATGTTTTGTCGGCATTGCCTTATTGCACCTGCCACTTGCTTATATTTTGCTTGGACTAGGCTCGATTGCCTGCGTCACCGCGTATAGAAAGCTCGGCAAATGAATGCTGTCGTGACCACCGTTGTTGCTGGTTTTGCTGGTGCCGATGTCGTTAATCACCTTAACAGCATTACCATGCAAGCCAGCGATTGGCTGCATTTGCTGCTGCATTATCTGATGTTGTCCCTGCTATCGGTGGGTGGAGCGATTTCTACCTTGCCTGAAATGCATCGTTATCTGGTGATTCAAAATCACTGGTTGAGCGAAGCGCAATTTAATTCCTCGGTGGCGCTTGCCCAAGCCGCGCCTGGCCCCAATGTGCTGTTTATTGCTTTAATGGGCTGGAATATCGGGATGAATACCGGCAACGGCTGGTATGCCCCGCTCGGTACCTTGATTACCATGCTGGGAATCATGTTGCCCAGCGCAACGCTGACGTACAACGCGGCTCGTTGGGGGCACAAAAATCGTAATTTGCGCGCGGTACGGGCGTTTAAGCTAGGTTTAGCGCCTATCGTAATCGGATTATTGCTGGCAACAGGCTGGATTATGGCAAGCGGATCAAGCTCGTCTTCATCTTCTTCCGCATTAGTCCACCCCGCTTGGTCACTTTGGATCATGACAGCCGTTTGCGCCTTAGTGGTATGGCGCACCAGATTACATTTGCTATGGTTATTGGCGATCGGTGCTGGTTTGGGTTGGTTTGGATATTTGTAAATGCTTCAAGTTTCTAAAGTCGCTTTTGACACAATTCAGAAACAAAAATTTGTTACAAATGTT
>JANXTO010000245.1 GCA_025352365.1 Undibacterium sp. | reverse complement strand
GTCGATTATTCAGCGATTTCTGATCAGTCAGAGCTGGATTTTGCACGCTGGCTGACCAGCGAAATAGGTGTAGCTGCGATTCCACTGTCCGGCTTTTACCAGCAGGCAAACGAATCCGGGATCGTACGGTTTTGCTTTGCTAAGCAAGAGCAAACCTTGCAAGAGGCGCTGACTCGTTTGAGTGCAGTTTGAATTTGCGCCTGAATTCGTACCTAAGTTAGCATTGAATTAAACATTAGATTGGCGCTATAGTTGACGCCTAAACTGGCATTCAAGCATTATATACTTGCCCACAGTATATTTTAACGTCTAGGTTTGTTCTAGACAATGAGGCTATTTTTGGCACATACTCCCCTTTTTTTAGATATTTTAGGGGATTTATCTATATTGATCTCGCTATTTAAGCAGCGCAACAATAACGCAATATTCGATGCCAATCCGGCAACACTACTCATTACACATTATCACGGTTATTGTTTTTTCTGCTCGTCCAACTGTTTTTGCTCATTTTTTAATTTCAACTCAGCATCTAGCTCTTCAATATGCTCTTTGCGTTTATAAGCTTTTGCTTCTACTGAGATACGCTGCAAAATAACAGAATGCTTGCGGCGACTAAGCTTGGCATTGTCCAGACAAGAGTTGACGAAAAAACGTTCTTAACAGGTGTGTTGAGTGCGAATATACCAAGTTTGCAATTGTCTTTGGGTTGGCTCTACTTGGGCTAATGCGGCATCGGCAGCTTCGACGGTTTGAATGGCTTTTGGTGCATACGTCTGATCCAGTTTTCCGACAACACTAACCAACTCATCCAGCGTCAAAGGCGGATCTTGTATCTGAGCAGAGGATACTGAGCAAAAACTAAATAAACCAATAGCCAGGACAGACAACAAATAAATAAATCTGCGGTGAAACGGTGTCATAGATCAAGCTTTCAGAATAAGTTAAGTAAGAGTATCAGTACTGTGCCGCTGATCGGTTTCCATGTATTCACGCGATTGCATCTCGATAATACGCGATACGGTACGGTGAAACTCATTCGATAAAGTACCTTGTGTGTACAACTCTTCTGCAGGCACTTCAGCCGACATAATCAGCTTGACCTTGTTATCGTAAAACACATCAATCAACCAGGTAAAGCGACGTGCCTCAGACGACATTGCTGCCGACATGCGCGGGACCGAGGACAATATCACGGTATGAAAACGGCTGGCAATTTCAAGATAATCATTCTGCGAGCGAGGACCACCACAAAGCGTGCTGAAATCAAACCACACCGCAGTACCGGCGCGCCGTAAGGCTTTGATGTCTCTACCCTCAATATTGACTCTGGAGTCTTCATCAGCAGTGTCTGCCAGTTTGGCAAATGCTGTCCGTAACGCTTTATCGGTCGCTGCATTGAGCGGTGTGAGATAAGCATCCACCTGTTCCAGCGCACGCTTGCGGTAATCGTTACCCGAATCAACATTTAAGACATCCAGCTTGTCTTTCAATAGCGCAATGGTGGGTAACATACGATCGCGATGTAGTCCGTCTGGATATAAAGCGTCGGGCTGATAGTTGGATGTCATGACAAATGACACGCCGTTTTCAAACAAGGCGTTCAGCAGATTGTATAGGAGCATGGCATCAGCCACGTCGGATACGTGGAACTCATCAAAGCAAATCAGACGGTATTTTTTAGCAATGCGACGTGCGACTTCATCCAGCGGATCCGCTACACCAGTTAACTCATCCAATTGGCGATGGACTGCACGCATAAATTCATGAAAGTGCTGACGAGTTTTACGCACAACTGGCACGACAGAATAAAAGCTATCCATCAAAAACGATTTGCCACGCCCTACCCCTCCCCACATATACACGCCGCGTGGTACATCGGGACGGGTGATCAAACGGGTGAACTTGTTGGCACGCTTGGATTTGTATTCCACCCATTCATCATAGGATTGTTGCAGCCGATCGACTGCGAGTTGTTGTGCAGCATCCGCTTGAAAACCACGCTTGGTCAGGGCTTCTTGATAAAACTCTAGAACATTCATTTTTTACCGCTTAGGAATAAATACGCCGCTGAGAGGATATTTATCCCATCAGCGGCGTCATGTTCAAAAATCGTTCTGATTAGAAGTTCAACGAACGTTTGTCTACTGCCAATGCCGCCTCTTTAGTCGCTTCCGACAGAGATGGATGTGCGTGACAAATACGGGCGATATCTTCTGCTGAGGCTTTAAACTCCATTGCTACAACAGCTTCTGCGATCAACTCCGATGCCATTGGACCGACAATGTGTACGCCTAAGATTTCATCCGTCGTCGCATCTGCCAAGAACTTGACCATACCAGATGTATCACCTAAAGCACGGGCGCGACCATTCGCCATAAAGGGGAATGTGCCAGCTTTGTAAGCAACACCATCTGCCTTCAACTGTTGCTCAGTGCGGCCAACCCAGGCGATCTCAGGTGAAGTATAAATAACCCAGGGAATCGTATTGAAGTTGACATGACCATGCTGACCAGCGATGCGCTCAGCAACTGCAACGCCTTCTTCTTCCGCCTTGTGTGCCAGCATAGGGCCACGCACGACGTCACCAACCGCCCAGACATTTGGCAAATTAGTTTTGCAATCACCATCAACCGCGATAAAACCACGCTCATCGAGTTTTAAACCAACACCATCCGCATTCAAGCCGTTAGTGTTAGGTGTACGACCGATGGAGATGATCAATTTATCGAATACCGCTACATGCACAGTACCTTTGTCATCACTGTAATTGACGGTGACGTCGTTCTTACCTTTGACGATCTCGCCAATCTTTACGCCTAAATTGATGGACAAACCTTGTTTCACAAACAGTTTGTGCGCTTCTTTTGCGATTTGCTCATCCACTGCGCCAAGGAAGGTTGGCAGAGCTTCTAACACAGTCACATCAGCACCCAGACGACGCCAGACGCTACCCATTTCCAAACCGATTACACCGGCACCGATGACGCCCAGTTTCTTCGGTACTGCTGGCAACTCTAAGGCGCCAGTGTTGGACAGAATCAATTCTTCATCAAACTCCGCGCCCGGCAAAGCACGTGCATTAGAACCAGTCGCCAGAACGATATGCTTGCCAACGATACTCTCTTCTGTTTTACCTGCGACTTTGATTTCATAGCCGCCTTCAACTGCCTTGGTAAAGGAACCGTGACCATGGAAAAACGTTACTTTGTTCTTCTTAAAGAGATACACAATACCGTCATTATTTTGCTTAACGATGGTGTTCTTGCGTGCCAGCATTTGGCCGATGTTAAGCGCCAGGCCTTTGACTTCGATACCATGATCTGCAAAGGAATGGCCGGCATGCTCATAATGCTCGGACGATTGCAGCAAAGCTTTGGACGGAATGCAGCCAACATTGGTGCAGGTGCCGCCTAATGCTGGCGTACCTTTATCAGTACTCCATGCATCGATACATGCGGTGGAAAAACCAAGCTGTGCTGCACGGATCGCTGCTATATAGCCGCCAGGGCCGCCGCCGATAACGACGACATCAAATTGTTTACTCATGAATATTTTCCTGATGTGTTCAGATTGTGTTCGCTCTATTTATTCTTCTTCCGGGATAAATATCCATGCAAGGATATAAGCCACCAGACCAGAACCAAAATAGAAAGTGAACATAACGAAAAGCAAACGCCAGATCCAGGATTCGACTCCGGTAAGTTTGCCAAGACCACCACAAATGCCACCTAGCCATTGATCTTTTCTGGACCGGCGGAACTGATTTAATTGATTGATCGTTTGATCAGTGCCAGACCATGATTGTTCGGCACTTTCATTCGACGCCAGCAACTTAGCCTTGGCTTGCGCAAACTCGGCATCAGTCAGTGCGCCCGACTGATGCAGTTCGTGCAGACGTTTGATTTCGTCAGCGAAGTTCATATTACAGATCTAACAATAAGCGAGCTGGATCTTCCAATGCTTCTTTCATTGCGACCAAACCTAAAACTGCTTCGCGACCATCAATGATACGGTGGTCGTAAGACATCGCAAGATAGTTCATCGGGCGGATTACAATCTGACCATTTTCAACAACAGCACGGTCTTTAGTTGCATGCACACCTAAGATTGCGGATTGCGGTGGATTAATAATCGGTGTGGACAACATCGATCCGAAAGTACCACCGTTGGAGATGGAGAACGTGCCGCCAGTCAAATCTTCCAGTGTCAGTTTGCCGTCTTTGGCTTTGGCACCAAATTCGCCAATTTTCTTCTCAATCTCAGCAATTGACATTTGATCCGCATTGCGCAAGATAGGTACCACTAAACCACGTGGGGAACCAACTGCAATACCGATATCAAAATAGCCGTGGTACACGATGTCATTGCCATCAACAGAAGCATTAATAACCGGATATTTTTTCAAAGCAGCAACGGCAGCTTTGACGAAGAAAGACATAAAACCCAGCTTAACGCCATGTTCTTTTTCAAATTTGTCTTTGTACTTATTGCGCAATTCCATGACTGGTGCCATGTTGACTTCATTGAAGGTCGTCAAAATTGCATTCATCGATTGAGATTGCAACAAGCGCTCTGCAATACGGGCACGCAAACGGCTCATTGGCACGCGCTCTTCAGGACGATCACCTAAGTTCATTGCCGGTGCAGTGACTTGCTGCAAAGCTGGCTTGCTTGCAACTGGTGCTGCGATTGGCGCAACTACTGGTGCAGTCGCTGTAACGGCAGGTTTTGCAACTGCGGCTAAGGCGTCGCCTTTGGTAACGCGACCGTCTTTGCCTGTGCCATCAATTGCACTGGCAGACATATTGTTTTCAGACAAAATTTTTGCAGCAGCTGGCATTGCAACACCAGCAGATTTACCAGCAAGACTATTGATTGCATCAGTTACTGGATCAGTTGTTAAAGCAACTGGGAGTGCGGTGACTTGGAGCGGACTAACCTTGGCAGATGCGTTAGTATCCAAAATAGCGATGATTTCACCAGCAACCACGGTACTACCGTCTGGTTTGATGATTTGAGTAATAATACCGGCCTCTGGTGCAGGTAACTCAAGAACAACTTTGTCCGTTTCTACATCAATCAAGTTCTCGTCACGCTCGACGGATTCACCAACTTTTTTATGCCATGTGAGCAAAGTTGCCTCTGCAACTGACTCGGATAATTGCGGTACTTTTACTTCGATAATTGCCATGTTTTTTCTCCGTTTCGGATATCTGTTGGGCGCAGCAGCTTCTGCTGCGCCACGGATCACTAATTGATTTATGCGTAATCGATACGCACATTCAATACAAGATCGTTATTTAGTCAGGACGTAGCCTTTGAGTTTAGAAAATGCGGTATCCAGCAATGCTTTTTGTTGTGCGTAGTGCTTGTCGTAGTAACCTACAGCAGGCGATGCGCTAGCTGGACGACCGGCATATGCCAGTTTTTGACCTTCATCCAGACTTTCAAAAATATTGTGCTGAATCTGGAACCAAGGTCCCTGATTTTGCGGCTCATCTTGTGCCCAAACCAGCTCAGCCAATTGTGGGAATTTTTTCAACTCAGCTGAGAAGCTCTTATGTGGGAACGGATATAACTGCTCCACACGGATAATCGCCGTATCAGTCTGACCACGCTCTTTACGTGCGTTGACCAAATCATAGTAAACCTTGCCTGAACAAGCGATCACACGCTTCACTTTTTTAGCATCAATCTTGTCATCCACTTCGCCAATCACTGTATGGAAACTGCCTTTTGCTAATTCAGACAACGGAGAACCCGCATCTTTATTACGCAGCAAGGACTTCGGCGTCATGATGACTAAAGGCTTACGGAACTGACGGATCATCTGACGACGCAAGAGATGGAAAATTTGCGCAGCATTGGTCGGCTGAACCACTTGCATATTATTGTCAGCGCACAACTGTAAGAAGCGTTCAGGACGTGCAGATGAATGCTCTGGACCTTGGCCTTCGTAACCATGCGGCAACATCAGCACCAAACCAGAAGCACGACCCCATTTCACTTCACCTGAGCTGATGAATTGGTCGATAACAACTTGAGCACCGTTAGCGAAATCGCCGAATTGTGCTTCCCAGATGGTCAATGTATTTGGTTCTGCAGTGGAATAACCATATTCAAATGCCAATACAGCTTCTTCTGACAATACAGAATCAATCACGACGAATGGAGCTTGCTTGTCTGAAATGTTTTGCAAAGGAATATAAGTACCTGCATCCCAGCGCTCACGATTTTGATCATGCAAAACCGCGTGGCGATGTACAAATGTACCGCGACCGGCATCTTGACCCGTCAAACGAATTGCATAACCAGACGCAACTAAAGATGCATAGGCAAGATGCTCACCCATACCCCAGTCAAGATTTAATTCACCGCGCCCCATGGTGGCGCGGTCGCCCAGAACTTTTTCAACCAGACTATGCGGCTTAAAGCTTTCTGGCACCGTCGTAATACGTTCAGCTAAACGCTTCAATTCAGAAAGAGGTACTGCTGTATCTGCTGCGTCAGTCCATTTACGGTTTAGGAAAGGAATCCAATCTACTGCGTATTTGTTCTTGAAGTTGGAGATGACAGGATCAACCGTATGCTTACCTGCATCCATCGCATCACGGAAAGCCTTAACCATTGTATCGCCACCATCAGCTGGGATCGTACCTTGTGCAGCCAATTTATCGGCGTACATTTTACGAGTGCCAGGGTGCTGAGCAATTTTTTTGTACATCAAAGGCTGCGTCAGTGCTGGGGTATCCTGCTCGTTATGACCTAGCTTGCGGTAGCAAATAATATCAACAACGACATCCTTCTTGAACTCCATACGGTAGTCCAAAGCGATCTGCGTTGCCAGGACAACGGCTTCAGGATCATCTGCATTAACGTGCAATACAGGAGCTTCAATCATTTTTACGACGTCGGAACAATACAAAGTAGAACGGGAATCGCGCGGATCAGATGTGGTAAAACCAATCTGATTGTTGATCACGATATGCACCGTTCCGCCAGTACCATAACCACGTGTTTGAGCGAGGTTAAGCGTTTCCATGACAACGCCTTGCCCTGCAAACGCAGCATCACCGTGGACTAAGATTGGCAAAACTTGAGAACCATCTTTGTCGCCACGACGCTCCATACGCGCCTTAACCGAACCCTCAACTACTGGATTAACGATTTCAAGATGGGATGGATTGAATGCAAGGGACAAATGGACTGGTCCGCCCGGAGTGGAAATATCTGATGAGAAGCCTTGGTGGTATTTAACGTCACCTGCTGGCAGATCGTCACCATGTTTACCTTCAAATTCAGCAAACAAATCTTGTGGCATCTTACCCAGAGTATTGACCAGCACGTTCAAACGACCACGATGCGCCATACCGATAACGATCTCTTCAACACCACGTTCACCGGCACGTTGAATAGTCTCATCCATGGAGGCGATAAAGCTCTCACCACCTTCGAGTGAGAAACGTTTTTGACCAACGTAACGAGTATGTAGGTAGCGCTCTAAACCTTCTGCTGCGGTCAAGCGATCAAGAATATGTTTTTTCTTTTCAGCGGAAAAACTTGGAGTCGAACGAATGGACTCAAGCTTTTGTTGTAACCAGCGCTTTTCAGTTGGGTCGCTGATATACATAAATTCAGCACCGATCGAACGACAGTAAGTATCACGCAAAGAATTCAGCAAGTCGCGCAATGATGCGGTTTCTGGCCCAAAATAAGTGTTGCTAATATTGAACTGAATATCCATGTCAGCATCTGTAAAGCCATAAAAACTAGCTTCAAGTTCTGGGATATTTGGGCGTTCTTGACGTTGCAAAGGGTCCAAATTCGCCCAGTGGCTACCTAGGAAGCGATAGGCAGCAATCAATTGCTGTGCAGCGACACGTTTACGACCCATTTCGGCGTCGGCACTCGCACTGACTGTACGAATAGGACCTTGTTTGGCTCGCTCAGCAAACGAAGCAATAACAGGTGCGTGCGCTACGTCCGGTTTACTTGAGCCATCGACCGCAGGAACGTTTTGCATCGCGTCAAAATACGCGCGCCAATTATCAGGAACAGATCCGGGATTGTTTAGATACGCTTCGTAAAGTTCTTCTACATACGGCGCGTTGCCGCCGAACAAATACGAGTTAGCGTTATATTGTTGCATCATCTTGCTCACCTTTCTTCGCGTTTCGCGAGATTAGCGGGTTAATCTAACCTTCCGCGACACGGCCTGACCGGTTAGCGGATTGCACATCAAGTTGTGGGGAAGGGCTGGTTTCTAACTACTCCACTTTTAAATCAAAACTGTCATTCGTATATTTAAAAAAATAACTTTTTTGAATTAAAAATGAATTTACATCTAAAAATCTATATACTAATTGAAGCATAGCATATTTAATGTAAAAAAAAGCGAGTCTAGCTGACTCGCTTTTTTTTAATGCCAACTATCCACGCTGATCAATGGGCAATACAGTACGCGTCTGAGATCCGACAAATAATTGACGTGGTCGACCAATTTTTTGCTCTGGATCAGAAATCATTTCTTTCCACTGCGCGATCCAGCCAACTGTACGTGCCAGGGCAAAAATACCCGTAAATAAGGAAGTCGGAATACCGAGTGCACGTTGTACGATGCCGGAATAGAAATCGACATTTGGATACAATTTACGAGAAACGAAGTATTCATCTTCCAGTGCAATTTTTTCTAACGCCATCGCAAGTTTAAACAACGGGTCATCTTGCAAACCAAGTTCTTGCAGAACTTCATAGCAAGTTTCACGCATTAATTTAGCACGTGGATCATAGTTTTTATAAACACGATGACCGAAGCCCATCAATTTTACGCCAGAGTTTTTATCTTTTACTTGGGTAATAAATTCAGAGATATTATCAACGCTTCCAATCTCTTCTAGCATGCTCAAAGCAGCTTCATTAGCACCACCGTGTGCAGGTCCCCACAAACAAGCGATACCAGCCGCGATACACGCAAATGGGTTTGCCCCAGACGAACCCGCCAGACGAACTGTAGAAGTAGATGCATTTTGCTCGTGATCAGCATGCAGTATCAAAATACGATCTAAAGCACGAACCAAAACTTCATTTACCTTATACGGCTCACATGGCGTAGAGAACATCATGTGCATAAAGTTAGCGCTATATGACAAGTCATTGCGAGGATAAACAAAAGGCTGCCCAATAGAATACTTGTAAGCCATAGCAACCAGAGTTGGCATTTTTGCGATCAAGCGAATTGCAGATACTTCGCGGTGACGCGGATTATTAATATCGAGGGAATCGTGGTAGAACGACGCTAAAGCGCCTACTGTGCCAACCAGAACAGACATCGGATGTGCATCACGACGGAAGCCACGGAAGAAAAACTGCATCTGCTCGTGCACCATAGTGTGATTCGTTACCGTAGCAACAAATTCAGCCTTTTGCTCGGCTGTAGGCAGCTCACCGTTCAATAGCAGGAAGCAGGTTTCTAAAAAATCACCCCCATTAACTGCTAGTTGTTCAATAGGGTAGCCGCGATAAAGCAATTCACCTTTGTCGCCATCAATGTAAGTAATTGACGAGTTACATGCCGCCGTTGACATGAAGCCAGGATCATAAGTAAACATCCCTGTTGCGCCATACAATTTACGGATATCGATTACGTCAGGACCAACCGTACCTTTGTAAATTGGCATTTCCAATGATGCCGAACCATCAGAGAACGATAGTGTGGCTTTTGTTTCAGAATTCGTCATGGCTCTTCCTTCAACATAGAGTTGAGTCGTTAATCAAAAAAACGAGAGAAAATTTTTATCAATAAATCTCTATCAACATCAGGCAATCTGCAAGCGAGCCAAAAGTGCGTGCACGTGCGGCAAATTAACTTCAGCTTCTGGTTGCTTTTTAGCCAGAATAAGGTCCATCAAAGTATTATCAGGCAATTCCATCAATCGACCAAAGGCATCCACTTCATCATCTGTAAGAGATGTCTCATGTAAATCTAAAAAGCGAGTGAGTATGAGATCATTTTCCAAAAGACCGCGTCTGGCACGCCACCTTAGGCGAGCTCGTTTTACGGGGTCACTCTGGTGGGATACGATTTTAGTTTCAGACATAATTGCTTTCAATACTGAATTCATATTTCATGCAATTCTTGAGACTGCCATTCGAAGCGAAACAAAAATTACATAAAATAAGAGCTCCAAATTCAACATTCTTGGAATAACGAACTTGTAGCTCTCGATTGTTTTACTCGATTAAATTGTGCAACGACTAGACAGCTCGCCTAACCATTAACTCTTTGATCTTACCAATCGCTCTGGTTGGATTAAGTCCTTTAGGACAAACATCAACGCAATTCATGATCGTGTGGCATCGGAACAAACGATACGGATCTTCTAAGTTATCCAAGCGGTCATTGGTCGCCTCATCACGTGAATCTGCAATAAAACGATAGGCTTGCAATAAACCGGCAGGGCCAACGAATTTGTCTGGATTCCACCAAAACGAAGGGCAAGATGTAGAGCAGCAAGCACACAAAATGCATTCATACAAGCCATCTAACTCTTCACGTTCTGCAGGCGTTTGCAGGCGTTCTTTTTCAGGCGGAATCGACTCGTTCATCAAATATGGTTTGATGGAGTTGTATTGCTTGAAGAATTGCGTCATGTCCACGATCAGATCACGAATGACTGGTAAACCAGGTAATGGACGCAAAACAATAGGCTCAGTCAACTCGTTTAAATTAGTGGTACAAGCCAAACCATTTTTACCATTGATGTTCATTGCATCTGAACCACACACACCTTCACGGCATGAACGACGCAAGGCAAGAGAATCATCAACGTCAGCTTTGATACGTTGCAATGCATCTAGCAACATTTTGTCTGTATCTTGCAGCTCAACTGTAAGATCTTGCATATAAGGCTTTGCATCCTTGTCAGGATCGTAGCGATAAATTTTAAATTTGAGTGTACGTGCCATTTTATTCTCTTCGCAATTCTTAGAAAGTACGTGCTTTAGGCTTGAAGGTCTCTACAGTCAGCGGCTTGGTAACAACTGGTTTGTAATCCAGACGATTAGCCTCCGAATACCATAGCGTGTGTTTCATCCAATTTTCATCGTCGCGCTTTTCATAATCACGATGCGCATGAGCACCACGCGACTCTTTGCGCGCAGCAGCAGATGTGATCGTTGCTTTTGCGGTTTCAATCAAATTGTCCAATTCTAAGGCTTCAACACGCGCTGTATTAAATACCTTAGATTTGTCTTTGAACGAGACGTGCTTACGACGTTCATCCAACTCCATGATTTCCTTGACGCCCTCTTGCAGCAACTCGTCAGTTCGGAATACGCCGCAGTGGTACTGCATTGTCTTACGAATCGCATTCGCGACGTCCTGTACACGCTCAGTACCAGTGCTGGTTTCCAGCTTGGCTAAACGAGATAATGCGAGATCTGCTGCATCCGCTGGTAAATCCTTATTGCTGCGAGCCTTCAAATTGCTGGCCACAATATGATTCCCTGCTGCGCGACCAAACACTAGTAAGTCCAACAGTGAATTAGTACCTAAACGATTAGCGCCATGCACTGAAACGCATGCACATTCACCTATCGCGTATAAACCGTTCACTATTTCATTAGAGTTACCGTTTTTAGGAGCAACAACCTGACCATAAATATTAGTTGGAATACCACCCATTTGATAATGAATAGTTGGCACTACCGGGATCGGTTCTTTGGTCGCATCTACGTTAGCAAACTTATGTGCGATCTCCAGAATCGATGGCAACCGTTTCTGAATAATATCTGCTCCGATATGACGTAAATCCAGCATGACATGATCTTTATTTGGACCGCAACCGCGACCTTCTTTTATTTCCTGATCCATAGAACGGGAAACAAAATCGCGAGGAGCAAGATCTTTTAGTGTCGGTGCATAACGCTCCATGAAACGCTCGCCCTGGCTATTCACCAGAATACCGCCTTCACCACGCACGCCCTCTGTGATCAAAACGCCAGCTCCAGCAACACCCGTTGGATGGAATTGCCAGAATTCCATATCTTCCAGAGGCAAACCAGCGCGTGCGGCCATACCCATACCGTCACCAGTATTGATAAATGCATTCGTTGAGGCAGCCCAGATACGACCTGCACCTCCGGTTGCAAAGATGGTTTGCTTGGCTTCAAGCATCATCACTTCGCCAGTTTCCATTTCCAAGGCAACTACGCCCAAGACATCTCCATCAGCATCACGAATTAAATCAATTGCCATCCACTCGACGAAGAAATGAGTACGAGCACGAACGTTACGCTGATACAAAGTATGCAATAACGCGTGACCAGTACGATCTGCAGCCGCACATGCTCGCTGTACTGGTTTTTCACCGAAATTTGCAGTGTGGCCGCCAAACGGGCGTTGGTAAATAGTTCCATCAGCGTTACGGTCAAATGGCATACCGAAATGTTCTAACTCATAAACTACTTTAGGTGCTTCACGACACATAAATTCAATTGCATCTTGGTCGCCCAAATAATCTGATCCTTTTACGGTATCAAACATATGCCAGTACCAATTATCCTCGGACATATTACCTAGTGATGCGCCGATACCACCTTGTGCCGCAACTGTGTGCGAACGCGTAGGAAATACTTTAGACAATACAGCGACGTTCAGGCCAGCTTCTGCCAATTGCAAGGAAGCACGCATGCCCGAGCCACCTGCGCCAACTATCACCGCATCAAAGCGGCGGGATGGAATTGCGGGTTTGATTGCTGCCACGGTTACACTCTCCACAAAATCTGTGCCGCATATCCGACACAAGCGATCAGCCACAAAATAGTGGCGACTTGAAACACCAGACGCAATGCAACGCTGTGCGTCACATAATCCATCCAGATATCACGCATACCTACCCAAGCGTGATAAAACAAACATATAAAGACAGCGAAAGTCGCCAACTTAAACCACTGTTGCGCAAAAATACCTGCCCAGCCAGCATAACTGAAGTCGTTTGCCGTTAAGAACAATCCAAGTAGTAACACGGTATAAAGCGCCATAACGATAGCTGTGACACGTTGCGCCAACCAATCGCGTAAACCGTAATGCGCACCAGTGACAAACCGATTAGGCCCAATATTGTTATTTGCCATTTAAAATACTCCAAATAATTTAAGAGCAAACAAAGCAGCCAAAGACAGGCTCACCGCGAACACACCAACAGCAGATTGACGTGCAGAGTCTTTATTCAAGCCAACATGAAAATCCATGAACAAATGACGAATACCAGCGCAAAAATGGTGCAAATAAGCCCATGACAGCGCCAAAATAATTAATTTAACAAAAATACCCGAGGTAAAATTTTTGAGTACTACAAATGACAGTTCTGAAGTAATGCTTTTATCCAATAAATACAAAATGAATGGTAAGAGCAAAAACATCAACATTCCGCTTGCGCGGTGCAGAATAGAAACGAATCCAGCTAGTGGCAGCCGATATCCTGTGGCATCAATCAGCCGCATCACCCCGTAGCGAGGTTTGGCTTTTACTACTTCAGACATAAATAATCTCCCCATTAACTAGTCTGTACATGAACTTTATAAGTTTCGCCTATTTTGGTGCATTGCACCAACCAAAAAGACATTTTGCTACAAAATAGTCATATCTTACTGCGAAATCTGAATACGTATTTTGACACGTAATGCCAATAATCGTCTTATATGACCCGCATTAACTCAGCTCATTACGATAATGATGTTGGTCGGTCAGATAAAGCCCACGTCGTAACTCGACAGGCTTATCGCCATAGGTAAACGAAATTCGCTCCACCTTTAACAAAGGTGCACCAACATCTAACTGAAGCAAATTAGCGGAAACCTCATCAGCACAAACCGCTCGAATTTCTTCGGACGCTCGGATCATGTGCGTACCAAACTCAGTTTCAAACAAACCGTACATCGGGCCTTTGTATTCATTAAGGCGCTCAGCAGTCAACCCCTTAAAGATCACCCCTGGCAACCACAATTCATCCAAAATGGTGGGTACGTTAGAAAAAGATTGAACTCTGCGGATGAACACAACAGAGTCACCTGACTTGATATCTAGTGCACGCGCAACATCAGCTGGCGCACGGAGCCGCTTCACCTCGATAATTCTATTCTCAGGATAATGTGGAATGCCAACATCTGGCACCAAGCGCAAAAAACGGAATTGGGAGCGCGCCTCATGATGAGTTGCGACAAAAGTACCCTTCCCCTGTCTACGTATAACCAAATTTTCTGCAGATAGCTCATCAATCGCCTTACGAACAGTACCCTGACTTACCTTAAAACGACTAGCCAACTCCATCTCACTAGGGATCAACTCACCAGGCTTCCACTCGCCCGACTGCAAACTCTGGGTAATCAAAGCTTTAATTTGTTGATATAAAGGGCTAAAAGTAGGAGATGCGCCAGATGTCACATAACCAGGCGCAGCAACACCCACAGTCGAGCTATTAGGATTATTACCCTGATTATTGGCGGTTGGCACAGTAGAATTCATAGACCACAATTTCACCACAGAAAGTAGCATTCCGTCCACAACAAATTAACAAGTAATATGTCTTATATAAGACATAAGATATTGATTGACACTTCGTTCTAGCCAACCTAAACTCGCATACGAACGAGTTGACACGAACCAAGATTAAAGTCGTCAAGCAATATTAGTTCTTATAGATTCAAAGTAAAGTAGAAATCCACAAACACCGTAGATTGATATAAAGATTGAAGCTTAATATTGATAGATTAAGAAATTAGAGGTCGCTTGTGAATTTGGCTGACGCGCCCTACTTTCAACGGTATCATTGTGTGCTTTTTATGCTTAATAATCGAGTTTGAAATAATTGATTATAAAGCGTTAAGTCGACATAATTTTCACACCACTTCGGAGATGCATCATGGCAAAATCCCCTATGCGCGTAGCTGTAACAGGCGCTGCTGGCCAAATTGGCTATTCCCTTTTATTCCGCATTGCCAATGGCGACATGCTTGGCAAAGACCAACCGGTTATTCTGCAATTGTTAGAGATTCCTGACGAAAAAGCGCAAAAAGCACTTAAAGGCGTTATGATGGAAATCGACGATTGCGCATTCCCATTACTCGCTGGCATGACTGCTCATAGTGACCCGATGACTGCGTTTAAAGATATCGATGTTGCCCTGTTAGTTGGTGCGCGTCCACGTGGACCGGGAATGGAACGCAAAGATTTGTTGGAAGCGAATGCACAAATTTTTACAGTTCAAGGTAAAGCATTAGATGTCGTTGCTTCGCGTAATGTAAAAATTTTGGTGGTTGGCAATCCTGCAAACACAAATGCGTACATCGCGATGAAATCGGCACCAAGCTTACCATCCAAAAATTTCACTGCAATGTTGCGCTTGGATCACAACCGCGCGTTGTCACAAGTAGCCGCAAAAATTGGTAAACCAGTTGCTGCAATTGAAAAGCTTTGCGTATGGGGTAATCATTCACCAACTATGTATGCTGATTATCGCTTTGCAACTGCTGATGGAGCATCGGTTAAAGATTTGATCAACGATCAAGAATGGAATAAAGACGTATTTTTGCCAACAGTTGGCAAACGCGGTGCAGCCATTATTGAGGCGCGCGGCTTGTCTTCTGCTGCATCTGCGGCAAACGCAGCGATCGATCATGTTCGCGACTGGGTACTTGGCACTAACGGCAAGTGGACAACGATGGGCGTTCCTTCCGATGGATCTTATGGGATTCCTGAAGGTACTATGTTTGGTTTTCCTGTCACAACAGAAAACGGCGAATACAAAATTATTCAAGGTTTAGAAATCGATGCATTCTCTCAAGAACGTATCAACCTTACGCTTA
Source organism: Undibacterium sp. (assembly GCA_025352365.1). Taxonomy (GTDB): domain Bacteria; phylum Pseudomonadota; class Gammaproteobacteria; order Burkholderiales; family Burkholderiaceae_D; genus Undibacterium. The sequence continues at coordinate 5,004 of JANXTO010000245.1, read as the reverse complement.
AAGAATTGCAAGAAGAGCGTGACGGCGTAAAACACCTGGTTGGCTGATTTTTATCAGAGGCAAGTTGGTCGTAGCCTATGTCCAACTTGCCAAATCACTTCCTCTCTAATAGCGTGAAGATGCACCCTTCCCAAGTTTTATTTCAGGATCAGGAACAACCGACATTTTTGCCGGTATGTGATCACTATGCCGGATCTGAAAAACTCATGCATAAGTCCATGTCGCTGCAAAATGCGCTGGGTGCTGTTTTTGACATTACATTTGATTGTGAAGATGGTGCAGCAGCAGGCAATGAGGTCGCACATGCAAAACTTGTTGGCAATCTGATTGCATCAGAGAGTAATTATCTGCAGCGAATTGGCGTACGCCTACATGATGTCAACAGCCCTTATTTTGAACAAGATATTGATCTGATTGCACCTGTTGCCGCAGAAAAAATTGCCTATTGGGTACTGCCAAAAGTTGATGGCGTAGAGCAAGTCATCAAAGCCATACAGAAAATCAACCAGTACGCGACGAGTTCTCGACAAAGTCCCGCACCCATTCACGTCTTAATAGAAACTCACGGCGCGTTGGCCAACGCTCATCAAATTGCCGCTTTACCTCAAGTCGAGTGCCTGTCATTTGGCATTATGGATTTTATTTCAGCGCATTATGGTGCTATTCCGTCTAACGCAATGCGATCACCAGGACAGTTTACGCATCCATTAGTTATGCGCGCCAAGCTAGAGATTGCCGCAGCTTGCCATCGTTTCGGCAAAGTAGCGTCACATAATGTAACCACTGAAATCAAAGACACTGCAATTGTTGCAGGTGATGCTAATCGTGCAGGCATCGAATGTGGTTACACTAGAATGTGGAGCATACATCCTGATCAAATTAAGCCCATCGTCAAAGCATTGTCACCAAGAACTGCAGAAATTAACGAGGCAATTACAATTTTGATTGAGGCTCAACAGAATGACTGGGGACCGATACAGATCAACGGACGACTACATGATCGAGCCAGCTACCGATATTATTGGACTTTGTTAAAAAAAGCCCAGCACTGCCAGTTAGCATTACCAGATTCTGCGCTGATATTATTGTGATTTATCGTAATCGTTATAAAACTCAACAACGTTCCAAGAACTTATGTAATCAGGAGATATGAATGAAGAAAATTATCTACATCGTCAGCTTTATGGCGCTCACGTCCAGCATTTTGTGTTCGCCACTTTTGTCACAAGCGCAAACAACAAGTACCAGCAAAAAAGCAACGGCCAAGACAAATAAAATTGCGGAAAAACTATCTCCAGTAAAAGCTGTACCTGATGAAGATGATTTAGAACCAGACATCACCGAAAATAAAACTTTCGATTACAAATGTGAACTCGGCAATTTCTTCACTATTTATACCAATGCAGACGATGATAAACACGTTGCGATACGTTGGAAAAAACGTCTATATCGTCTTAGCAGAATTGATACGACAACCGGTGCTAACCGGTTTGAAAATAAAAAAGCTGGATTTGTATTTATCGGTATTCCATCTAAAAGTATGTTGTTAGATTCACGTCATGGCCAACAGTTAGCCAATGAATGTAAAACACCAGAACAAGTTGTAGCAGAAACCGAACGACTCTCGACCTCATCGCAAGCGAAATAAACAAGCGTTTCGTAAATTTCGTATATTTTGTACATTTCGTATTTAACTGAAGTGATTTAATAAGTAGATTTTTTTGATCATTGATTTTTGTAAAAAAAAGGAATAGCCATGAGCCAAAATGCGTATAAAGATGCATTCAAAACCCTGAAAGATTTCAAGATTTCAGATTCTAAAAAAGGCAAATTCTACTCATTGCCAGCACTAGAAAAAAATCTGGGCGTAAAGATTTCGCGCTTACCAATTTCCATCCGTGTTGTGCTGGAATCTGTACTGCGCAATTGTGACGGCAAAAAAGTCACTGACGAACACGTTAAGCAACTCGCTAACTGGAGCGCTACTGGCGACCGTACTGACGAAATTCCTTTCGTCGTGTCTCGTGTAGTTCTGCAAGACTTTACCGGCGTCCCATTACTGGCTGACTTGGCAGCAATGCGTAACGTCGCTGCTAAACAAGGTAAAAATCCAAAAAATATCGAGCCTTTAGTACCAGTTGATTTAGTAGTCGACCACTCTGTTCAAATTGATCATTTCCGTGAAAAGAAAGCCTTGGATCTGAACATGAAATTGGAGTTTCAACGCAATAACGAGCGTTACCAGTTCATGAAATGGGGTATGCAAGCTTTTGATACATTCGGCGTTGTACCCCCAGGTTTCGGCATTGTCCATCAAGTTAACCTGGAATACTTGGCACGCGGCGTACATAAAGTGAAAGATGCAAAGAAAAATGATATCTACTATCCAGACACACTGGTAGGTACAGATTCACATACAACAATGATCAACGGTATCGGCGTCGTTGGCTGGGGTGTTGGCGGTATTGAAGCTGAAGCTGGCATGCTTGGTCAGCCAGTTTATTTCCTGACGCCAGACGTCGTTGGCGTCAACCTGACAGGCGCGTTGCGTGAAGGTTGTACTGCAACCGATTTGGTATTGACCATTACAGAATTGCTGCGTAAAGCAAAAGTTGTAGGCAAATTTGTTGAATTCTTTGGCGAAGGTACACGCACATTGTCTCTGACAGACCGTGCAACTATCGCCAACATGGCACCAGAATATGGCGCGACTATGGGTTTCTTCCCTGTTGATGAAGCAACGATTGATTATTTTAAAGGTACCGGTCGTACTAAAGCTGAGATCGATGCATTTGAAGGCTATTTCAAAGCCCAGAAAATGTTCGGTATTCCTAAAGCTGGTGACATTGATTACACAACAGAAGTATCGTTGGCACTGGATACGGTTGCACCATCTTTGGCTGGTCCAAAACGTCCGCAAGATCGGATTGAAATCGGTAACGTCAAATCGACCTTCGCTGATTTATTTGCTAAACCAACCTCAGAGAACGGCTTTAATAAAAAAGCTGAAGATCTGGATGCGGTGTACACCAATGCAGACGGCGTTAAAGTTAAAAACGGCGATATCCTGATTGCTGCAATTACGTCTTGCACAAATACCTCCAACCCAAGCGTACTATTGGCAGCTGGTTTGTTAGCTAAGAAAGCTGTCGAAGCTGGCTTGAAAGTTGCACCACACATTAAAACATCGCTGGCACCAGGATCGCGTGTTGTTACCAAGTATCTGGAAGCTGCGGGTCTGTTGCCATATCTGGAAAAACTCGGCTTCGGCGTAACAGCTTATGGCTGCACGACATGTATCGGTAACGCTGGTGATTTAACACCTGCCATGAACGAAGCTATCGTAGCAAACGACATCGTGGCATCTGCAATTCTCTCCGGCAATCGCAACTTTGAAGCCCGGATTCATCCGAATATTCGCTCCAACTTTTTAGCTTCCCCTCCTTTGGTTGTTGCCTATGCAATCGCAGGCAACATGACCAGAGATTTGATGACTGAACCAGTTGGTCGCGTAAAAGGTAAAGATATTTTCCTTGGTGACATCTGGCCAACCAGCGCAGAAATCCAGAAGTTAATGAAGTTCGCGATGAACTCAAAAACATTCAAAGAGAACTACGCTGACGTCAAAGGTGCGCCAGGCAAATTGTGGGAAAACATCAAAGGTGTGGCAGAAGGTCAAGTCTACGACTGGCCAACCTCCACTTACATCGCTGAGCCACCGTTCTTCGCTGACTTTACGATGGAGCCAAAAGCTGCTGCTACTGGTATTACTGGTGCACGTGCATTGGGTGTGTTTGGTGATTCAATTACAACCGATCATATCTCTCCTGCCGGTTCAATCAAAGAATCTAGCCCAGCAGGTATTTGGTTGAAAGCAAATGGCGTACTGAAAGCAGATTTTAATTCCTACGGCTCACGTCGCGGCAACCACGAAATCATGATGCGCGGTACTTTTGCCAACGTGCGTATCAAAAACTTGATGATTCCAGCGAAAGAAGACGGCTCTCGTGTTGAAGGTGGCGAAACGCTGTTCCAGCCAACTGGCGAGCCAATGGCGATCTACGATGCCGCGATGAAATATGTTGCTGAAGGCACGCCAACGATGATCTTCGGTGGCGAAGAGTACGGCACGGGCTCATCCCGCGACTGGGCAGCTAAAGGCACGCAATTACTGGGCGTTAAAGCTGTAATCGCTCGTTCATTCGAACGTATCCACCGCTCTAATCTGGTCGGTATGGGCGTATTGCCATTGCAGTTCCTGGGTACTGACAGCGTTGATTCTTTGGGTATTACAGGCACAGAATCCTACGACCTGAAAGGTATCGAAGATGATATCAAGCCACAACAGCAAGTGACACTGGTGATTAACCGTGCCAATGGTGACAAACAAGAAGTCAAAGTCCTGTTGCGTATCGATACACCAATTGAAGTTGATTATTACAAGCATGGCGGCATCTTGCCATTTGTATTGCGTCAACTGTTAGCGGCTTAAGGGTTGAGAAACTAATATTCGTCTCCTTAGTTACCGACTTAGGCCGGTAACTAAGGAATGAAATGAAAAGAGGGCTGGATCAAAAACCAGCCCTCTTTTTTTGCGTAGTCAAAAATCAAACAAGCTACGATTGGACTAAGGAGTTTCATATACTCCCTGTTTTTTATACTAATTATGCCCGATCGTCCATAGAATCATTGGACGACTTAAATATACTAGCCAGCAGTATATTTAAAATAAATACTGAAAATCAATCATTACTCGTCTATTTGCGGTAAAGCAATACTCCGCAATTGAAAGCGACCGTCATCGTTAAACAACCAAGTTTCAATAATTTCTAAGCGTCCATTACGCACCAGATGTGGTAGAGGCTTGGGGAATGGTGCACTGACTCGCAGACTATTCAAAGCAGTCGCCTCTGTCACTTTGTCGTGATTACTGCGCATAATTTCGCTTTTGATCAACTTACCATCTGACGCCAAAATAAATTTTAAAACGATGACAGACCGCAA
>JANXTO010000243.1 GCA_025352365.1 Undibacterium sp. | reverse complement strand
GCGTGCAGCATGTAATGGGCTTCTAAACGACCGATGCCGAGGCTGATGGCGTCGGACTCAAAATCTTCAATCGCTTGCGGCTGCGGCTCCAGAAACAGGCATGATCCTTCGTAGCGACTCCAGTTGCGGGCGGCTTCCATGTAGATTGCCGGGTCGTCGCAAAACAGGCGCTTTACGTAGGCTTGCAGCAGATCGTTGCGCTCTTCTGCGGGAATGGCGTCGGCAAAACGCTGATGCACTTCGGGATAGAAATTGCCCATGCCGTTGACGAACCAATCGACTTCCGCCTTGGTGCAGAGGAAGATGCCGCGCAGGATAAAGCCGAGACAGCGCTCTGGATGGGCTTCACCATACGCCAGCGCCAGTGTAGAGCCCCATGATCCGCCAAAGACTAGCCAGTCGGAGATGCCGAGCATGATGCGGATTTTTTCAATATCGGCGATCAGGAGTGGCGTCGTGTTGTTGCGGTATTCGCCCAATGGAGTGGATTTGCCGGCGCCGCGCTGATCAAACAGGACGATGCGGTAATGCGCCGGATCAAAAAATCGCCGGTGCGTCGGCGAGGTGCCTCCGCCCGGTCCGCCATGCAAAAACAGCACTGGTTGCCCGTCTGGATTACCGCATTCTTCCCAATACAGGGTGTGTAATTCATCGACCTGCAAGCTGCCGGTTTTGTAGGGTTCTATCGGTGGGAACAGTGACAAGTTAGTCATAAGTGAGTGCAATCAGGTTAAATAGAAAATAAATACTGGGGTACTGTATTTTTAATCGTCCAATGATTACTTGGACTTAAAGGTATAAATTGACACATACTCCCCTATAAATACCATATTTCAGGATAAGTGCATCAATCCACGCCAACTGGCAAATCCGGCGAAACACAACAAAATAGAACCAAACAAATGCAGGCCACTATGCAATAAGGCGACAGCGTAATCACCGCGTTGCAATAGCACCATGGATTCTGCGGAGAAAGTGGAGAACGTCGTCAGACCTCCCAAAAATCCGGTAATCACCAGCAAGCGCCATTCGGGCGACAAATGGGGATTGACAGAGAAAAATGCTACCGATAATCCGATGATGTAGCTACCGCCGAGATTGGCAAGTAAGGTGCCGATGGGGAAAGACGGGTGCGTGGCGTTAAGCCAAATGCCCAAGCCCCAGCGCAGCCAGGCACCAAGGGCAGCACCCAGACCGACTGCGAGAAAACTGAGGGTGTTCATCATTATGAGCAATCAAGGTTGGTAAGAGTTAAAGCAAGTGAATACAAAAGCGAGTGAGAATGAATGCACGAGAGAAAAGCACATACTCCCCATTATTTTTACTAAATATGCCTTATTGTCCAATGATTATTTGGACGATTAAAATATACCCATTACCAGTATGAATTTAATGGCGCTAAGTTTTTCTTACTTCCACTTATCCAGCGCCTTATCATCCGTCTCCCGCGCATCGACCCAGCGTGCGCCTTGCGGGGTTTGCTCTTTCTTCCAAAACGGCGCCTGCGTCTTCAGATAATCCATCACAAATTCACATGCAGCGAAGGCCTCGCCACGGTGGGCCGATGCAACTGCCACCAACACAATCTGATCCAGAGGCTTGAGCGAACCGATACGATGGATCACCAAAGCGTCCAGCAAGTGCCAGCGCGCGTGGGCTTGCTGAATAATTTGCTCTAAGGCTTTTTCGGTCATGACGGGATAATGCTCTAGCTCCATGGCATGAATATCCAAGCCGTCATTCAGATCGCGCACCAGACCAACAAAGCTGACGATGGCGCCGATAGCAGGATTGCCTGAACGGAGTTTGGCCAGTTCGGTACTGACATCAAAATCGTCGGTTTGTACAAAGATAGGCATTGCGATCAACCGCCAGTCACAGGGGGGAAAAACGCGACCTCGCCACCGTCTTCGATCAAGGTATCGGCATCCGTCAACTGCTGGTCGTAGGCCATGCGCAAGGCACGTCCTTCAGCCAGAGCGTCGGCCCAAACATCACCCCGAGCGATTAACCAGTGGCGGACATCGCCGATGGTTTTAACGTCTACGGGTAAATTGACCATCTCTTCCGAGGTATTAAGTGCCTCGCGGATGCTGGCAAAAAAACGTAATTGAATTTTCATAAAAAAGCTAAAACTGTTTAACTAACGGGAGAAAAAATGACGCTCAATTAGCAGCGTTCATTGCATTATGAATTGCGCCACCAACTGTATTACGACATCAAACTGGCAAATGGGATAAAGCGCACTAAATCCCCTTTTGCAATCGCCTGCCCTGCCGCCACGTCGATCAAACCATCGCCCCAAACGGTCGAGGTAAGTACGCCTGAGCTTTGATTGACAAACAGATCCAGCCCGTCTGACTGATTCAGTTTAACGCGTAAAAATTCGTTGCGGCGATCCGGTTTGGGCCAATCAAAATCGGCGCGCATCCTGTACGATTGCGGCACAATATTTGTTGCGATATTAGGTACGCCCTGCATCGCCAAAATAAATGGCCGCACAAATAATAAAAACGTGACAAAGCTGGAGACCGGATTGCCAGGCAAACCTAAGAAGAAGGCTGATTGGACTTCACCAAAAGCCAGTGGCTTGCCGGGTTTAACCGCGATCTGCCACATATTGAGACGACCTTCTGCCTCGACTGCGGGCTTGATGTGGTCTTCTTCACCTACCGAGACGCCGCCCGAGGTAATGATCAGATCATGCTTTTGTGCAGCTAGCCGTAGAGTGTCGCGGGTCGCTTGTAAATTATCAGGCACGATGCCGTAATCGGTGATCTCGCAGCCCATGTTTTGCAACAAGCCGGTCAAGGTAAAGCGGTTGGAGTTGTAGATCGCGCCGGGCTTTAAGACTTCACCTGGCATTGCCAGTTCATCGCCAGTAAAAAATATCGCTACCCGGAGTTTGCGCACAACAGGCAAGGTTGCCAGACCAACCGAGGCCGCCAAGCCAAGTTCTTGCGCGCGCAGACGAGTACCTGCTTGCAAAATCGTCGCACCAGATTGAATGTCCTCACCTTGCCGACGTATCCATTCTCCCGACTTAGGCGCATGCGTCACTGTCACGATGTCGCCATTCAAACTGCATTGCTCTTGCATGACAACGGCGTCGGCACCATCGGGTATCATCGCGCCAGTAAAAATTCTAGCGGCGGTACCAGCAGCCAGCGGTTGTCCTATGTGTCCTGCGGGAATTCGCTGGGTCACGCGCAGTTGCGCAGTGCCACCGACGCAATCGGCAGCGCGCACGGCATAGCCATCCATTTGGGTGTTGTCCATCGGCGGCACAGGCAGTAAGGAACTTTGCGCCTGCGCCAGCACGCGACCATTGGCCTCTAGCGTGGAGACAATTTCAGTCTCAGTCACAGGTCGCGCTGCACTCAATAAAAAATCAAGTGCTTGAGCGACGCTGAGCATCGGTTTTTTTTCAGTCATAGCCTTGTCGATCATCGCGGAAATTGTACAAAAGAGTGTTGAGTAATTTGCTCAACATTGTAGCCTTCCGCACCATTTGGCGCTGCATCATAGCGATGTGCAGCGCACAAACTGTGGCCGGTGAGGATCAAAACCGCTTACATGCCGGTTATGTATTCCGTGTACGCCTACGCAACTCTACGCTGCCTTACTGATAGCGATGGGCTGATCTTTATCCGCGACAATTGCTGTCACTTTGTTGCTAGTGTTCACACTACGATTAATCGCACCAATCACGGCTTTAAAAGATGCTCGGACGATATTGCCGTCCAGCGCGACACCGAACTGAGTCGCACCCTGCTCTACCCGTAACTCCACATAACAGGCCGCTTGAGCGTCAGCACCTGATGTGATTGCGTGCTCGTGATAGTCCATCAATTTGATGTCGATGCCTATTGCATTTACAAAGGCATCAATCGGGCCATTGCCATGACCTTTCAAGGTTTTGTTCTTACCATGATCTGTGATGTCGACTTCAATCTGTACCGATTCGGCTTGTGCGGTGTCTTCGCTCATGCGATGACCAATATAGGCATACGGCGCCAACTGATCCAGATATTCTTTTTTGAACACAGCGTAAATGTCACTGGCAACAATTTCTTTTCCGCTGGTGTCGGTTACTGCTTGCACGACGCGGCTAAATTCAATTTGCAAACGGCGTGGCAAAGACAATCCGTAATCTTGCTCCAGCAAATAGGCAACCCCACCCTTGCCCGACTGACTGTTAACCCGGATCACCGCATCATAGCTGCGCCCCAAATCCGCAGGGTCAATCGGCAAATACGGCACTTCCCAAATCGCATCTGGTTTTTGTTGGGCAAAACCTTTTTTGATCGCATCTTGATGTGAGCCTGAGAAAGCAGTAAATACCAGATCACCAACATAAGGATGACGTGGATGCACCGGTAATTGATTACAATCTTCGACGCATTGACGCACCATATCAATATCAGAAAAATCGAGGCCGGGATTGACGCCTTGGGTATAAAGATTCAACGCTAAAGTCACCAAATCGACATTACCGGTGCGCTCGCCATTACCAAACAAACAGCCTTCAACCCGATCGGCACCTGCCATCACAGCCAACTCGGCCGAGGCAACTGCCGTACCGCGATCATTATGTGGATGCACGCTGATGATGATGGAATCGCGACGTGCCAATTTGCGATGCATCCATTCAATCTGATCGGCATACACATTGGGCGTGCTTGATTCAACAGTGGATGGCAAGTTAAAAATCATTTTGTTGTAAGGTGTCGGTTGCCAAACCTCAGACACGGCATCACATACATTTTTAGAGAAATCGAGTTCAGTGAGGCTGAAGGATTCTGGCGAATATTCAAAACCCCATTTGGTCTCCGGATGTTGGGCAACCAGTTCTTTGACGAGCTTGGTACCGTTGACGGCAATGGCTTTAATCTCTTCACGCGACATACCAAAGACGATACGGCGGAAGGCCGGTGCGATGGAATTATACAAATGCACAATCGCCTGCTTTGCGCCGACAACTGACTCCACAGTGCGACGGATTAACTCATCACGTGACTGGGTCAATACGATGATCGTGACATCATCGGGAATACGATTTTCATCAATCAGCTTGCGGACAAAATCAAAATCCGTTTGGGATGCTGATGGAAAGCCGACTTCAATTTCTTTCAAACCGATCTGCACCAGCATCTCGAAGAATCGTAATTTTTTCTCAGGACTCATCGGCTCGATCAAAGCCTGATTACCATCGCGCAAATCTGTACTCATCCAAATTGGTGGATGGGCAATGACCTTGTCAGGCCAGGTACGGTTAGTCAATTGCACAGGTGGGAAAGCGCGGTACTTCGCTGCTGGATTAGTCAACATCATGATGAGTCCTATTTTGGTCAATGCGGGTGAATTTGGGTGAAGCAAGAATCTTGAATCGGGAGAGAATCTGTTGTGGCACCAGGCTACCTGACGGCCACGGAACACTAGGCCAGGTAACCGGTCGGTAGTGGTAGCAGAGCTAGCGCACGCGCAAAGATCATCACAGCGATGACGTCGCCAGAGATGAGCGTTACGAGTATGGACTTAAAGTGCATATGCCAGCTTTCTACAACGTCGGACTATTTTATTTGGATTTGGTGCAGCAGCACCGAGGGATACAACAACAGCTAGGGAGAATTACTGAGCAGCGCTTAGTAGTAGCGCAGCTAGTAGCAGCAGCGCTAGCAGAGTGCTGGCGCCGTGCGATAAAGCTAGTAGAGAATGAGTTTTTGCAGAATACATGCGACTAATGTAGGCGACGATGCGTCCGGCTGTCAATAGCAGACTACAACAATGCGGAAATTACTTAGTGTCGGTCTTATGTTGAAGCGGTAGCAAGTTGCGGCCTTAGAAAACATCACGTCAACCCGCTGGCTAAACTTTCTCGCTAATCGCCAATTTGGCCAGGAATCGTTTCATATGCGGGTCTGCACGCTCAAACGGAACTTCGTTAAACGGAAACCAACAAATGCCCTCAAATTCCCGCTCATCAAACGTGATGCTTTGATGTCGGCTGGCGCGAAGTACGTACCATAACGAGACATCCGTATGTCCAGCCTTAAGCCCTACCGTCGTAGTGACAGTCACAAATAGAGGAGCCTCAATTGGATGCGGCGCGGTAAAACCTAGCTCCTCCTCCAATTCTCGACCAACCGTAACGCGAGGGTGTTCACCTTCTTCTACATGGCCGCTAGGCGGTAGCCATAGCTTGGCGTTGCGATGGTCAACCAATAGGACATACCCATCATCAATTACGACAAAATAGGACACCAGGTGCATCGGAGGCGTGGCCGGTTTCGTTACTCGGCATAATTCGACGCCGGAGTCTATCCATGTAAGGCAGCGAGCAAT
>JANXTO010000224.1 GCA_025352365.1 Undibacterium sp. | reverse complement strand
CAAAGCATCCGGCGAGGGTTCTTCAATCTTCATTAATAGCGACGACTGAGGAATATCTTTCTGCGCTGCTACGTCATACAACACCGAATCAAGTTCGACAAAACGAACCTCATCGCTAATCACCAGATCGCCATAACGCAGACTGCGTGAGAATCCGTTTGCATTGCGCGCGGTGATGGTGCTCTCATCTAGATAAGGCACAAATAACTTGGGCGACTCGGCGCGTAATATCAGACCACGCCATAGTTGTTCTCGTGTAATGACATCGTTCAACGGATTAAGTATGTCGTTGATTTCTACTAAGTGTTCAAATTTCATATGCAAATTCCTTGTGGACAGCACTTAGTTTACTCTGCTTCTAAACCAATTGCCACGCAAGCGAGTCGAGCCTACTTTTGGGTTTGACATTGAGTTTCAAATTCAGGCGATCTATGCCGCGATCAAAAACAGCGTATTAATCCGGATAAATTTAACTCATGTAAATCACAAAAACTTCATATCAAACGCACGCTCTATGAACCAGATCGCTGCCAGAATCGCGATGACGACCGAGCCACCAATCAGGATCATGCGACGATAAAACCAGCTTGTTCTTAATGCAAATGCGACTGGTAAAAATGCGGCAACAATCGCTAACTGACCACCTTCAACGCCCAAATTAAATCCGACCAATGCCAGGATCAAGGCACCTTGCGGCAATCCAAGATCAGTCAACACACTGGCAAATCCGAATCCGTGTATCAATCCAAATAAAAACGCCATGACCCAGCGCCGCTCCCGGAATAGAGGATAAATATTATTTAGTGCCGCGATGACGACCGATGCCGCAATCGTCGATTCTACCCAGCGCGATGGCAAACTAATGACGCCTAAAGTTGCCAGTGTCAGTGTGATGGAATGCGCCAGCGTGAATGCCGTAACGATTTTTAATACCGACCAAAACGCGGGCTTAAAAGCGCTGACGGCCTGCCATTTTTTATCCTGGCGGAACACCACTGCCGGCAGCAGTAAAGCTAACAAAAATAGAATATGATCAAAGCCGATCCAGATATGCCAGACGCCTTCTCGGGCATAGTCCACGAATTGTTTGAAGCGACTGACTTCACTGAGCTTGAATTCCTGAGTTGCTTTATCCGGACTAAATATCGCGGTACTGGATTGCCCTTGATAATCGAGCCGCAACAAACCCTTGTGCTGAGGATCAATATCAAAAAACAGATTGTACTTAGCTTGTAGTACGCTGATGGGTGCAGGACATTCTGCTTTAAAGCGCATCACTGCATAAGCACCATCTGTATGATCATCGACCAAATGTTCTGTTACTTGTATCGGGCAATCCTTGCCTTGCACTGATACGTGCAAGCGTGACATGGCATAGGCTGCAATCTCTGAGTGTTTAGCACGAACTTCACCCCAGGTAATTTCGGCATCACCATTGGCGTCCAGGCCAATCGCAAAATCTAAATCGCGCAGGGCGATATCCCATTGTCCGGTAATAGCGCTGTCCTTCACGCTCAGACTAAGATAACTGTCGCTGGGTTTGTGGGCAGATGCGGTCAGAGCAAAAAACAGACCGGCTAACAAGAGAATTAAGCGTTTCATCAATGAGCTACCTGCATTGCTTGTAGTTGTTTTAATTGCTGACCCAGCTTGATTAAATAAGCGTCTTCTATGTGACTGCTATCGAGCCACTGCAAAACAGCTTGAGCCGCATTGGAGTCTTTGAGTGCTAAGGCGGATTCCAAAAAGATGCGCGCATCACGCGGCTCTAATTGGACTTTCCAGTTTTCTTGCGCCAGAGCCAGTGCTTTTTTAGGGTTGGCTTTTACCTGCAGTTCGAATCTGGCTTCTTCTTGCTGGTGCACTGTGTCGCCCCTTAGCTGTGCTGCGACATAGCGTGCTGCTAATATAGATTCACTTTCTTTTGCTTCCGGCATATTCAGAATTCGCTCAGCAAATACCAGGCGCAGCAACAAGTTATCTGAACGAATTTTGTCTTTTAACAGCGTGACCACTTCGGTAGGGCGTTTCTGGTCTAACAGAAAATCCGCATACGCCGCGAGTAGAAATGTGTCTTGAATACCCAGTGCCAGTGCTTGTTTGAAATGTGCTTCAGTGCGTTCAATTTTCCCTTGCCTCTGACTTAGTTCGGCAAGTCGTATGAGTACCCACAATTGTAGATCGGGCGCGACCTTATCTCCGTCGCTTTGTGCGTCTTTTAAAGCATCGTTAAAAGTGGTGTTTAAGGTATCGTAGGCGCTGGCTAATTTCCCGGTTAAACCATCAACCATGGTTTCGCAGCCGACTACGATCAAATCATTGGTTAGTCCATCCAGCGCGCGGCAATCGGATCTGGCCAAATCATATCGGGCCTGAACAATTTCAATCACCGCTCTCAGCACACGAGCTTGAGGATTTTTTGGATCGCGTGCGATTGCCTTATTCAGATCCGATGTCGCACCAGAAAAATCGTGGCGGAATTGCAACAGCCCCGCGCGTAGCACCTGGACATCGATTGGCGGCTCCGGCATATCCCACCAAGGCTTGAGCGCAGCCTCCGCATAGCCTAGATAACGCGGATCGCCTTCTTCCCCCACCATTCCATAATAGCGGCGCGCCAGTTTGACGGCGACCTCAACATTCTTTGGGTTGCGCTGCAACTCAGCACGCATCTGCGCCAGCTCACGTGCCACAGGATCATTGGGCTTAAATGGTAGCCGCTCCAGTACGGTCGCGTCATTGGGCGGGATGTGCGCTGCTGAAAATGCTGTTGCTGCAGTGCAAAACAAGAGACTTAAAATGAGTAGTTGACGTGGCGCAAAATGGGTAAAAGAGGGCATCGGACGGTCCAAAAAATCGGGTGTGACTGCAAAGTGCCATCGATCGCGCATCATAGCAACAAGACTACAGGCATGCAATTTGACTGAAGCGACTTTGAATGTGAACAGAACTTAGTATTGGGTAAATACACTTGATTGTTGATTAAATTAGAGTACGACTTTCGGGTCAAGACCAGTTCGCCAAAAAATAGATAAATCTTTTTTAAAATAAATCGTCAACCACTTATAATTAATTTGCGTTAAGGGTACAGGTTCATTTGAATCGTAGATGTAGAAATTAGTAATTTTGATTTTAATTAACAACAACAGTTCTAATTACAGGGGTATAAAAATGAAGAAACTCATCGCTGCTTTGGTTACTTGCTTATTCGCCGCATCCGCTTTCGCTGCTTCCCACACTGCTGCTCCTTCAGCATCTGCAATGGCATCTGCACCAGCCGCTTCTGCAATGGCATCCGCACCAGCCGCTTCTGCTGACGCTTCTGCGCCAAAAGCGAAAAAAATGAAAAAAATGAAAGCAAAAAAAGCTGATGCGTCCGCATCAGCAGCTGCACCAGCCGCATCTAAATAATTTGTAAGCTGTATTCGGGCAGAGCGGGTTACTCCCTCTGCTGCGGTTGGTAATTGTCTTTTTATGAGCCTCCTCTTTTTGCGAAGATGAGGCTTTTATTTTGATTTTTGACCTTGTAATTTTATTGTTTTTCTCGCATTCTGCTCCTCTGTCATTTCAAGCGTACGCTTGCAAGGCGCCTAGCAGTCCATGAAGTATTGTTTGATTGTCGTTGGTGCGTGGCTACGTCCATACGGCAGAATGATTGAATACAGCTACAATGGTGCCTGCCCAGATATCTGCTGACCATCCTTCAGATATACCAATTCGGCGCTGCTGCTTCGCTTTACCTCACATCAAAGTACATCCAACTCATGTCCCACGGCCTTAACCAACCCCAACGCGATGCAGTCAACTATATGGATGGCCCTTGTCTGGTACTGGCGGGGGCGGGATCGGGTAAGACACGGGTCATTACGCAAAAAATCGCCAACCTGATCGAAAAGCATGGCTATGATCCCAAGCATATTGCGGCGCTGACGTTTACGAATAAAGCCGCGCTAGAGATGCAAGAGCGCATTGCTAAGATTTTGCAGGAGCCTAAAAAAGCTAAGCAACTTACAGTGTCGACTTTTCACTCTCTTGGCGTCAAAATTTTACGGCAAGAGGCGCGGGCCTTAGGTTTGAAGGACCGGTTTTCGATCATGGATAGTGATGATTGCTTTTCTTTGGTACAAGACTTAGCAATCACGACAGATAAGCAATTGATACGCCGTATCCAGACCGCAATGTCGCTCTGGAAAAATGGATTGATCGATCCTGAGCTGGCAATCCAGCAAGCCCAGGATGAAGATGAGGCCACCGCCGCCCGGATTTATCTCAGCTATGTAGCGACCTTGTCTGCTTATCAGGCGGTTGATTTTGATGATCTGATCCGCCTGCCTGTTGAGTTATTCCGTACCAACGAACAAGTACGCGATAAATGGCAGCGTCGTTTGCGCTACCTGCTAGTGGATGAGTATCAGGATACCAATACCTGTCAGTACGAACTGGTTAAATTACTCGTCACCGGTATAGGTAAAAAACCGATGTTCACTGCCGTGGGCGACGACGATCAGGCGATTTACGCCTGGCGCGGTGCAACGATAGAAAACTTGAAGACGTTGGGCATCGACTTCCCCGATTTAAAGCTGATCAAACTGGAGCAAAATTACCGCTCCAGTACCCGCATTTTGCAGGCAGCGAATTCTGTTATTGGCAATAATCCTAAATTATTTGATAAATCGCTCTGGTCCGAACACGGCCTCGGCGATCCGGTTAAAGTCTTGGGTATGCAAGACGATGAGCAAGAAGCCGATCAAGTCGCCATCATGATTTCTGCCCATCGCTTTGAGCGCCGTGCTAAATGGTCGGACTATGCCATTTTGTACCGCGGCAACCATCAGGCGCGCGTGATTGAGAAGGCTCTGCGTAAAGAGCGTATTCCTTACACTATCTCCGGCGGACAAAGTTTTTTCGATAAAGCGGAAATCAAAGATATTATTTCTTATCTGCGTCTGATCGCTAACGAAGACGACGACCCGGCCTTCATCCGTGCTATCACCACGCCCAAACGCGGTGTCGGTCAGGCTACCTTAGAGGTGTTGGGCGCGTTTGCCGGACAATGGCAATGCTCGTTATTTGAAGCGGTGTTCAAAGGTGGGATAGAGGCAAAATTGACGGATCGCCAGCTCACGCCTTTACGTGATTTCTGTACCTTCATCAATCAGGTTGAAGCACATGCGCACCGCGAAAGCCATGCCGGAACCTTGCTCGACGATCTGATGAAAGAGATCAATTATGAAGGCTATCTTTACGACAGTTTTGACGATCGTGCCGCGCAAGCCAAATGGCAAAATGTGCTCGATTTCACCAACTGGCTCAAAGAAAAAGGCAGCGGCGGCAAAGAAGGTACCGATGATCATCGCAGCTTGTTGGACTTAACCCAGATGGTCGCATTGATGACCATGATGGAAGGCAAGGATGAAGATCCCGACGCCGTCAGAATGTCCACCTTACATGCATCCAAGGGCTTGGAATTTCCTCACGTATTTTTGGTCGGAGTGGAAGAGGGCATCTTGCCGCATAAAGGCGACCCCGATGCGCCGGTAGAAACCATTGCCGCCCGTATCGAGGAAGAACGTCGTCTGATGTACGTCGGCATCACCCGTGCTCAGCGCAGTCTGCATATCACCTGGTGCAAAAAGCGCAAACGTGCTGGTGCGCCGGTGCATTGCGATGTCTCCCGCTTTATTAAAGAGATGAAATTAGACGAGGGCGATGCCGTGCCGACCGAGGCAGAAACGATCACGCCGCAAAATCGTCTGGCGAATTTGAAAGCCTTGTTAAGTCGTCCAAAAGAATAAAATTGAGAGATATTTAAGCCGATTTAAATATACTCCCCATTATTTTTATAGAAATAGCCTTATTGTCCAATGATTACTTGGACGATTTAAATATACTAATGGGGAGTAATATGGTTTCAAAATGCGTTTGGCAAGCAAAGAATACCGTGCACACTTGAGGATTGATTTTATTTCCATCTGATGAAAACTATTTTGAAATGACGAATCAGACCGACGATAAGCTAGTTTCTGTTGATGAACAAAGCACAGAGCTAAGCGTGCAACAAAGTGCAGAGCAGCAAGCGGGACAACGGGCGACTGAGCAAGCATTCACGTCAATAACGTCATCAACATCGCCATCAAAACCGTCAAACCCATCGAGCGACTTGCATCACTATTGCCAAACCGAGTTACAAGATTTCTGGCGATTTATTCAACGTCCTACCCGGCGTTTGAGACCATCGTCAAATGCCGGAGGACGCTGGCAGAGGCTAGTTTTTTTTCTATTCCTGAGTGTGTTGTTCTACCTGATTTATATGTTCACGATAGGTTGGGCAATTGATGCACTGACGAGTATTACCTCGGATTTAGATTTCTCTAATTTAAAATTATTTGCCTTTGCCGCATTGATCATGGCACCCATTTTAGAGGAATTAATTTTCCGCCTTGGGCTAAGAAATGCGACCTACACCTTATTTTTCGGACCTATCTTAGTGACGATTTTTTCGGGCAGTTTTTTCGTCACGCTGGGATTCACGGCCGCAATCGTTTTAATGGCGTTGGTGTTTGAAATTCAAGAACGCTATCGAGCTAGAAATGGAAAATCGGGGCATAATTTTTATCTGGGACGCCAGTTTATCCAGGCTTACCCTAAAGTATTTTGGCTATATGCATTTGCTTTTTCGTTCGTACATATTGCCAACCACAGCTTTGACGATGCCTCGGGGTTTCTGGTAGTTTTTGCTGTTATCCCACAATTGGTATTGGGTATTTTTCTTGGCTACTTACGCTTACGTGATGGCATTGCCAGCGCGATGAGCCTGCATTTTTTGAACAATCTGCTGGCCGCTTGTCTGATTTTTATTTCGCCAGATTCTTAAGCGAAAATCTCAATCGACATCAGACGCAATGGTGGCGATTAGTCTGCTTGCCTCGTTTTCTTCGCCTCCCAATCTGCACGCGTCATCGCGTACACCAATGTATCCATGTCATACCAGCGCTCAATACCGCGATATTGCATGCCAAGTTTTTTCATGACATTGGCAGACCCGATATTCTCCTGATCGCAGACGGCAAACAATGAGTCGCCACCGATCTGATCAAAGGCAAATGCTGCCATCCGCTGCGCTGCCTCGGACGCAAAACCTTGACCCCATTTATCTTGCCGCAGGCGCCAGCCAATTTCTAAAGGATTTGCCGGATCACGTCCCAAATACTGTATGCATCCAGCACCGATAAGCTCATTAGTCTGCACTTCAATAAAACTCCACCAGGAAAAGCCGAATTCGATCCAGCGTGCTTTGATGCGTTCAATCATGGCGATGGTTTCTTCACGTGTTTCGGGTTTGCCGGTGATATAGCGCATGACTTCTGGATCGCTATTGAGGCGAAAAAGACCATCAAGGTGCTCGTCATTAAAAGGTTTTAGACGTAGGCGTTGGGTGTGCAATAGGCTCATGTGAAGACAATCATCGGAGGTGGTAAAGTTTTTCAGGTGCATTGCCGACTCAGCCATCATGAATCGAGATCAGTAATGCGACGTACTATTAAAAATCAATCATAAATTTATCACGACAATTGTGGCGTGAATTCACTACATTGTTGTTTTGGTCGCTTTGGGAGACTTTTGACCGTACATGCAAGCCTCGACCTGCGTCTCCTCTGGTATGAAGACACAAGCTTTGGTATATCATCACTTATAGCCTTTGACTGCCCATTACAGCGATACCAGTCTGACTCTTCCAACTGATCGACGCTATAGCCAACTCATGAACCCAAAATTGTCTGATCATAATGCCGATCGCAACGACGATCGTTGCCACAACTTGTTAGCGCTATATCGTACAAGTCTGACGAATATTGCTCGACATCTTCCGCTCTCTCAAATTTTGACACAGATCATCAACGGTATTGAGGCGCAATATTCTCAGACTATGGGAGTGGTCTTTGTGAAGGGTGACACAGGCAAGCCGATGGAGCTTGTGACTGGCGCCAGTTTGCCACCGGAGTTTT
>JANXTO010000184.1 GCA_025352365.1 Undibacterium sp. | reverse complement strand
ATCGATTTGCAATTGGTCGCTTTCCCGCAAGATGGCATATTGCGCAGCGCGACGGCGTTGGCTAATTTAAAGCGGGCGATGGCGATGGGCGTTGATGTGGTCGGTGGTATTCCACATTTTGAACGCACCATGGCCGATGGTGCGGAGTCCGTCAAAATCCTGTGCGAATACGCTGCTGACAACGGATATCGTGTGGACATGCATTGTGATGAATCGGACGATCCTTTGTCACGCCATATCGAAACACTGGCTTATCACAGTCATCGACTCGGTATGCAAGGCAGAGTCACAGGCTCCCACTTAACCTCGATGCATTCAATGGATAACTACTATGTCAGCAAGTTGTTGCCATTGATACGCGAAGCCGGCGTCGCAGCGATTGCCAATCCACTTATCAATATCACGCTACAAGGCCGTCACGATACCTACCCAAAAAGACGTGGTATGACGCGTGTGCCAGAAATGCTGGCCGCCGGGATTGATGTCGCATTTGGTCAGGATTGCGCAATGGACCCGTGGTACAGCCTAGGTTCTGGCGACATGCTAGAAGTCGCCCACATGGGTTTGCATGTAGCGCAAATGACGGGGCAAGAAGCAATGCGCGCGTGTTACCGCGCCGTCACAGAGACGCCCGCTATCATCTTAGGTTTAGAAAACTACGGCATCCAAGTCGGATGTCATGCCGATCTGGTGATACTCGACGCTGCCAATACGATAGAAGCGATACGCTTGCGCGCAGCCAGATTAACCGTTATCCGACGCGGTAAAGTCATCAGTCAGATGCCCCCTGCCAACGCCAGTTTGCAACTTGATGGTCGGCCATCACAGGTTGATTTTAGGTTGTCTAAATAGTTTTTTAAGCTTCTATTTATAATATACTCCCTATATGTATATATTTAATGTCTAATTGTTATATGGACATTAAGGTGATTTAATAGAAAATTATTGGGAGTATATTAAATAGGTATATTTTGTTTTTGAATGACGCTCAGTTTTATTACACAAAAATCTTTCCTATTAATGACAGCGTTCAGAATTTCGCTTTGAACTTCACGACCTCACGCAAGTCATACTCATTGCATCATGTTTGCCCTTGGCTTACATTGTCAGCCACTCATCCTCATTAGAAAGAGACCTAGCCATGCGTAAATCATTTCCCGTTTCTTTGCTGATATTTGCTTTTGCGACGGGTGCCAGCGCACAGACAGAAGAACAGCGCAGCACGCTGAACGATCAGCAAGAAGTTGCTGTCACGATTTACAACAATAATTTAGCCTTGATCAAAGATCAGCGCAAAATTCAGCTTAAGAGCGGTATCTCCTCGCTCGCCTTCCGCGACGTCAGCGCCAATATGCGGCCAGAGACTGCTTTGCTGCGTAGTATCACTTCGCCGGGCAGTTTGTCGGTGCAAGAGCAAAATTTTGATTTTGATTTGCTCACGCCACAAAAATTATTAGAGAAATATGTCGGACGCAATGTCACTGTCATTCGCACTAACACAGCGACGGGTGCCGAAACGGCAGAGTCTGCTCAGGTACTTTCTGCTAAAAATGGTGTCGTACTTAAAATGGGCGACCGGATAGAAACCGGTGTGCCAGGCCGCATTGTCTATAACGATGTGCCGTCCAATCTGCGTGATCGGCCAACTCTGGTCATGGCATTGGATAACAAAGGTGCGCAGCAACAAGCCGTTGAGTTAAGTTATCTGACAAGTGGGCTGGGATGGAAAGCAGACTACGTGGTTGAACTCAATCCGGCTGAGGATAAGCTGGACATTTCAGGCTGGGTCACACTGACCAATACCAGTGGCGCAGCGTATCGTAATGCTAAATTGCAACTGGTTGCTGGTGACGTGCATCAGGTTCCTGATCAATCGCAGAGAGTGCAGATAACAGGTAGTGCTGTCTCTGCCGCGCCGATGATGAAGAGGGCGATGGTAGAAGAATCTCTGTTTGAATATCATCTGTACACCTTAGATCGTCCGACAACGATTGCCGAAAATCAAACCAAGCAAGTCGCCTTGTTATCCGGTAGTGCAGTGCCAGCGCGCAAAGAGTTGTTGCTGAGCGGCAGCGATTATTATTACCAAAGCAGTTACGGTGATATCGGTCAAAAAATCAAAGTCGCTGCTTTTGTCGAGTTTGATAACAAAGAGAGTTCGCATCTCGGCATGCCAATTCCTAAAGGCACGATTCGCGTCTACAAAAAAGACAGCTCAGGTAATGCCCAGTTCATCGGCGAAGACAATATTGATCACACGCCGAAAAACGAAAAAGTCTGCATTAAATTAGGCGATGCTTTCGACGTCACTGCGGATAAAAAGCAGACTGACTTCAAGAAAATTTCTGGCACGGGAAAATATAATTCCAACTTCGAGAGCGCATTTGAAATCGTATTGAAAAACGCTAAAAAAGAAGCGGTTGTTGTTACGGTTCAAGAGCCGGTGCCGGGCGATTGGAAAATCATTAGCGAGAGTCATCCTCACTCCAAAGATGCCAGCAATACTGCGGTCTGGAAAATCAGCATACCGGCAGAAGGCAGCACCAAGCTGGTCTATCGTGCCCAGGTTCGCTATTAAGCCGTTACATCCGTATTCGCCGTACATTGAGTTGCGTTGACATGCGAGATTGACGCTGCAGCCCGATGATGATTTCGGGTTGTAGCGATGAAGATCGCTCCGATCAGAAAAATATACTCTACGTGAGTATATTTTTTTGCCCAATGAATAATTGGACAATAACCCCTATTTCACTAAATTGAGGGGGGAGTATCGACATTTAGTGCGATTTGATTGCTCGTTCCTGTTCGCATGTTCATTCCTCATCTTTCCCCCTCATCGCGT
>JANXTO010000174.1 GCA_025352365.1 Undibacterium sp. | reverse complement strand
GCCGATGAAGCACGCAAACGTGGTTTGGACGGCGTGATCTGCGGTCATATTCATAAACCAGAAATCAGAGATATTGATGGCGTGATGTACTGCAATGATGGCGACTGGGTAGAAAGCTTGTCGGCCTTGGTAGAAGATGTCAGTGGTGAATTACGCCTGATTAGCTGGCATGACGTGGTGCAGGTGCAGCAGCCAATGATGGCGCAAGATCCGGTATTCTCTGAGGCGTGATTTTGCTCAGCAACTTGTGCGTGAAAAATATGAACGGAAGTTTCTAAAGACCTAAACGGAAGGTCTAATAATGCAGCTTGTGGCACGATACCGTGCCACAAGCTGCATTATTATTGGCGGGAATAATTTGGAAGTTCTAAAAAATTCTTTAGCGAGATACAGGACACAAACACTATTCGTTTGCTTGTCACTTCTACTAAAATCACCCGCAACGACATGCATGACGACTTCAGCCCTCTGCAATCCGCTGAGCGATGTGCGCTAAAGCTTCTTCAACCTGATCAATCAAAATCAGACACAGATCGCCTTCTGACAAGCGTGCCATTGCCGTGTCGATGGCGAGAAATTCACCGTTGATTTCATCAATGACTTTGGTACGGTTGGCATTCGCTAGTCCCGTACGCAGAAGTGCAACGACTTCGCCATCTGCACGGCCGCGTTGACATTGATCCTGATAAAGCACAACGTCATCAAAGGCATCGCCCAAAATCTCGGTTTGCTGGCGAATGTCCTGATCGCGTCGGTCACCTGCGCCGCTGATGACGACCGAGCGGCGTTTAGCCGGGATGCTTTCTACTGCACGAACCAACGCCAGGATTGCATCTGGATTGTGGCCATAATCGGCAATCAAGGTTGCACCGCGATAGTTGAACATGTTAAAGCGCCCCGGTGCATTATCGCTCTCATTGGCGAAGGATTTTAAGCCTGCGCGAATTGCATCCCAACTAATCCCAACGCCCCATGCTGCAGCGACCGATGCCATCACGTTTTCTACCTGAAAGCCAATAGCGCCGCTACGAGTAATGGGAATATCTGCTAACAGGACTTCGTGTTTGATTTTGCCTTCGGCAGCGATCAGCTTGTTGCCATCCACATACACGACGCGATGTCCTTGCGCTTTATGCGTGGCCATCACGGGATGTTGACTATCTGCCGCAAAAAACGTGATGGAACCACTGCAATTGACTCCCATACTGACGACGATAGGATCGGCTGCGTTTAACACAGCAACGCCACTGTCTGCGACGTTTTGTACGATGACGCGTTTTAAAACAGCCAGATCTTCTACGGTGGTGATGTAGTTCAAACCCAGATGATCACCAGAGCCAACGTTGGTGACGACTGCCACCTGGCAGCGATCAAAGGCGAGCCCCTCACGTAAGATGCCACCACGCGCTGTTTCAAACACGGCAGCGTCTACATCCGGGTGCAGCAAAACATTGCGGGCGCTGCGTGGTCCGCTGCAATCACCGCTGTCGATACGACGGCCTTCAATATAAACGCCATCGGTATTTGTCATGCCGGTGCGCAAACCGCTTGTGGTCAACAGATGGGCAATCAGACGCACGGTAGTTGTTTTACCGTTGGTGCCAGTCACTGCGACGACAGGAATACGTCCATCATCGCCATCTTTAAACATGGCAGAAATAATTGCCTCACCAACCGGACGACCTTTGCCAAAAGATGGCGACAAATGCATGCGTAAGCCAGGGGCTGCGTTGACTTCTACAATGCCACCATTTTGTTCTTCGATCGGTTTTAAGACGCTATCACAGACCAGATCGACACCGCAGATATCCAGACCAACCATTTGTGCTGCGACAATAGCGCGTGCCGCTACCTCTGGATGGACATCATCAGTAACGTCAGTCGCTGAGCCGCCAGTGGACAGGTTGGCGTTATTACGTAAGATCACACGCTGCCCTTTGGCGGGTATGGAGTCCGCTACCAAATCCTGTTTTGCCAGACTTGCCAGTGCGATATCGTCAAAACGTATTTTGGTCAACGAGGTTGCGTGACCACTGCCGCGACGCGGATCTTTATTCACTTGTTCGACTAATTCACGCACTGAATGCGTACCGTCGCCGACGACATGCGGCGGATCACGGCGCGCTGCAGCGATGAGTTTGTCGCCGATCACCAGCAAGCGGAAATCATGGCCAGGTAAATAACGTTCAACCAAAATATCATCGCGGAATTCAGCCGCGGCCTGATAGCCTGCTTCCAATTGCGCACGGGTAGTGACGTTGACGGTAACGCCTTTACCCTGATTGCCATCGTTGGGTTTAACGACGACCGGCAAGCCGATCTCGCAGGCGATTGCCCAGGCATCGTCTACATCTAATGCAGTCCGTCCTAACGGAACCGGCACGCCTGCTGCATCAAGAAGTTTTTTAGTCAGTTCTTTATCTTGTGCAATCGCTTCTGCAATCGCGCTGGTGCCATCCATTTCGGCGGCTTGAATTTTACGCTGGCGGCTACCCCAGCCGAATAACACCAGACTGCCGTTGGTCAGGCGACGGTAAGGAATATTCCTATCCACAGCTGCTTGTACAATTGAACCAGTAGACGGACCTAGCCTGACATCTTCATCTAAATCTCTTAGTTGTAGCAGTGCGCTACTCAGGTCGAACGGTGTATCTTCTTGCGCTGCTTTGCATAATTGTTCAGCTAATTCTAATGCCAGTCGACCGACGGCTTCTTCCGAATATTCCACAACAACTTGAAAAATTCCGGCTTCCAGTGTCTGAGTGGTACGGCTAAAAGTGACCGGACAACCTGCTTGTGCTTGTAAGCCCAGCGCGGCCAGTTCCAACACATGCGCCATCGGGATAGTGTCATTGTGGCCGGTCGGCTGTAGTGGACTGATTTCTGGGAAACGGGCGCGCAGTCGTACTTCAAATCCATTCAGTTCATCAATCGAGAGTTCAGCAGTGCTGCAACCCACTATGGCCTCAACCGCAGTGTGGTGGCTCCAGAGATTGGGGCCGCGTAGCGCTCGTATGCGTGATACTTCCATAAACCTTCGTCCTATCTTGATGGCGGTGCCAATATGTAATTACAGCGATTTTATTTTTTAATCTTGCGCTAATTTAGCTGCGTACTTAGTTTCTTACTTGGTTTGCACTTAGCAGCGTACTTAGTAGCGTACTTAGTAGCCTGCTCAATAGCGTGCTTTCTTAGGACTGGAATCAAAGGTGCGTAATCCCGCGACGATTAAATCTGGCGAAATTTCTAAAGCCCAGGCAGCCGCTACGGCTGCCATCACGACTTCTGGCTGGGCTGCTTTAATCGGTTTTAAAGTGCTCAATGAAAGCAAGCTAGTTTCTTCTGCACCTTCCGCCAGAATGATGTGGTTGTCACGTAAGAAAACTGCACGTTCGTTTTTAGCACGATGCTGTACGATGGCCTCAAGCGCATCATTCAGACCATAAAAAATCACTTTGCCATCACATAATTCAGCCAGTTCTACCACTTGCGAATCTGCTGCATTTAATACAGCCACACCATCCGGCAATACCACATCCACCTGAGTACGCATTACCTTAAACATCTGGTCTGCTTCATCAATGTAAAATTCACCAAGTTCTGCATGACCATCCATATCAGTCACCACGGCGACCTGACATTTATCGTAGGCCAAGCCTTCAGCCAAAATCATACGGGCATTAGTTTCAAAGACAGCGGTTTCCAGAGAACGATTTAGCAATAGCCGCTGACTGGCTTCCCACTTAATACAGTCAGTGCTAACAACTTGTCGCTGATCCAGATACAAGCCCTGAGAGCAGGCTACACCAGTGTGCTTGCCGCTGACATGCACGACGCTGGCAATTAAGCGCGCGATTAAACTGGTGCCGCGAGTGCCTGCCACACCGATAACGGGGATGCGGCCGCTTTCTTCTGCAGCAAATAAATTAGCGATAATCGCGGTCCCGACCGGACGTGCTTTACCTTCAGCAGGTTTCAGATGTGCCAGCAATCCCGGGCTGGCATTGACTTCGATAATTGCGCCGCGTTGTTCTTCCAGAGGGCGAGAAATATCTTCTGCAACCAGATCAACGCCAGCAATATCCAGACCGACAATACGGGCGGCGAGGGCGGCGGCTTCTGCGATAGAGGGATGTACTTCATCAGTCACATCAAAAGCAACATTACCGTTCGGCTGGATTAAAACTTTTTGGCC
>JANXTO010000169.1 GCA_025352365.1 Undibacterium sp. | reverse complement strand
ATTTTTTAGCGCTTTGGTTAGGCGCCAGATTTTAGATTTATAGTTTTTGCATTAACCGCCAAGCGTTAAATCAGTGCAAAACGTTTCATCAATAACCACTACAACATTAAATAGACCAAGTTTCGCTTCTTGTCTAATTTAGTATAACTATAGGAAATCTGTTAGCTGTCCAAGTAAATAACTCGCATTACCTGTGTGAAAAAAACAATATTTTGACAAGAAAATATCATCGGATAATTACACAATTTTTTCGCATTATACCCAATGCCTAACGAGAATAGCTTCTAACGGCGTCAACATTTTCAAACGATCAGCACGTTTAGCTGACAATGCTGTCTTCGCAAAGTGCTAATTTAATATCTAAACGTGTCAAGGATACCATATTCAACAATAGTAAACGTTGATTCGCATTTCTGGCGTTTAGGAATTTAGCGATTAAATGCATTAAAAAATCTTACAATAGCGCTCACAACAAAACCCCAAGTAAGCAACGAATCGATGTTTTTGGGAACTTTTATATATTTATCAAGATATGATCACACATATAGCTACTGGAACATTCAATACAACCGAGATAATCATAAATCTTACTGATCTTTAACGAGGCGTCCCGTGAAAGTCTGGCATTCAGGAAAATTTCAATAAAGCAACTGGAGGCACACTGAATCGTTTATGATCTCAAAAAAAATCACCCTTTTTTTGAAAAGTTGTGAAACGAAACGTTTATTGATTTAAGCGGATGTGTATCGGATTGCCAAGGCTAACGTCAATGCAACGATTTGCTACTAAGTCAAACATAACAATTGATAATAGAGCGCATCTTTATTTTATAGAGTTAAATAATTTTCCGCCTGTTGTTGCATTAAAGATAACGATATTTGCCGAATGAAATCATTCTAATTATGAATATAACAAAACCCTTACTAACAACTATTATCGCTATTTGTATCACCCTGTTAGGTATTGCCCTATACCTACAAATTATTGAAAAGATGCTACCCTGTCCTTATTGCGTTTTACAGCGGTATGCATTTCTTGCAGTCTCAGCATTTTGTTTGCTTGCGTTAACACTACAAGGAGTTGGACGTCGTCTTGTGAGTACGCTGGCGCTTTTAGCAGCAGTTTTTGGCATTAGTGTTGCGGGAAAGCATGTATGGATACTAAATAATCCCGAACTCACTTGTGGTATAGATCCTTTAGAAACATCATTAAATAAAATTTTTCCAGCAAAACTTTTGCCAACAATGTTTAGGGCAGACGGAATATGTGAAACGCCTTACCCACCACTTTTGGGTTTATCAATTCCAGCGTGGTCAGCGCTTTGGTTTGGAATTTTCATTTTGATGTTATTGGTGGTGCTAGTTCGAAACTACAAAATACAGGAACGTGATTTATTTAGAAGTCTGAATTAATTTCGCTCTTCTTATTTGAATTCACTGCCATAAAATTTGATATTCCGCTCTAAAAATCTCCTAACCAAGCAGCAAGCGAACAGATACCGACATGTCGATTTCTATAGCAACTTTTTTACTGAATCGGACATAAAAATGGAATGGATTAAAGAAGGCATCACGCTTGCCGACTGCCAAAAAGCAGGCCCTCTGGATTTGATCGACACTCGTATTTTATTGATGCATGCATTAGGCTTAAGCCGGATACAACTGGTCACCCAGTCCGAGATGCAGTTCACCGCTGCGCAAGCGCAGCTAGTCGGCGATCTGCTGCAACGTCGTTATGATGGTGAGCCAATTGCCTATCTGATCGGTGAGCGAGAATTTTTTGGTTTGCCTTTCCACATCACTGCAGATGTTTTAATCCCCCGACCAGATACAGAATTATTAGTTGAGCTGGCAATTCAGCATACGCCGCAAAATAGTCGCGTTCTAGATATGGGTACAGGCTCGGGCGCAATCGCGATTGCAATTGCACATCAACGGCGTGATACGCATGTCAGCGCAACGGATATCAGCGCAGCTGCGGTAGCAGTAGCACAAAAAAATGCTGACAGAAATGTTCCTGACGCGAACATGCATATTTGTGAAAGTGACTGGTATAGCGCACTCGCAGGTCAGCATTTTCATACTATCGTAGCCAATCCGCCTTACATCCAAAAAGATGATCACCATCTGAGTCAGGGCGATTTGCGCTTCGAGCCGACGGTCGCTTTGACCGACCATGCAGATGGTTTAACTAACTATCGGCATATCATCAAGAATGCAGCAGAACATCTGCATCCTCAAGGCTGGCTGCTGATGGAACATGGTTATAACCAGGCGCAAGCGGTACGTGATTTATTGACACAGCATGGTTTTATCGAGGTGCAAAGCTGGCTTGATTTATCGGGAATCGATCGCGTCAGTGGCGGTCGCCTGAAGTAAGCAAGCGTTAATTCGGTCGTAACTCCATTGCAAGCCCGTCGCAACTCTGGCGGAAAAAGTATCCTCAGATATTGCCAGGATGCTCAGGATTACGTAGCGATAATCTAATCTCTACGCACAATCCGCCGTCCTTGCGATTGGATGCTGAAATGCTGCCGCCGTGGGCGAGGATGACACGCTGGGCGATGGCTAAACCTAAGCCATAACCATCGTCACCCCGGGTATTAACGCTGCTATTGACGTTACGATGGAGGCCATTATTTAGCTCAGGACTAAGGCTAGTATCTAAACCGCCAGAGGTCGAGTTACTGCCACGATAAAAAGGCTCAAAAATCGCCTGCAACTCATCCTCTGGTACGCCTTGTCCTTGATCCAATATGCGTATCAATAATTGCTGAGCCGCTAGCAGTAACTGCACTTCAAAAGT
This sequence comes from Undibacterium sp., assembly GCA_025352365.1. Classification (GTDB taxonomy): domain Bacteria; phylum Pseudomonadota; class Gammaproteobacteria; order Burkholderiales; family Burkholderiaceae_D; genus Undibacterium. The sequence continues at coordinate 6,022 of JANXTO010000169.1, read as the reverse complement.
AATGATGCCGTGCTCGGCAGTGTGTTTGATAGCATTACGGACGACATTTTCAAGAGCGCGATACAGTAATTCGTAACGCCCTTGCAGCATAATATTGCCACCAAGGGCGACACTCGAAAAAACCAATTGTTTGTGTTTGGACTCCGCCTCAAACCCGGCGTTATCCACCACTTCTGCCAGCAACTCATCAATCTGAATCGCGTCCATGCTAGCCATGACACCGGCCTCAATCCGCGATAAGGTGAGTAACTCACCCACCAGCTTATCCATCCTTACCGCTTCGCGTTCTACCCGCTCCATTGTGGCCTCGACGCGCTCCGGCTGCTGGCGCGCCAGACCAATAGCCGCTTGCAAACGCGCCAGAGGCGAGCGCAACTCATGCGATACATCGTGCAGTAGCCGGCGCTGGCTTTCCATTAAGGTGGAAAGCTGTTCTGCCATATTGTCAAACTCACGCCCCAAATCAGCCAGCTCATCACGCCGTTGCCCCATGCTGCTACCGACGCGTGTTTGTAAATTACCCGCGGCTAAAGAGAGGAAAGCCGAACGCAAATTACGGATGGGTTTAGAGGTGTACCAGGCCAGCAAAGCAGCAAATAATAAACTAACGATTAAAGCTGCCACCATGGGAACAAATGCAGAAAAACCATCAGGTGGATAAGCCGAATGCAGTTGGTGGCGACGCAAATGCGGTGGCAAATTATCGTCCTGCTCTGGCCACATACGCGGCTGATCCGGATTCGGCGGGATGTACGATTCTGCAGCGGAGCCAGCACTAGCACTAGCCCCGGCTTCAATATGCTGCTGCATATGCTCACGAATCCCCGCAGCGAGCATCGCTTGTTCGCTTTGATGTCGCAGCGATAAAGTGACGCCAATCCCGACAATGCCCGTGACTTGCGCCAGCCAGATAAAAAAGAAAAATTTCCAGAACAGACGCCCCACCGCCTACTCCTTAGTCAGCAAGTAACCTTGACGATAGACGGTCTGAATGATCGTACGTCCATCAATTAAAGGGCCAAATTTTTGGCGGATACTGCTGATATGGACATCAATGTTACGATCAAATCGCGCAAGCGGACGACCCAATCCTTGCTCTGACAAATCCGTTTTGCTGACGGTATGGCCAGCATTTTTTGCCAGCACCTCCAATAAACTGAACTCTGTGCTCGTCAAATCCAGATGCTTACCATCCCAGTCGGCACGACGCTGCGCCTGCCAGATCGTTAATGAACCAATGACCAGCGGATGCGCCTGCGCTTCGGTGCCGGCAACGACTTGTGTACGCCGCAAAATCGCACGAATCCGCGCCAGCAATTCACGCGGGGTGCATGGCTTGGGGACATAATCATCTGCGCCCAATTCCAGACCGATAATGCGGTCGACATCATCACCTTTAGCGGTCAACATCAAGACGGGCAAACGACTTTCTGCACGAATCCGTCGTAAAGCCTCAATCCCGTTCATACGCGGCATCATTACGTCCAGCACCATAATGGCGTAGTCCCCCATTAAAGCTTCTGCAACGGCTCGCTCGCCATCATGTACCGTCGTGATGAGATAGCCTTCACGCTCCAGGTATTCTTTGAGCATATCAACTAATTCAACATCATCATCTGCGAGTAAAACTTGGGTCATGTAAAACCTTGTTGTAAAGCGTGGCGTTGAGAGAAGCGTTTAGGGCGACGTCAAAAATATGATATGGCACATCGCCACTTATGTGGTGCAGCTTGTGCAGAAGCAAACTAAATTTGCTAAACAAAATTATCGAATGATCATACCTAAAATACCGATCGGCTCGGATTAGGCAACGATGATTTACCCAGTTTTACAGCAAATACTTGCCTCACGGATAAACTATCATCGATATCCAATATCGGTTTCCGGCAATCCGGCATATAAAAAACCTTGATTTTGCCCCGCTCGCACCTTGAAGTCGCCCGCTCATAGCCTTCATTCAAAAAATAAAACCTGCATATACTGGTGATATGTATATTCATATAAAAATGAATTGTCCATATCTTAATTGGGCAATACGTGATTATTTTTAGATACTCCCTATATTATTCACATTATCAGCTTGACTACTGCGACTACAGCGCCATGTCAAGACTGGTGCAATCACACAGAGCGCGTATCATCTGCGACTTGATTTTAATTCTCAGAGTTTATCTCTCATACCATTATTTATGCTGCCTTCCATCGAACAACGTCTCGCCCTAGAACTTGCCGCCAAACCAGTACAAGTGGCTGCTGCTATTGCCCTGCTGGATGAAGGCGCGACCGTGCCTTTTATTGCACGTTACCGCAAAGAGGCGACCGGCGGTTTGGACGATATCCAATTGCGCTTGTTAGAAGAGCGTCTGCGCTACCTGCGCGAACTCGAAGACCGTCGCTCTGCGATCATGTCTTCGATTGAAGAACAAGGCAAAATGACCCCGGTGCTGCTCGATGCAATCATGCATGCCGAAGACAAAACCCGGCTCGAAGATTTATATTTGCCGTACAAACTTAAGCGCCGCACCAAGGCACAAATTGCGATTGAAGCTGGCTTGCAAGATTTGGCTGATGCTTTGCTGGCTGACCCAGGCAAGAATCCAGAGCAGGAAGCTGCCGCCTATTTAAAAGCGCCCTTCAGCACCAGCAACGGCGACAATCCAGGCGTGGCCGATACCAAGGCAGCGCTTGATGGTGCGCGCCAGATTCTGATGGAACGCTTTGCCGAAGATGCGTCCTTATTGCAAGCGATCCGCGAATACTTGCTGGACCACGGCATTGTCGAATCTAAAGTCGTCTCAGGCAAGGAAGAAGCTGGCGCCAAGTTTGCCGACTATTTCGATTACTCCGAAACCTTGGGCACCATTCCATCACACCGCGCCCTGGCGATGTTCCGCGGACGCCGCGAAGAAATGCTGACGGTCACTTTGCGCCTGGATACAGAAGAAGAAAAGCCAAAATGGGATGCGCCGCTCAATCCTTGCGAAAGCCGTATCGCCACTAAATTTGGCGTCAGCAACATCGGTCGCCCCGCCGACAAATGGTTAGCCGACACGGTGCGCTGGAGCTGGCGTGTCAAAGTATTTATGCATCTGGAAACCGAATTGATGGGCAATCTACGCGAGAAGGCTGAAGTCGAAGCGATCCACGTATTTGCGCTGAACTTAAAAGCCTTGTTGCTGGCCGCCCCGGCTGGCCCACGCGCCACCATGGGGCTAGATCCTGGTCTGCGTACTGGCGTCAAAGTGGCGATCGTTGATGCCACTGGCAAGGTCATGGAATACGCCACCATTTATCCGCATCAGCCGCGTAACGATTGGGATGGATCACTGCATGTACTGGCGCAGTTGGCGGCGAAACATAATGTCTCGCTCATCTCGATTGGTAACGGCACTGCATCGCGCGAAACCGACAAGCTCGCGCAAGATTTAATCAAGCTAAAGCCTGAACTCAAACTGACGAAAATCGTGGTGTCAGAAGCCGGAGCATCGGTGTATTCCGCTTCTGAATTTGCGTCCAAAGAATTGCCAGATTTAGATGTGTCCATTCGCGGCGCGGTATCCATTGCACGTCGCTTACAAGATCCGCTGGCAGAGCTGGTGAAGATCGACCCTAAGTCGATAGGCGTCGGTCAGTATCAGCATGATGTCGGTCAGTCCCAACTCGCCCGCTCGCTCGATGCGGTAGTGGAAGATTGCGTCAATGCAGTTGGTGTCGATGTCAATACAGCGTCTGCGCCGTTATTGGCACGTGTGTCGGGCTTATCGTCGTCAGTGGCACAAAGTATCGTACATTATCGTGATGCCAAAGGCATGTTCACCTCGCGTGCCGATCTGCGCTCGGTGCCGCGCCTGGGTGATAAAACATTTGAACAAGCGGCTGGATTCTTGCGCGTGATGGGCGGAAATAATCCACTCGATGCATCAGCAGTTCATCCTGAATCCTATCCATTGGTGGAAAAAATTCTGGCGGATATCAAGAAGGATGTTGCAGGTGTGATCGGTGATGAACGCTTGCTGAAATCACTCAATCCTGCAAAATATGCAGACGAACAATTCGGTATCCCGACCATTACCGATATTCTGAAAGAGCTGGAAAAACCAGGCCGTGATCCGCGCCCTGAATTCACCACAGCGACCTTCAAAGACGGCGTCGAAGAAATCCGCGATCTGCGTCCAGACATGATATTAGAAGGTGTAGTCACCAACGTCGCCGCATTCGGTGCGTTTGTCGATATTGGCGTGCATCAAGATGGATTAGTGCATATTTCGGCACTCTCCAACACCTTCGTTAAAGACCCGCACACCGTCGTCAAAGCGGGACAAGTCGTCAAAGTAAAAGTGCTGGAAGTCGATGAAAAGCGCAAGCGTATTGCGCTGACCATGCGTCTGACCGACTCTGCGCCACAACCAGGCAGCACGCCGGAGCAAAAAGCAGATCGTAATGACGCCAAACGTCTGGACCAACATCGCCAGCGATCGCCAGCCCCAGCCGCGCCAAGCACAGGCAGCAGCGCGATGGCAGCCGCTTTTGCCAAGCTGCGTTCCTAGTTAAAAACGAGGCGACGCACAACATACTCCCCTATTTTTTCGCAGAAATAGGTTGATTGTCCATACTTTCTATGGACAACTAAAATATACAATAGGGGAGTATATTTATTTACCTACACTTCCTTTTACCGTTACCCGAGCAAAAAGATCGCACCCCAATCACCATTCCTCAGACGGTTAACATAAAAGAACCACTCGGGCTAACAGGTAGAGCATTTTTGCGGAAGTCCTATTTCCTTTATAATGACGCCATATTGTTAACCAAGGAATAGCCATGAGCGACGTTCAAGCCTGGATCAAAGAAACCGTAACCCAAAATCCCATCGTACTGTTCATGAAAGGTACTGCGCAATTTCCACAGTGCGGCTTTTCTGGACGTGCCATCCAATTACTAAAAACCTCCGGCGCAACGAATCTGGTCACAATCAATGTGCTAGAAGACCCTGCTGTACGCCAAGGGATCAAAGATTTTTCCAACTGGCCAACCGTACCGCAGTTATACGTCAACGGCGAATTCATCGGCGGCTCCGACATCATGAACGAGATGTTTGAAAACGGCGAACTGCAAGCCTTGATCAAAGCCTAATTTACTTTAGCATCGTCTCAGCCCACTATGCCGACACCACAACGCCTGATTATCGCTATCACTGGCGCCACAGGCGCGGTGTACGGCGTGCGCTTGCTACAAGCTATCCGAGACTTGCCGCAGATAGAGAGCCACCTACTAATTTCTGAAGCTGGTACATTGACGCTGCATCAAGAATTGGACATGCGTCGCAAAGACGTTGAAGCACTGGCAGATGTTGTGCATAACGTGCGGGATGTGGGTGCCAGCATCGCTAGCGGTTCGTTTCAATCGGACGGCATGGTCATCGCACCATGCTCGATGAAAACTCTGGCCTCCGTTGCCCACGGCATGGCGGATAATCTGATCACCCGCGCTGCCGATGTCGTCCTCAAAGAACGCCGCCGACTGGTATTGATGGTACGGGAAACCCCATTCAATCTGGCGCATTTGCGCAATATGACCGCCGTTACAGAAATGGGCGGCATCATCTTCCCCCCGCTTCCCAGCTTTTATCACAAACCTGTCAGCATTGACGAGATGGTGCAACACACCACCGCCAGAGTATTAGACCTGTTTAGCATAGCGACCGAACTGGCACCGCGCTGGAGCGGCATGAAGTCAGGAACAGAATAGTTCACCCAGCACTGACTAAATAAAACCAAGCAATAAAACCAAGCAAATCCAATCGAACCCATTCAGCACTGCCAGGAATTTTATGTGCAGAAAAGCAAAAAACCACCGTTATTGCTAACGATGGGTTTTTAACTGGTGCCGACTGCCGGAATCGAACTGGCCACCTGATGATTACAAGTCAACTGCTCTACCAAATGAGCTAAGTCGGCGAAACTGTTTCAAAAATTAATTCTGCAATCAATCTCGAAGAACAAAATTATAGGCTATTTTATTA
>JANXTO010000161.1 GCA_025352365.1 Undibacterium sp. | reverse complement strand
GATGTATTCTGCACACAACCCTAATGTCAAAGCTGGAGTCGCCTGGTACGGTCGCCTGGTAGGCGAACCATCACCACTGTCTCCAACTAATCCTGTAGATATCGCGGCAGGCTTAAAAACACCGATCCTTGGTTTATATGGATTAAAGGATACGGGCATCAGCCAAGAGTCCATCGCGCAAATGACTGCTGCTTTGAGTAAAGGTAACAGCAAATCCACTTTCAAAGTCTATGCCGACTCAGGTCACGCTTTCCACGCCGATTACCGCCCAAGCTATGTAGAAGTAGATGCGAAAGATGGCTGGATGCGCTGTCTTGCCTGGTTTAAAGAGAATGGTGTGAGCTAGGCGATAGAAATTCTCTAGCTAGAATTGCTGCATGTCATAAGTTGGGCTGCTGCCATATTGCTGCCTCAGCACGGCCCAACAATCTCACGCAGCAAGTAACCGCTCGGTATTTGCTAATGCCTTTGCAAAATCAGGTACAAAGTCCGTCATCAATTTACAAAAAAATCAACCTCCGATCGGTGAGCAAAGCTCAATTAAAGATCCTTCCTGAGAACGAACATACGCAACAGTTTGCCCCCACGGTTTTTGCATCGGCTCTTTAATTGCGACAGCGCCAGCATCAATTGCTTTGGTATAAGCAGCACTTACATCTTCCGTCACAAATGCCAACTCGACGCCTAAAGGCAATGCAGCAGGGTCGGTTTTTTGATAACGCCCACCCAGGTTCATCTCGCCCATTGCGTGTGATGCAAAGGCGAGCACTGTTGCCCCAGTCTCTAGTTCGCCATACTCACCTGATTCGTGCAGATACCTTGTATCAAAACCAAATGCTCGCAGATAAAAGTTAAGCGTATCAGGGACGGAATTAACGTAGACGATGGTGTAAGCAAATTTCATGATGCCTCTTCTGAAGTGTGTTGATGTTTTGTCTTATTAGGTCAGATTTTATGGAAATCGCTTCACTATAGCAGGCAAAATTAGTGCGTTTCTATGCAAATGATCTTTAACTACGTATGGCATTAATAGTTAATCTAATTTTTTCCAAGTTACGTTTTGAGGTAACGTATGAACTAGGATGAAGAGATATAAAAAAATTGGCTCCGACTCCATTTGCACAAATCCTCGCGCTGTGTTCTAATTTGCAACCCAGTTGCACTTGTGCGCATTATTGTCTGATTCGAGGCTTAAAATTCATTCCACGTTGTTATCTATTCTTTTTGCCACCACAATTGCCGGTGTGCTGAGTATTACTGCTGCGGCGATTTTTTCGTTTTCGCTTTTATCTAAAATGGTCGAGCGTATGGTCAGTTTGTCGGTTGGCATTATGCTGTCGACCTCCTTACTGCATGCACTGCCGGAGGCTTTTGAATCTGGGGCTGATCCGCGAACATTATTTGGGTGCTTGCTGGGAGGCTTGCTGGCGTTTTTTTTGCTGGAAAAATTTGCAATTCTGCGGCACTCCCACCATCACGAAGGTGATGGGCATCATCATGAGCATGGACATGATGCGCACGAGGCTGGTACGGCAGGCTGGATGATTTTGGTAGGCGATGGCTTACATAATTTTACGGATGGTATCCTGATCGCTGCCGCATTTTTAGCTGATCCTAAACTAGGCCTAGTCACTGGCTTGGCGATTATTGCGCATGAAATTCCGCAAGAGATTGGTGATTTTATTGTGTTGCTGAATGCCGGTTTTTCGCGCGCGCGAGCCTACATGTATAACCTGATATGCAGTCTGATGGCGGTGATTGGCGGCGTACTTGGCTTTTATACTTTAGGTAGTGCGAGCAACCTGATCCCGTACGTGCTGGTATTTGCATCATCCGGTTTTATTTATATTGCATTGAGTGATTTAATGCCACAGATGCAGCGTCGCGCGACCTTGCGTGAAACGATTCCGCAAATTATTCTGATCGCGTTAGGCGTAGTGCTGGTGCTGTTTGTGACACAACACCGGGTTTAATTTTTTCTATGTGCTGAGTATCGTTGTAGACTGATATCTCTGGCAATCATGATAGAGAAAAGGAATAACATGGTACAAAAAATTGTAGGTTATGGTTGGTTGCCCGACTTACCTGATCATCGTGATCATCGCTTTGATGTCCCGCCGAATTATCTGCCCCGGTTACCAAGCAAAATCGATCTGCGCCCACACTGCCCCAGTGTTTTTAATCAAGGTGATCGTATCGGTAGTTGTACCTCTAACGCTGTCTGCAGTGCCTTCCGCTTTAATCTGATCAAACAAGGCATACAACGCCCGTTTATGCCATCGCGTTTATTCGTTCATTACAATGCTCGCGTGATGATAGGGACGCAGCGGCAAAACCATGGCGCACAAATCCGCGATGCAATTAAGAGTGTCGCTAAACAGGGTATTTGTCGTGAAAGCAGCTGGCCGTACATCGCAAAAAAATATGCTTTAAAACCGCCACGCGCCGCATATGTGGAGGCGCTGGAACATCAGGCGATCAGCTATCAGCGTCTGCAACAAACACTCGATCACCTGAAAGTATGTCTGGCAACAGGTCATCCATTTGTGTTCGGCATCACTCTATACGAGGGATTTGAATCGGACAAAATGGCAGCGCACGGCGTACTGGAAATACCAAAAAAAGATGAGGGGCTAGTTGGCGGACATTCGGTATTGGCGGTCGGTTATGACGATAAAACAGAACGCTTCACGGTTATGAACTCGTGGGGTGCAGACTGGGGCAAGCAAGGATTTTTTACTGTGCCTTATGCATATTTGCTGGAACACAACCTGGCGGCAGATTTTTGGACTATTCGGGCAGTAGAAGGCTGAGCGTGGATTATTCCGACACGATCAGCGTCCATATGAAAATATACTCCCATTAAGTATAGTTAGACTGCCCATATAATCATTGGACAATAAGGCTATTTATACTTTTTTTAAGGGGAGTATCTTATATATCATCCTAAAAATACTTATCCTGCGTCACCGGTAACATACGGCCGCGCAGGCTCTGCACACCACTCGCTCCACGATCCCGGATATAAAGCAGCGCCCGGCAAACCCGCGATTTCCAAAGCTAACAAATTGTGGCAGGCCGTCACGCCTGATCCACATTGCATAATCGCCTTG
>JANXTO010000160.1 GCA_025352365.1 Undibacterium sp. | reverse complement strand
CAAGGCGATTATGCAATGTGGATCAGGCGTGACGGCCTGCCACAATTTGTTAGCTTTGGAAATCGCGGGTTTGCCGGGCGCTGCTTTATATCCGGGATCGTGGAGCGAGTGGTGTGCAGAGCCTGCGCGGCCGTATGTTACGGGCAATGGTTCATAAGTCAGGACTAGAGTCTTCCTTAGATCTGGATGCAAGCAGGAACAAACTAGCTACACAAAAACGGCGAGCAAACCAGTATTTCTCAATATACTCCCGGTTAAATTATTTAAAATCAGCCTGCTGTCCAATTAATACGTGGATAGCTTAAATATACATGATGGGAGTATATTGTTGTCAGATTCCTCAGAAACTATATTTAACGCTCCAGCTCCGATCAAGCTCGATCTAATTAGCTTGTTTGCGTTTGCTGCTGCATCATTCCCTGGCGCTCTGGTTTTGCATAACCTAATACCACGCGATGGATAAAATGTAGCTTTTCCTGGACGGGTACTGGTAAGGTGAATGGGTAAGAGTCTGGCATGCCGACACTACGTTGAAGGCTGTTCAGCACATAGGTGAGTGCAAACCAGTCCTTAATAATTTCCTCAAAAGCATCGATCTTCATCGGCGACGCGCTGATTACCATGCCCGGCTCTCGGACATTGTGTGGGTTGAGTGATAGTCCACAGGCATGTGCGGTCTCGAGCGTATCGATCATGTGCAAGTAATGTGCCCAGGTTTCTGCCCAATCTTCCCATGGATGCGATGCGGCATAACTGCTAATAAAAGATTGCTCCCAATTGATGGGCGCACCGTTGGCGTAATGCGATTTTAGACATTCGCTGTAATCCTGCCGCTCGTCGCCAAACAGTTGGCGGAAGCCCTCAACCCAGAGACTGCCAGCGATCAGCCGGTCAAAATAATAATGTCCACTCTCATGCCGGAAATGACCCAGCAGAGTGCGATAACGCTCATGCATTTGCTCGCGCGTTCTCTCGCGTTTGGCAGGGTCTGCTTCTGCAATGTTTAAAGTGATTAATCCGTCGTCGTGCCCGGTCAGGATTTTTTCGCTACCACTCTCGTCTTCCAAAAATTGGAATGCTAGGCCGGTTTCTTCATTTTCCTCTTTAGATACCGGCTTTAAACCGAGAAACCAGAGTGAGTATAAAAGCCGGCGTTTGGCGGACTCCAGTCGCTGCCAAAACAAGTGATTTTTTTCGCTCCCCAATGTCGGTATCACAACCGTTAATTGGCACGACGCACACAAGTCATGGGCATCGTCCAGATCCAGCATCCAGTTACAGACATGTTGATTTGCATAGTTACTGCATTGCTTAAAAACGCGCCCTGCATTGACCGGATTTAAACTGCGCCAATAACCGTTGTCCGATGGCTCAAAGCTGCTTATCGCCCGAATCTCTGGCTGATAACCCAGCATGCTCCCACAAGCACCACACAAAGTGTTTTCGAAAAATACTTGTTGGCTACATTTATCACAATGAAAAGTTTTCATTTAAATTAGTAAAAGTTCTGTTGAGGGGAATAGACCAAACTATCATATACTACCTTTAATGTTGAATTAAATTGTCTTAAAAGTGAGATAATAATTGGGTGATATAAAATATACTCGTCAGAAGTATCTTCAATAAGGCCAAGATTATCCTTCAACTGCACGTATCGTCCAAAAATCTGCCGCCAGGTTGGGTTCTAACAAATACGCATAAGGCACAGTAAAAAATCCCTTTTTGCCCCACGCATCGCCCCAAGAGTTCATCACAATAAAACGTTCGGATTTATCGTCATAACCGACTGCCAGTACTGAGTGACCGCCTACCAGACCTTCATTTTTTTTGGGCATCGCTAACACGCCGTGCTGCGTCATTTTCTCAGATTCAAATCCATCGTACAGTGTGATACCGAACACAAACGGATGCCCTGTTGCCAGACAAATTTTTAAATGGTCGGGTTTTTGTTGCAGGCGCTGATAACGGATCGCCTGATGTTGCAGCGCCTCTACATAGGCTGCGCGTGGAGGTGTCAGCGCATATTTTTTGGCGATATACGGCCAGTTACTTTCACGACAGATTCCCTGCTTGGCAACACTTTTAATGGCATCACGGATTTGCGCCCCATGATTTTGCCGCTCAGTACCGATCATCACACGTGCGTTGTAGTGGACAAATAGACGTGACGGCATAAAAGGCCGCTGTATACCCTGTTTCACCAGATTAAAACGGAAGGCATTACAGACAGCATTGGCGGTACAACTACCTATTCTGTCACCTTGATTAAATACACTGGGGCAGTGAGGACGCAGATCAGTTTTACCCGGGAGTTGATGCAGATAATCAGCGGGAAGATCTAATGGATGATCACGATGGTCTGGCAAGTCGGGCAACCAGCCATAGCCTGCAATTTTTTGTGCCATGTTATTCCTTTGTTTACCATGATCGTCTGAAGCATTAGTCTACAACGCTACTCATGATATCCAAAAAAATTAAGCCCGGTGCTGCGTCACAAGTAGTACCAGCACCACGCCCAGCGCGATCAGAATAATTTGTGGAATTGTTTCGCGCAAGCTGGCACGGCGCTGCATTTGCGGCATTAAGTCACTTAATGCAATATAGATAAAACCTGAGGAGGCCAACACCAGTACGTAGGGAATTAAGTTACTGGCACTACCTAAGGTATAAAAGCCTAGCACTCCGCCAATGACTGCCATCAAGCTACAAAGTAAGTTGTATATGTAGGCGCGTGCGCGTGAAAAACCGGCATTGAGCAACACGATAAAATCGCCGATCTCTTGCGGGATCTCATGCGCAATAATTGCTAGGCCTGTCACCAAACCCAGTTTGGGATCTGCTAAAAAAGCTGCAGCAATCAATATCCCATCAGTAAAATTATGCAAGCCATCACCGACCAGAATCATCCAGCCCGCTTTACCTGCTTCATGAGCATCATGACCATGCTCATGGTGATGTCCATCGCCTTCGTGATGATGCGAGTGACGCAGAATAGCCAATTTTTCTAGCAAAAAAAACGCCAGCAAACCCCCGAGTAAGCACGCAAACAAGGTGCGTGGATCGGCACCAGATTCAAACGCTTCTGGCAACGCATGCAATAAGGACGTAGATAGCATGATACCAACCGACAAACTAACCATGCGCTCAACGACTTTGGACAATAATGAGAAAGAAAAAATTGCCGCAGCAGTAATGCTTAGTACGCCAGCTATGGTGGTGGCAACAAGAATGGATGACAACGTGGAGTGAATTTTGAGCCTCGAATCAGACAATGGTATGCAGTAAGTATGCAGATAGTGCAACTTGGTTGCAAATTAGAACACAGAGTGAGGTTTTGTGCAAATTGGCTTTGGGATGCCGGCTTGTTTTCATGTTCTTTTCGACTTCTGTTCGCGGTCAATAATTGATTCGATATCAAGATTTCTTCTGTTGCTGAGCGCTGGTAAAAGGACACTACTCCTTTCTTGAACACTGATCAAAAATACAGTATTGTTAACCTTAATTAAAATCAATGGTAAAACACTTTGTATGTTCTTTTGTCATCTTAGATAACTATGAAAACTACTTTTGGAAAATACGTTATGAAATTTGCTTACACCATCGTTTACGTCAGGTCTGTTTCGGATACGCTCAATTTTTATCGCCAAGCATTTGGTTTTGAGACACGCTATTTGCATGAGTCTGGTGAATATGGCGAACTGGAAACCGGCGATACTGTCTTAGCATTCGCATCGCATGCAATGGGCGAGACGAACTTGGGTGGGCATTATCAAAAAGCTGATCCGGATGTTGTACCTTTCGGTGTTGAACTCGCATTCGTGACTGAGGATGTGGCGGCTGCATATACAAAGGCAGTCAGCGCTGGTGCAGTACCGATCAAAGAGCCGGCGCAAAAACCTTGGGGGCAAATTGTTGCTTATGTTCGCTCCAAAGAAGGATCGCTGATCGAACTTTGTTCACCAATAAATTCCTGATATACAGTAAGTGTTAAAACTGTAAATTCCTCCGGAGCCATCATTATGAAACGTCGTACAACGCTTGGTTTATTGTTTTGTTTATTTTCTGCCTCCGCTTTTGCTTTGTATGATCCCAAGCCGGATGCTGCTTTGTCGGCGGTACAGGGTGAGTGGAAAGGTGCTCTGACTTATCGCGATTACAGCAAGCCGGATCGCTTGGTGACGTTGCCGACGCGTTTGTTTATTGCCTTGGGCGCGCCAAATGAGCTGGTGCTGCATTATGTGTTTGATGATGGTCCGTCCAAGACGGTATTCTCTTATGAACGAATGAATTTTGATTTTCTTAAAAACGAAATTGCCTGGGCTTCCGGATCTTCTGAAAAATCTGTATCGGTCGGACGCATCACCTCCAATATTGTGGATGGATCTGGCCGGAAAATTTTATTTGAACGCAAGGATGGCGATAAGCTGGATCGTTATATCCTTGAACTTTCTGCTGGCGTTTTTAAGTTGTCTAAAGATGAGGTGAGTGCGGACGGCACGAGTACTTTCCGCAATAAGTTTGAGTTTGTTCGTCCTTGAATTGAGTGCGCGATCTGTGCAAACGATTCAAGCCGCCGCTCTTGTCTTAGAACCTCAGGTAGTCGCGCATGCAGAGGAGATGTGGATTGTCCTCAGTGATCCTGCAATATATGAATTTGAGAATGGGCCGCCGGCATCGCTGGATTGGTTGCGGGCTCGATATGCCAGGCTGGAGGCGAGACTTTCACCAGATGGGCAGCAGCAATGGCTAAACTGGGTGATTCGCTTACCGACTTCTGAATTGATAGGATATGTGCAAGCTACCATCTACCCGGATCGACGAGTCTTTGTGGCGTATGAGTTGTCCAGTGCTTATTGGGGGCGCGGTCTTGCTACTCAGTCGGTTACTGCGATGATGGCGCATCTGACTGAGTACGATCAGATAAACGAATATTTTGCAATACTCAAACGAGATAATGTCCGGTCGTATCGATTACTGGAACGTTTAGGATTTGTACTTGCTAGCGTAGAGCAGCGTAGTGAATATGGTTTGGAGGCTGATGAATTACTGATGTGTTGTATAAAAAATAGCCTGGCTGTAGTAAATATGTCTTTATTTTAGATGCGTAATCTGACGACGTTTTTCTAGTGCCGGACACATTTCGATACAAGCGCATTTGACGACGGATCAATGTATTGCAGGATAATAGTTTGTACTTTATTTGTCATTATTTGCCATTGGCATATTTTGATATCAACCTAGACACTCAAACGAGATTCGAAACGAGATTCCTGATGCCAGCTCCTCATCCATCTACGATTACCCTGGTTATTTTATTGCCCTTAATGGCCTGGCGCATGTACGCGCGGGTTCGTAAATTAGTGGGTCGCCAGCGCTTATCTAAAATACGCCCATGGATTACTTTAGTGATTTTTCCATTGATATTAGTTGCGTTGGGCTTTCTGGCGCGTGAGCATATTGACCGTCTGTCGTATTTGCTTGGTGGTCTTGTAATCGGCGCAGGGCTGGCTGTTTACGGCTTGAAAAAAACTCTGTTCGAACCTACGCCGCAAGGCTTGTTTTATACGCCCAATGCGCATCTTGGTATTGCCTTATCGCTGCTGTTTTTTTGCCGGATTGTATATCGTATGCTGGAGGTCTATGTACTGAATCCGGTAGAAACACAAGACCCCCTGAGTTTTGCTGGCAGCCCGCTCACGCTAGTAGTATTTGGGGTGCTGGCAAGTTACTACATCGGATATGCGATTGGCTTATTGCGCTGGCGCTTTGCAGTACTGCGTGCGAAAGCAGAACGCGAAGCCTCAGCAGTTGAAACATCCGTTAATACAGCGCCGACCCTGCAAGCATAAATACACTGCGCCGCTCTCAGCTCAAAGATAACCAGAGATTGTCCCAGTCGTCGGGCTGAAACGTACCTTCTCGTTTAAAAATAAACTGGTTTTGCGCATTCAGAACAAAGTGGGTGGGTTGTTTGACGATAGTGCCAAAATTGTCCTTATGACCGGGCGCATTGCGCCAAACCGTGGGGAAGCGTTGTTCTTTTGGGATAGCGAGCGATACCAGTCGATTGTAGGTCTCAAAGTCGCCCTTATCCTGACCAATATTGATACCGAGCAGAACAAATTTTCGACGGGCATTGCCTACATAAAATTCACGCATCAGCTTGAGATCCCGGGTGCATAGGTTACAACCACTGGTAAAAAAGCTGACTAATACCGTTTGCCCCATAAGATCGCTCAGCTGAAACGCTTTGCCATTGACATCGGTCCCCTGCATCGTAAAGGTCGGTGGTTCTTTTTTGTCTTGTGCAAACAATGCAGAACTGCTCAAGGCGATACTGCCCATTGCGGCTGTTTGCATAAATTTTCGTCTATTCATTTTTCACCTTGTCGGTCAATTCTTGCAGTAGGTATGAGATAAGAGATTTCTAAAAATCCTTAATTGGTACTGGTAAAGATTTAATACTTACAATAATGCGTAGCAAGGCCTGATCGTAATGCACTTGAGTACGTAGTTTAAAGGTTTGCTTTAGGTAGATTCATCATTTAATCGGTTCACGATCTCGTAGAGACATCATCTTTTTATGTCCTCGTTATTTCTGAGTCGTATCCGTTTCTAAAACCTTACAATTATTTTATCTGTCGTCTTAGCATGGTGCAGAATAGAGCTTCTTAAAACGCTTAACTCAATACAATGCACACTCAATCTGTCGTTCCACAACGCTGCCCCTGGGCTAATCCAGCCAATCCTCTTTATCTGGCGTACCACGATCAGGAGTGGGGCGTACCTTGTCATGATGAGCGGCGTTTGTTTGAAATGCTGAATCTGGAGGGGGCGCAGGCGGGTTTGAGTTGGGAAACGATCCTCAACAAGCGTGAGAATTATCGCCTTGCCTTTGATGATTGGGATGCAAAAAAAATCGCTGTATATGATGCGGACAAAGTAGCGAGTTTGCTGACAAATGCGGGGATAGTACGTAATCGCCTGAAGGTGGCTGCGGCGATTACCAATGCGAATGCCTATTTGCGTTTATGTGATGAGGTCGGCAGTTTAGATACATATTTGTGGGCGTATGTGAATGGCAAGCCGATCCACAATAGCGGTGAACGTATTATTAAAACTGAACTGTCTGACCGGATATCAAAAGATTTGATTAAACGCGGTTTTAAGTTTGTTGGCTCGACGATTATTTATGCCTACATGCAAGCGATTGGGATGGTACAAGATCATGCCGCTGATTGCGATTGGCGCATAAAACAATAGACTAATAAGTCGATAAAAAGGCCAGCTTTTGCTGGTCGTTTTGTTGGGCTATCTGTTAGTTGATCTGTTGAGCGCTTTTTTGATCGATCTATTGATCGTAAGTTGCGCTTTAGTACAACTTAGCTCGTATCAATATGTAGCTTAATGCTGAGTCTGGTTGAACTCTTGCGCCAGCGATTGTAAAGGTGCCACATCCAAAACAACGGGAGCAATCGTCGGCGGCAGGGCAATACGCACTGGTTTGCTATTCATATTGGTAGAGGACAGCACGTTCATGGTGGCGTCCGGTGCTGCGTCCCAAATCGGATCGTCGATGCCTTCAAATACGTGTTTGAGTTGCTCGCCCCAGGTACTGCGTATCATCTGGAAGTATTGATTTTTTTCATCAATCGTGACGAAGCGGGTGACGGCCAGACGATCGGTTTCGTACACCAGCATATCTAACGGCAAGCCGACGGATACATTGGAACGCAAAGTAGAGTCCATCGAGATCAGCGCACATTTTGCGGCTTCGTCCAGCGGCGTCAATGGATTGACTACCCGATCAATAATCGGTTTGCCGTACTTGGCTTCGCCAATCTGGAAGTAAGTATTTTCATTATGCGATTCAATAAAATTACCGGCAGAATAAATCTGAAACAAGCGGCAACGTTCGCCTTTGATTTGTCCACCAAAGATCAGGCTGACATTAAAATCGATACCAAATTCCGACAGGGATTGTGCGTCGCGTTTATGCACTGTGCGCACCGCTTCACCGACGATACGGGCAGCTTCGTACATGTTGGGCGCATTCCAGATCGTGCTGCCATCAACACACACGTGTTCTGCGACTAATTGCCGTATCGATTGGGAAATAGAGAGATTGCCTGCGGTCATCAAGACCATCATGCGGTCGCCCGGGTTTTCAAATACGCTCATTTTACGGAACGTACCAACTTGATCCACACCCGCATTAGTACGAGAGTCAGAGAGAAAAACTAGCCCAGCATCCAGGCGCATGCCAACACAATATGTCATTGTTACAAGCCAATAAACTAAAACCATATTTTACCTTAAGGCAAAATGGTTTAGCTGATTTAGGGCTCTTAAGTGCCTATGGAATGCCGCTTGATTGTCAGATAGTGTGTAATCCGTTTGTGAATTGCCAACGGTTTCTTAGGACTTACGCAAAACTGCCCAACTGCGCAAGTCCTGAGCCCGGTACTTATTGTTGAACTGGTATAACTTGTACATTGACGTCCAACATTTCTTCTCCACCGCCGCGTCGCACGCCACGGATAGGCGCAGCGGAATCATAATCGCGTCCGACTGCCAGACGGCAATAAGCATCGGTCATCAAACGTGCATGCGTGACATCAATACTGACCCAGCCAGAAAAATCACTGTCTTCCACCCATACATCTACCCAGGCATGACTTTCTGCATGGCTGCTGGTGCCGGGATCAATATAGCCAGAAACATAGCGCGCAGGAATACTGTGAGCATGGCAGCAGGCTAAAAACAGATGTGCATGATCCTGACAAACGCCGCGCCCCAGACTTAGCGCATCGTCTGCGCTGGTTGTCACTTGTGTCGCACCGCTTTGATACTCGATTGCACCAAAAATAAGCTCAGCTAATTTGAGTGCATCAGGGGTTTTAGTTTTCCCGTGCGTATTGAATGTTTTTCCTGCAAAATTTCCCGCAAAACTACTGGCGGCGAAATCCATAATTTGTGGTGTCGGTTCGGTCAAGCGGGTGGCAACAGAAAAAATCAGCGGCGACAAGGTTTCGATTGCGTTCAAACGACCTTGGTATGGGTAGATTGTTTCGACCAAACCTTGTGCGACGATGGACAAAGCATCGTGCTGACCGGTGATGGTCAGCATATGCGACAGGTTGCCGTACGCATCGGTGTAGGAGTGACGCTGGCCCGAAGTAGTAATGTGCCAGGACAGAGCGTGCTGTTGTAACTCTTCCCTTGGTGTAAGACGAAGTTGCTGTATGGTATAAGCCAAAGGCGCGGTATAGCGGTAGATGGTCTCGTGTCTGATGGAGAGTTTCATGCTGTATTAATGTACTCCCATTTAATATACTCCCACTTATTTTTTACATAATCGGTCGATTGTCCATATATTTTCTGGACTATCTAAAATTACTACCATGGAGTATATTTTTTGATTCTTTATCGTTGGTAGATTACGCGGCAAGCGGCACCAGGAAATTACGGCTGACACGATTGCCCAGTTCAAAAATCCTTTGCAAAAATTCCGTCAGCGTTTCATGCAAGCCAGCTTCCAGAATGTCTTCAATGCAGGCAAATTGCAGTTCTGCATGTAGCTTGCCGGCAAAGCGTTCGGTATCGGACGACACATCATTGCTGACTTGCTTCAGGTTTTGTACCACCTCGTCCATGCAGGCCAGTAAAGAACGTGGCATGTCCCCACGCAATATCAGCAGCTCTGCCACGCGCTCTGGCGTGATAACGTCACGATATACCTTACGATAAATTTCAAAACCTGAGACTGAACGCAATAAAGCTGCCCAATAATAAAAATCTCTTTGAGTGGCTTTTTCACTAATGCCTGCTTCTTTGGCACCATGGAACTTCACATCTAAAATACGCGCAGTGTTATCGGCACGTTCTAAAAAAGTACCCAGACGGATGAAGTGGATTGCCTCATCTTTCAACATGGTGCCCAGCGTCACACCACGGGACAGATGTGAGCGGTATTTGACCCATTCAAAAAACTGGCTAGGGTCGTTTTCCAGCACGCCGCTGTTCAGGTGTTGCTGCATATCCAGCCAGGTTGCGTTCTGGGTCTCCCATACCTCGGTAGTTAGCGTGCCACGAACGGCGCGGGCGTTTTCACGTGCTTCGGTCAGACAGGCTGCAATGGACGACGGATTATCCGGGTCGCGCACCATAAAATCGAGGACGTCTTTCGCATTGAGTACACCGTACTTTTTATCAAATGCAGACTGTAATTCCGAAATGCCCAGCATCGCACGCCAGCCTTGCTCTGCGCTTTCAGTCGATTGCGGGAGCATTGATGTTTGAATATTTACATCTAGCATACGGGCAGTATTTTCGGCGCGTTCTGTATAGCGTGCCATCCAGAATAAGTGATCAGCGGTGCGGCTCAGCATAAATTTTCTCCAGCGCGGAAGGTTATTTTGGCATATGACCGGACTTGATCCGGTCTGATATCAGCAAGCGAATAAGGAAACTATTTTTCTAGTATCCAGGTATCTTTTGTCCCGCCGCCCTGCGATGAATTGACCACCAGCGAACCTTCTTGTAAAGCCACACGGGTTAAACCGCCAGGTACCATCGAGATGGTTTTGCCGGACAATACAAACGGACGTAAATCAATATGGCGTGGTGCGATGCCACTCTCAACATAAGTCGGACAAGCCGATAATGCCAGCGTCGGTTGTGCGATATAGCCGTCAGGTTTGGCGAGCAGACGCTGGCGGAAATCCTCAATTTGCGCTTTGGTCGATGCAGGTCCTACCAACATACCGTAGCCACCCGCGCCATGTACTTCTTTAACAACCAGCTCAGGTAAATGCGCTAAGGTATAGGCTAAATCTTCGGGTTTGCGGCATTGGTAAGTCGGGACATTGTTCAGGATCGGTTGCTCAGTCAGATAGAACTTAATCATGTCCGGTACAAACGGATAAATCGATTTATCATCTGCCACACCGGTACCGATTGCGTTGGCCAAGGTCACACGACCAGCGCGATACACCGACAACAAACCAGGCACACCCAGTGACGAATCTGGACGGAAGGCCAGCGGATCGAGGAAGTCATCATCCACCCGGCGATAGATCACATCGACGCGTTTAGGTCCCCGTGTGGTGCGCATAAATACCGCATTATCGTTGACGAATAAATCTTTACCTTCTACCAGTTCCACGCCCATCTGCTGCGCTAAAAATGCATGTTCAAAATAGGCGGAGTTATACATCCCTGGTGTCATCACGACGATCGTCGGGTCATTAACACCGACCGGTGCAACCGAACGTAAATTGTCCAGCAACATATCAGGGTAATGATCGACCGGCGCAATTTTGTTACGGGCAAATAATTCCGGGAAAAGTCGCATCATCATCTTGCGATCTTCCAACATGTAGGACACGCCAGACGGTACGCGCAGATTATCTTCCAGCACATAAAACTCACCGGCACCGGCGCGTACAATATCGACACCTGCGATATGGGCATAGATATCTGAGGCGACCGAAATGCCTTGCATCTCTGGCCGGTATTGCGCATTTTTATAAATTTGTTCAGCGGGAATAATGCCCGCCTTGATGATGTTTTGGTCGTGATAAATATCATGAATAAACATATTCAAGGCTTTGACGCGCTGTACCAGACCAGTTTGCAAATGTGACCATTCGCTAGCAGGAATAATGCGGGGAATAATGTCAAAGGGGATCAGGCGTTCGGTACCGGCATCGTCGCCATACACTGCAAAGGTAATGCCGACGCGACGGAATGTCAGATCAGCTTCTGCACGCTTACGTTGTATGGTCTCTGGAGATTGCTGCTTTAACCAGGTATTAAATTCGCGGTAGTGATCACGGATGTGATTTTCTATATTTGCTGCCGAGCTAGCTGCTGAGCTTGCTGACTCTATGCCATCAGCAGCCATTTCATTAAAAAATTTTGCCATGATGTGGTTTCGCTGTTATTTGAGTTTTTACTATAGTTTCAGTTTCTACTATCAAGAACTATGCCAGTGTATTTTTTGCATTGCAAAACATGCTTCAGGTTACGTCGTCTTTGGCTCAAAGCTAGACCAAACCTAGATCAAACCTTAATCAAACATCAGGGGCACGAATATAGTCAATTAAATCCACAGTGCGAGGATCTGGTGCAGGTGTCATCAGGCTGACCAGTACCATGCTGATGATTCCTGCCGGCACACCAAAAACCCCGGCCGAAATCGGAGCAATATGCCACCATTGATTTAATACACTACCACCGAATAGTGGATGTGTGTTGAGCATGTAATAAACACACACAATAAAACCGACGCTGATACCAACAATGGCACCTTGTTGGTTCGCACGTTTCCAAAAGATGCCCAATACCAGTGCAGGGAACAGGGTAGATGCCGCCAGTGAAAATGCCGCACCGACTAACGATAAAATATCTGCAGGCTTAAGCGATGCCACATAAGCAGCGACTAGCGCCACCACCAATAATAGTAGTTTAGAAATAGTCACCCGCTTTTGCGTCGACGCATTGGGGTCAACAATTTTGTAATAAATGTCGTGCGACAGCGAATTAGAAATCGTCAGCAGCAAACCGTCCGCAGTCGATAAAGCAGCTGCCAGACCACCTGCGGCAACCAGGCCGGAAATGACATAAGGCAAACCTGCAATCTCAGGTGTTGCGAGCACAACGATGTCACCATCAATCGCAATCTCTGCCAGCTGGACAATGCCGTCGTGGTTGATATCAGTAATATTCACCAGAGGATTAAGTTTGTCGATGCTGGCCCAATAGGTGACCCATGATGGCAATTTAGAAAATTCGGTACCGACCAGTGAGGTATAAATATCGTACTTCACTAAAATCGCCAGAGCGGGGATCGTGATGTACAACAGCATGATAAAAAATAGTGACCAGAAGACCGACTCACGGCTCTCTCGCACTGATGGCGTAGTGTAGTAACGAATTAGTACATGGGGCAAGGCCGCAGTACCCATCATCAGACAAAATACTAAGGCCAAAAAATTATTACGCTTGATGTCAGATTCGTTTTTATCTTTTGCGGCATACGGCATGTAAGTAGTGACGCTGGGTTCTGCACGTGCCAGATTGGCACTCTTGGCGTCAGTCCATCGCAGCTGCGCCTCTTGCGGTGTTTTAGGGTAATTGCTTAATACCCGTGCTGCTGCTTTGATTTCTATCAGTGAGGCATTGCCAGATTTAAGCTCATCTAGCTGGTGCTGTAATTTCAATCGCCCCTCTTCCCATGAGGCAGGCAGATGCTGGATTTTTTGCTGGAATACCTCAGCGCGTTGTTTAAAAATAGCCCGGACTTCTTGTTCTTTCGGATCATTCGCAAACAGTTTTTCTTTAGCGCTTAATTGCGATAGTTTGGAACCGTAGGCAATTTGTGGGATCGGCATCTGGGTCTGTGTTTGAGCATGCTTCGCTGACAACCACGTGACCGGGATCATGTACGCAATAATGATGATGATGTATTGCGCAACCTGGGTCCATGTCACTGCCCGCATACCACCCAAAAAAGAGCAGACCAGAATACTCGCCAGGCCTAAAAAAATGCCGATAGAAAAATCCACACCGGTAAAGCGCGAGGTGATCAAACCAACACCATAAATCTGCGCAACGACGTAGGTGAATGAAATAAAGATCGTCGCAATCACGGCTAGGACGCGCACGATATTGCTACCATTCGCGCCGGCATAACGGGTGCCTAAAAAATCCGCAATACTGTACTGCCCAAATTTGCGTATATAAGGTGCGATTAACAACGCAACCAGACAAAAACCACCGGTCCAGCCAATGATGTAGGCAAGACCATCAAAGCCCTGTAAATATAAGCCGCCCGCAAGACTTAAAAAACTGGCTGCCGACATCCAGTCTGCCGCCGTTGCCATCCCATTAAAAACAGCCGGTACACGCCGGCCAGCGACATAGTATTCAGAAATATCCGAGGTGCGGCTCATGACGCCAATACCAGCGTAAATCACGATGGTAGAGAACATGAACAGATAACCTATCCAGGTACGGGGTACACCTTCTTTTTCCAGTACCGCAAGGCTGATCAAAAAAAGGATGAACAGCAGCGTGTACCAGGCGTAATAGCGCGTTAGTCGTTTAGAAAATCCAGCCTGTGCCATTAGCGGATATCCTTTAAGTTACTATCCTTTATTTGAGATAGGTTAGGATTTTTTTCTGAAATTTCGGTATGGTAAGCGTCTTCAATTTTACGCATCCACAGTGAGAAGATAGCCAGCAGCGCCACGTAAAATAAGGTCAATCCTTGCGCTGCCATATAAAAAGAAAATGGCCATCCAAAAAAAGTATAGGCAGATAATTCTCTGGCAAAAAACAGAATGCCAAATGTCAAAAAAAACCAGCTTGTCAGTAAAAATGCAGTGAGGTATCTGCTGCGCCGCCAGTGAGTGGCCGCAGTAGCTTTTGATTTATCCAGTGCACTGATACTTTTATCTGCTTCCATATCAAGGTTTTCAGGTCTCTAAATAATATTTGTTGAGGGATTCTAAAATTGAGCTGCTATTAAGCTATTAAGCTAGCTAATATCCCCACGTAAACTTGCATGTGGATTCATCTGAAATGACACCCGGAATATACAGCCTGGATAATGAGGATTTTGATTGCGTGGATTCGCCATAATGTCGATAGGCGCATTATGTTGCTGAGCAATTTCGCGCACGATAGAAAGCCCTAATCCGCTGCCTTGTACATTGTTATCCAGAATACGATAGAAGCGTTCAAACACATGCTCATGTTCTGATACTGGAATCCCGGGTCCATTGTCTTCCACTTCCAATATCGCCAGCGCCTGCTCTTCACTCACCCGGATTCTGACGGTGACGCTTAAACCTTTTGGTGTATAGCGAATCGCGTTATCAATCAGATTACTTAATAACTCGCGCAGCATTAGCGGACTACCAAATATAAAAACAGGAAAATCCGGTTGCTCTAATCCCAGATCAATTTCATAAGAGAACGAGGTCTGTATCCAGTCATGTACGGTGCTGCGTACCAGCTCACAGAGCTCAATCGACTCTAAGGGTTTAGTGGCTGGCGTTTGATTTTCTGCCCTTGCTAAAGTCAGCAGTTGGTTGATCAGGCGGGTAGCCGCTTCCGAACTTTTAGCTAGCTGCAAAAGTGAGCGATGGATTTCTGTCTGATCGGTCTGGCGCAAGGCTAACTCAGATTGCATGCGCATACCAGCCAGTGGAGTTTTCATCTGATGTGCTGCATCAGCGATAAAGCGTTTTTGGATGACGATAGTTTGTGCTAAACGTTCTAACATCTCATTGAGTGAGCGCACCAGAGGTGTGATTTCTTCCGGTACGTGGCGCGAGTCTATCGGACTAAGATCGTCGGGGCGCCTGGCGCGTATTCTATGTTGTAATTCGGCTAGCGGCGATAGTCCGCGACTCAAAGCAAACCAGACTAAGGCAAGTGCTATCGGCAAGATAATAAATTGCGGCAGGATCACGCCTTTGATAATTTCATTTGCAAGTACGGCACGTTTTTCTAAGGTCTCCGCAACTTGTACTAAGACTAATTGGGATTCTTGTACTTGGCTTGAAGGCAGCGCTGCTTGCCCAGATCTATTAACTTTGTTCAGATTAATGTAGCTATATGCGACCCGAATATCGATGCCGTGCAAGTATTCATTTCTGATTTGTACAGTGCCGGGGGTAGGGCGGTCATCTTCGGCTGGCATGGGCAAATCTTTATCACCATCGATCAGATCGCCTTTGCTATTTTTGATCTGGAAGTAAATACTATCCAAATCATCTGCACGCAAAATGTCGCGGGCAGGGTTAGATAATTGCGTGACGACTTTGCCATCGACTTCTTTGACTTGCTGTGATAGTACCAGCACATTGTCTTCCAGCGCCCGGTCAAACGGTTGATTGGCAATCGATTTGGCGACCAGATACGTGATGGCGATGCTCATAGGCCAGAGCAATAACAGCGGTGCCAGCATCCAATCGAGAATTTCACCAAAAAGCGAGCGCTGGATTTTTTCTGGCGGTTGGCTGTGACTATTGGTGTTGTTATCTTTACGAACAAGATGCTCCGGCGCTTGCGATGCCATCGCTACTTTTGCGCCTTCGTCATCCATCATGCTTGATCGTTTTTGGTGTGGTGGTGGCAGCGGTGTTCGTCGAGGCAGCGACAAAAAACTTCTCCAGACAATATCCCAAGCCGCGTACTGTGGCGATGCGCACACCATCGATTTCAATTTTTTTTCTTAAACGGTGGACGTAAACTTCAATCGCGTTATTACTGACTTCTTCGCCCCATTCGCACAGGTGATCTACCAACTGTTCTTTAGAGACTAATCTGCCTGTTCTTTGCAATAAGACTTCTAACAAACCCAGCTCCCGCGCAGACAAATCCAGCATTTGCTCATGGATGTAAGCAATTCTACCGACCTGGTCATAAGTCAACGGTCCGTGTTTGATCACGGTAGGGCCGCCACCGGCGCCGCGTCTGGTTAATGCTCTTACTCGGGCTTCCAGTTCTGATAAGGCAAAGGGCTTCGCCATGTAATCATCTGCACCCAGATCCAAGCCTTTGACGCGTTGTTCAATGGAGTCCGCGGCCGTTAAAATTAGCACCGGCAAATGGGAATTACGCGCACGCAAACGTCGCAATACTTCTAGCCCGCTGAGTCGTGGCAGACCTAAATCCAGTATCAGCAAATCAAAATCTTGGGTCGTTAAAGCCGTATCCGCTTCTTCGCCATTGGCGACACAATCGGTGGCATAGCCAGACTGCCTGAGCGAACGGGTCAGTCCGTCGGCAAGTACGCTGTCATCTTCGGCGAGCAATATGCGCATGGGGTATTTTCTTATAGTGTTTGTCTCTCAGCTTAGTTTATTGCGTTTAGCCGACTTTGTCACAGCAAGATGCGTGGTCTGCTGTGACAAGCTCTAAATGACTTGTTGTCGCCCCGTAGCAATACCAAAATGCGACAATTTTAGGTAAGTCCTATAGGGAATGCCCTCAGCGATAGGCGCTTTACCGATGCGATTGAAAAATCTTGTCGAATTCGCCACCATCATCAAAATGCTTTTTCTGCGCATTTTTCCAGCCACCGAAAACTTCATCTACGGTAAACAAAGTAATTGGTTTAAACGATGCCGCATACTTTTTTGCAGCGATCGCCGAGCGAGGACGTAAGAAATGTTTGGCGATAATATCTTGACCTGCTTCCGAGTATAAAAATTGCAGGTAAGCCGTTGCTTGCTTGCGGATATTTTTCTTGTCCACGACTTTATCAACAACCGCAACGGGCGATTCCGCCAGAATAGATGAGCTTGGATAGACTACTTCAAAATTATCGCCAAACTCATTGCGTACTAGCTGTACTTCATTTTCAAATGTCACCAGTACATCGCCGATTTCACGTTGAGTAAATGTGGTAGTTGCACCGCGTCCGCCGCCATCCAGTACCGGTACGTTTTTAAATAGTTTAGAAACAAAATCACGCGCCTGCGCCTCGGTGCCGCCTTTTTTAATCACAGAACCCCAAGCCGCCAGATAAGAATAACGACCATTGCCTGAGGTTTTAGGATTAGGAATAATCACTTTCAAACCTGGCTTGATCAAATCATCCCAGCCTGCAATTTTTTTAGGATTGCCTTTGCGTACCAGATACACCATGGTGGAATAAAACGGCGCTGCGTTATTCGGAAAACGTTTTGCCCAATCATTGGCAACCACACCTTGGTCGGCCAAGAAATCAATGTCATTAGCCTGATTCATGGTGACGACCGATGCCTCCAGACCATCCGCTACCGAGCGTGCTTGTTTGCTAGAGCCGCCGTGTGACTGGTTGATGGTGATGGTTTCACCGGTCGTTTTCTTCCACTCGGCGATAAATGCCGGGTTGATATCCTTAAACAGCTCGCGTGTGACGTCGTAAGAGACGTTAAGCAATGCGGTATCGGCGCGGGCAGCAGGCGCTGCCATGAGGACAGATCCCAACAACATCGCACTGGCAAGTAAAGGGCGCACCGTACGTTTAAGCGCGGCGGAGTGAAATAGCGAAAAAGGGAGTTTGTTAGCTTGATGAATGGACATACATTTTCCTTCGTAAAAAAAACTGAACTCATGAGAAAGACGATTTATTTCTAGGTATTAAATTAATATACTCCTATTAAGTATATTTAAGTTGTCCATAGAGAGTCTGGTTAATAGGCAATATTTTATAAATTTATAGGGGAGTATATCTAATTTTAATACTTAACCGAGGTGGCTGACTTTTTAGGCTTGTATTTAAGTTTGTCCTTAGTCTCACTTCGCTGGCTTCCAGTTCCATACCTTATCACTGACCTTGATCGTTTTGGGAATCAGCTTTAATTGCGTGAAGATATCTGCCACGCGTTGCTGGTTTGCGATGATTTCTGGCGTCATCGGCGTCACACCATAATGCGTGCGACCTTGCCAGGTAGCGACAACGTCCGGTTCCAGACCCAATTGTGGCGCGATCAACTCTACGACTTGCTGAGGATGCTTGTTTGCCCAGTCACCGACCACAGCAATTTGTGCTAACAAGGTAGAGACCAAGTCAGGTGATTGCTCTACAAACTGACGCGATGCCTGATAAAAGCCGTTGGTTTGTTGCAAGCCATGATAATCCGTGAGGACACGCACCTGATATACCTTTTGTGCCGCCGCCAGATAAGGGTCCCAGACGATCCAGGCGTCTACATTGCCATTCACGAAGGCCGCTCGGGCATCGGCTGGTGTCAGGTAGATAGCTTGTACATCGCTAGGTTGCAAATGGACGTTCTGTAATGCGGCTACCAGCAAAAAATTAGAACTGGAACCTTTTTGCAAGGCGATTTTTTTCCCTTTTAAATTAGCCACTGTTTTAATCGCAGAGTCCTTTTTAACAAAAATCGCCTCGGATGAGGGGGATGTCGGTTCTGCACCAACATACACCAGATCAACTCCTGCAGCCTGCGCGAAAATTGGCGGTGGCGCGCCAGTATTGCCAAAGTCGATGCTGCCAGCATTGAGTGCTTCTAATAGTTGCGGTCCAGCTGGAAATTCTATCCATTTGATTTGATAGGATTGTGGTGCCAGCGCTTTTTCTAAAGTGCCCTGAGTTTTTAAGATAGATAACAAGCCGCTACCTTTTTGGAAGCCGATACTGATGACTTTGTTGGACTTTGATTGTGCCAGACTAGATGTGCTGACAGCTAACAGTAGTAGAGTAAGTAGGATTTTTTTCATATTGGTAATTAGTTAAAC
>JANXTO010000148.1 GCA_025352365.1 Undibacterium sp. | reverse complement strand
CTTTCAGTATTGCGCACTTGTACCGGATACCAATTTTTTTCCGGCGCAAACCAAATATCAAGCTGAGAATTGTAGGCCCCGGCGCGTGGTGGACGCACTACGTGCCAGGTATTCAATGTGCCGAGTTTGTTCTTTAATTCTTCCTGCCCGACGATGACGAATTGGAAGTTAGTCGCGTCTCGTTCTTCAGCTACTTGGATGACGATTTCTCGCCCAACACGAAACTGTGTCGGATCGGCATAACCTATGCCTGCCAATTGCATCAATACCGATGCTTTATCTTGCGAGCCATCTACCAACGGTATTGATTTATTTGAAGATGAAAAACTGACTAACTTAGTCTCATAATTAAAGTGAACCGCTGTTTCTGAGCGATTGCGTCTGGATTCGCTGCTAGTGACAGGCGCAATCCCAGCGTCTGTGATCTTGCCTTCGCTATTGATTTTGAGCAAATTAAGGGTGGTTACTAATAAATTTAAACCCGCGCTGACCGACATGTTGTAGGCGTTGTTACTGACATGCCAGTTGATTTCGCCAACACCATAAAAGGGGCTGCCATTCGCCTCTGATCTAACCAATTGTAATTCTAGTACTGCTGATGGAGGTGGGATTACTTGAAATTGTGCTGATGGATGGCGGTCAGCGCTCGCATTTTTAGTTGTACTGGCTACTGACGCCGCTACTTGCTCTGCAGGTAGAATCGCTGGTGACGGAATGGCGGTTGTTGTTGATCCTGTAGCAGAGTTTACAGTCCCTAAAGTTGATGTAGACGCTGCCAGATTTGGTACAGGATTTTTTATCGGAGTCACTGCCAGATAGCCACCCGTAGCCTCATAAATGGCAGTTTCTTGACTACCATCGGCAATTTGACCTGGCAGTGGTGGAGGTGTCGCAGGCTGTTGCACTTGCGCGGGTAAGGGGTCTGGTTGTGGATCTGGTGTCGGTATTGCTGGCTTTTTCTCACGCTTAACTACTTTTTCTGGCTTAGGCTCAACTTGGGCGACAACTTCAGTTTTTGCCTGAATTTGATTGACGTATAACAAGCTCGGTTTTATCTCAGAATTTTTGATATCTACACCCGGTGTCTGATCAGGGAGCGAATTAATCCAATGCAATGCCATGACATGCAGCAAGATTGCAGCAAGCACAAAAGCAAAAATTTTACGGTCGGGGCTCAGCCGTGTCAGCAGATTAGACGTCATGTTACGTTTAGCACTATTGCCTGTTGAATTTAGTGGAACTGAATTGACGAATTAACTCGATAACGAATTAACTCAGGTACGTACATAAGATAGAGGTAGCAAAACGACCTTAGTTCATTTGCTCACATCAAACTCTATGGTAAACGTTCTGGCATCGACTTACGATGACTGTCGCCATGTAAAATGTAAGCAAAGCACTGTTACTGATAGCAATATGGGTAGCAGAGATAATTCTAAGTAAGTATCAAAAATGAGGTTGTTGATGTTGTTTAGAGCAAAAAAAGTTTCTCGCTGGATTGCATTATTGCTTGTTTTGTTATCACCCTCCATCATAGCGCAACCTGCCTTGTCGGCTCCTGACAACGCTGTTAGTGCATCTTTTAGTTCATCTTCTAAATCATCGTCAGTTCCGACGAACAAAGTGCAAACTACGCCAGTACGGATCGCCATGATAGACGGCTTGAGTGGTGCTTTCAGCAATGCAGGTGAGGCCGTCGTGCGTAACTTGCAATTAGCGATAGAGCAGGTGAATGCACATGGTGGCGTGCGTTTGCCGGATGGCAGGCATCCATTGAGTTTATCTACCTTTGATAATAAGCAAGGCGTGGAAGATAGCCTGACTTTGTTAAAGCATGTGACCGATCAGGACATCCCGTTTATCGCGCAAGGTAATAGCTCCGCCGTAGCACTGGCTTTGGTGGATGCGATCAATAAGCATAACCAGCGTGTGCCGCAGCACCGGGTTTTGTTTTTGAATTATTCCGCAGTAGAACCAAGTTTGACGAATGAGAAATGTAGCTTTTGGCATTTTCGTTTTGATGCCAATGCAGACATGCGGATGAGCGTGCTAACTGATGTGATCCGGGACGACGCGCATGCTAAAAAGGTGTATCTGGTGGGGCAGGATTATAGTTTTGGCAGGCAAGTGGCAAGCGCTGCGCGCAGCATGCTGGCGGCAAAACGTCCCGATATGACGATAGTAGGAGAAGACTTGCATCCGATTGGCAAGATCAAAGATTTCGCACCTTACGCCGCCAAGATCAAAGCCAGTGGTGCCGATACGGTGATCACTGGCAATTGGGGTAACGACCTGACATTGTTAATCAATGCGGTGAAAGAGGCGGGCATGGACATCAAGTTTTATACTTTTTACGCCAATGCTTTAGGCGCACCAGCCGCGATCGCCGACGCTGGCGTTGATCGGGTACGTGCGGTGGCCGAGTGGCATCCCAATGTGGGGGGTGCTGAGAGTGATGCGTTTTATCAAAGCTTCCGCCAGCGCTACCCCGATCCGCGGGATGACTATGTGCATTTGCGTATGCAGGTGATGATCAGGATGCTCGTTACCGCGATTGAAAAAGCCGGGAGTGTAGAAGCCGCTGCCGTCGCCAAAGCCTTGGAAGGCGCCAGCTTTAAAAACGGTTTTCATGATGCCAGCATGCGTGCCAGCGACCATCAACTGATACAACCCCTGTATGTATCTGTGATGCAAAAACGTAGCGACGCTAGCCGCGGAACTTTAGATGTTGATGCAATGCGTGGTGCAGTGCGGTTTGATAATGAAGGCAGTGGTTATGGCTTTAAAACTGAACGCTATTTCCCATCACGATTGACGGCACTGCCGACCTCATGCAAGATGAGTCGGTTCAACTGAATTTGATCTGCTGAATTTGACTCGGTAGATTTGACCCATTGGATGGATTCATATCCGCCGCATGTTCAAAAAACGATAGCACTACAGGTAGCACTAAAGGTAGCAACACAGATAGCACTACGGATAGCAACACCATCAGGAGACCACCATGACTACCCCTTTTAATACCAGCGAGATTCCCGGTATGGCGTCGATGAATGACAGCTTGTCCTTCGTCAAAAATCTATGGGGCGGCATGCATATTCCAGGTATGGTCACGCCGACGGTATCCGTTGACGACTTAGATAAAAAAATCAAAGATCTGAAAACCGTAGAATCCTGGCTGACAGTCAATATGAACATGTTGCGCGGCACTATACAAGCATTAGAAGTACAGCGTGCAACGATTGCGGCACTCAATTCTTTAAGCGAGAGTTTCGCCAATACCATGAGCGCGGCAAGCGCGTCTTCAAGCTCACCCGAGGCAGCAAAGCCTACGCGTGATTACTGGCCTAATCCTCCCGCTGATTCTGGCAATAACAAAGGTAGTTCTGAAGCCGCGCCCATATTTACACCCACTCCGCCACCCGTTGTCAGCACGTCTTTACCCCTAAGTGCGCCGCTTCCAGACCCGATACCCAATACCGTGGCACAGCACGCCACAGTAGAAGATGCCTCAGGTACTGATAGTTCGACCCGGTTTAGCAACCCGGCAGCTTGGTGGAACCTGCTGCAAGATCAATTTAAGCAAGCAGTCAGCAAAGCAATGGCAAGCGAACCGGAGGAGCCAACGACTGAAAAAGCAACGAAAAAAGCCACTTCAACGTCAAGCAAGAGCGCACCTAAAAACTCAGTAAAAAAAGCACCGGGGAAGGTAGTAGCTGCAGCAGCGGCAACAACACCCACAGCCGCAGCGAAGAAAATTAAAGTCGTTAAAATCCCTGCCAAAACTACACCCGGCACAGCGACTAATACGGCTGTCAATAAAGTAGCAAGTCAGTCGCCAATTAAAACTACTATGGTAAAAAAGGTGACGGTGGCAGCAAAAAAACGCACTGCAACGTAAGCTTAATAAAGCTTGATGGCTGCTTAGCCTGTGCTGATATACGTGGTATTAATTGCTAGACTAAGCGGTATATGCATCATTAGTCATAGAGGAGTTTAAATTATACTGCCCCTATGTATATTTAATTGCCCAGAGAATTATTGGGTAATAAGGCATATCTCATAAAAATGAGGGGGAGTATATTGTTTTTTCCTGCTGGGATCAATTTCTGGCAGCGCGTTTTAATGCTCGCATCAGGCTTCCTAGTATCGGCAGCTTTTCATATAATTCTTCTGCTGCATCCCAGTAATCCCGGTGATAACTGACGCGACCGTCTTCCAAAAAACGTAAATGAGTCGCACCTTTAATGCGCTGCAATTCGCTGGAAAACCGCTTCATCGTGAACAAAAAATCCCAGCTGATAAATGCCTCGTTGCCTTGCAAAATATGGGTGTGGACTTTAAACCGTGGCTGGTTCACTTGCGAGAACATGTGAGAAAAAATTTTGATAATAGCGGCCACATCTTGTACTTCGTTAAACGGATCTTTGAAGTAAGCTTTTTCAGCATAAATCGCGCTGATTTGCTGGCTGCTATCGGGTGTGAGCGTCTCAAAAAAAACGATGAGTTTTTTCAACGCCTCTTCGTAGGTGTCTACCGCATTGACTACCTTAGTCGCTGCATTAGTTGCCGTAAGAGTGCCAACGTCAGTGAAAGCGTTCTCGTTCATAGTCCGGTCGTTTTATGGATTAGCGCAAAATACCAGCGATAAGGCAGCAAACGCGCAAACCTGAGCCAGTTCGTAAAGCGTTTTGGAAAATGGATATGAAACTGCCCCAATTCTATGCCAGCCACCAGCTCTTGCGCGGCAACTTCTGCCGTGATTAATGAAGGCATTTCAAAATCATTATCCGCAGTCAGCGGGGTTTTGACAAAGCCGGGGCTGATCAGGTACACCGCAATATTTTTAGGATGCAGATCAAAATACAGCGATTCACATAAATTGATAATCGCTGCTTTGGTCGGTCCGTAGATCAGCGCTTTGGGCAGACCCGATAAACCCGCCACCGAGCCGACGATGCCAATCCCGCCTTGCCCTTGTCGTAGCAAGGTCGGCAAGACGACATCCAGACAATTTAAGACTCCGCGCAGATTCAGATCGATCAGCTTATTCGCCGCAAGCAAATCAAATTCATCCGCCCGCATAGCGTTATAACCGCCTGCTACTACTAGGACCAAATCTATCTTGCTCCATGTTTGTATTAAGTTTGCGTGTGCCTCAACCAGAGTCGCATGGTCGGTGATATCGACAGGCAGAATTATCGCCGCGCTATGACCTGCGGCTACTTGTTCCAATGTAGTTTTTTGTCGCGCCGACAGCGCCACATTGGCGCCTTTTTGCAGCAATAACTTGGCGGTCTCCGCGCCGATGCCAGTGGAGGCACCGATGACCCAGACATGTTTTCCGTGCCAGTCGCTTATGCGTGGATTCATTTGCTCTCACGTTTAGTAAAGGACAGAGTGACGCTACCTAGCGCGATGCCATACTTGCTCATCAGGGCACGGTTCAGCATGATTTTGTCGTTCATTAATACCATCAGATCATCAAAATCAACATTGATAACTTTCCCGTCTACGGGCAAGGCGAGTACATAATTCCAATGCAAAGTATTACCCGAAATGACGCCTTTGGCTTCACCCACGACATCAGCTGCGGTACCGGTAAAAGTCGTTTCAGAGGTTTTTTTCAAAGTCCAGACGCGCTTTTGCTTGGTGCCGTCTGAGTAAGTAAAATCTTCATCCAGTATGCCGGTATCGCCATTCCAGTTGCAATGCATGACAACGGTAAAACGTTTTACGATTTTGCCTGAGCGATCTTGGAACATACCCCAGGCATCAACCACACCGTTGAAGTAACGGGTCAATTCTAATGTTGGCTTTTCTCCGGCGTACATGGAGGGTTCAAAACTACTGGCGCAAGAGCTCAGTAACAAGGCGACGGAGACACCCATGGCTAGCCGGCTGAATTTACTGAATACTTGCATAACGGAACGGGAAAATAGGTTCATCAGAATATCCTTGATAAATTAAAAATAGACCAAGCTTAGTGAGGCGGTTTTGTTGCTTTGGGATATGCCTTGGTTACTGCATTAGCTGCATTTGCTGTGTTAGCCGTTACTGCCAGCCAGCAATTTTTGGCGCAAATCCGGAGCAGTTGTTTTTTTATCTAACCAGATGGAAAAAAAAGCATTAGCAAAATCAGCATCCTTAATTTCACCCAATAATTTTCCATTTAAGTAAAACCTGGCTGCTTCGGCAGGTATAAAAATGCCGGTAATGTGATTACCTTCTTTTACATCAGGAAACAGTTTTCGCATTTGCTCCAGCCAGATTTTGCGCTGATCTGCCGTGCCTAATTTTAGCTTCTGAATCTCTTCAATACTCGCTTCGGCAATTTTGCTGCCCACCAGTGAGCGTGCATATGTCAAATCCAATGCTAGCGGTTGCTGGCCTAATTTGCCGCTGGCTTCGGGTGTATAGCCATCTTTGCCAACCCACAACTGAGCATCATAAACTGCAATTCCAAACCAGCGAAATGTGCCACTACCCAAGGCATGTGCTTGCGGGATTTCTTTTTTGATGTGCTCTGAATCTGCTGCCATTGCTTCAATAGTGACCGAGCTAGCGAGTAGCAGTGAACATAGCAAAAAAAATAAAGCACGCAGTGAGCGTGATGGATGCGGGCGACTCATTTTTTTACCAAAGTGAATTGTGCGACATCAATACTATGAGCGCGGAAGCCTGCTTCGCAATAGGCCAGATAAAATTCCCATGTGCGGAAAAATTCGTCGTCAAAACCTTGCGCCCTGATTTCTGTTAACTTGGCCATAAAGGCACTACGCCATTCTTGCAAAGTTCTGGCGTAGTCAAGACCAAAGGTAAAAGTATCAACGACTTCCAGACCATGTTCCTGCGCGTATTGTTTAAAGATTTGTATCGAAGGCAGCATGCCGCCGGGGAAAATGTATTGCTGAATAAAGTCTGTCCCTTTGCGATAACGGTCAAACAAGTCATCGGCAATCACGATACTTTGCACGCAGGCACGACCACCTTTTTTTAGATTGCGGCTGATGCATTCAAAATAGCTTGGCCAGTAGGATTCGCCGACGGCTTCAAACATTTCAATCGAGGCGATCGCGTCGTAATTACCATGAGCATCGCGATAATCCTGGATGTGCAATTTACTTTTTTCATGCAAGCCGGCTTTTTGCAAACGCTCTTGCGCAAAATGAAGTTGTTCTGTCGATAGCGTCAATCCGGTGACATGCGCAAGTGCCTCGGTTGCGGCAACCTCCGCAAAGCCGCCCCAGCCGCAACCAATTTCCAAAATATTATCTTGTGGATGGACTTCTAATTGTTGCAAGATGCGGCGGTATTTTGCCAGTTGTGCATCATGCAAAGTTTCCACTTTATCGCCGGAGAATAAGGCGCTGGAATACGTCATGGATGGGTCAAGCCACAGGCGATAAAAATCATTGCCGATGTCGTAGTGCGAATGAATATTTTTTTTGCTACCAGAGCGTGAGTTACGGTTTAAAAAATGCTTCACTCGATACAGCAAGTTACCCCACCATGTGCCATAAATCACGGACTCTAACTGCTGACGATTGCGTGAAATCATTTCTATCAAAGCAGGCAGTTGTGGCGTACTCCAATTACCCGCAATGTAGCTTTCTGCAAAACCGATATCGCCAGATTTTAAGACCGAGCGGCAGAGCTGCCAGTCTTTCATCTGCAATTGAATTTTTGGATGATTGCCATCGCCAAAAGTCGCTACTTGCTGATCAGGAAATTGGATAGTCAGGCTACCGTGTTGCAGCTTATTGAGCAGACTAAGGACAAATTTTGCCTCTGCCGGAAACTCTGCTGTATTGATCGCTGCAGTTTGATCTTGGTCTGGGTTTAATGTTGGATGCAGGCTGCTCATCGGCTTACCTCTTTGGCAGGGGGAATAGGTTTAGAGAAAAATGGAACACGTTTTATCCACAGATAAAGCGCTTGTAAATGGATGCGTGCGACGATACCAAAGGTGAGTAAGGGATAGCGCAGCAAAGCCCAGGCAACGAGTTGGTTGCTGAGAGAGTTTTCTCCACCGGCGATACTGGTCAATAACAAAGGCCCGGTATCGTCGTCATAATCAATTCGTGCAACGTGCTGTAACCGAATTGCATCACCGATCTGGCGCGTCGCTTGCATAAAGCGAAAACGGTATTTACCTTCTATCGCGCAAAAAGGGGAGACATGGAAGATTTTTTTTGCGCTTAATTCCTGGCCATATTTTTGTGCCGTACCAGTATCTAGCAAGTAAATATGTTTTTCGCCAAAGGTATTGCGTACCTCACACACGATGGCACGCAATTCGCCATCTTCGCGATGGCAAAACCAGAATGAGACTGGGTTAAATACATAACCTAATACTCTTGGAAAACTTTGTAGCCAGATTTCACCCCTTGCATCAGTGATGTTTTCTGAAGCGAGTAAGTGATCAATCCACGCTAGCAAGGCTTGCTGCCCATCGCCATGATCCTTATCGTAGAACGACATCAGATTAAAGCGATTGCGTGAGAACAGGCGACATCCGTTTTGGCTTGCGCTGACACTTGCATTTTCAATAGAGCGCAAAGGCACACGGATAAAAAATACGCCATAGTTAAAACGATTCGCCGCCGGACGCAAACGGTGATGTCGTACCTCTCCTATACAGAGTTGGATGGTAGCGGGTAGCTTGGTGTCCATGGTTCAGGCAGCCTTGCTAGTTTGTTGCTGATGCTGCGACAGCAATTGCTCTGCGACAGCTAAGCCTGATTTCAAGCCATCTTCATGAAAGCCATATCCAGTCCAGGCACCGGCAAACCAGGTGTGTGCCTGACCTTGGATTTGGTGTAAGCGAGTTTGTGCTTGTATGGCCTTTTGATCAAACACGGGATGCGCATAATCAAAGCTGGCCAAGACTTTTGCCGGATCAGGCTCGCTGATCGGATTTAAGGTCACGATCACTGGTGTACTGAATGGTAAAGGCTGCAATTGATTAATCAGATAATGTACGCAGACCTTGGGTTCGGCACCGCTCTCACTTTGGTAATTCCAGGCCGACCAGGCTTTTTTCTGCTCGGGTAAAAAGCGGGCGTCGGTATGCAATACCGCTCTGTTGGGCTCATAAGTGACTGCCGATAAAATGGCCTGCTCATTGGTGGAGGCGTCTGCCAGCATGCGCAGGCTCTGGTCGCTATGAGTTGCTAAAACGACGTGATCAAATTCTTGCAAACCATCTTTGGTCTGGATCTGCAACGTCTTTTTGGGTGTGCGATGGACCGCTAGCACAGGCGTGTTTAGATAACGATTTGGTAGCTCTTTGAGCATTTGATCGACATAGTGTTTAGCTCCGCCTTTGACGGTTTGCCAGCGCGGTCGGTCATTGACTTGCAACAAGCCATGATTGTGGCAAAACTGTACAAACGACGACAAAGGAAAGGCCATCATCGCAGCGGTAGGGCAAGACCAGATGCAGGCCGCCATCGGCAGTAAATACCAGGAACGGAATTCTGCGCTGTAGTGATGCTTATCTAAAAAAGCGCCGAGCGAAAGCTGAAAATCACTATTACTATTAGCTGATGCTGTTGCCGCTTCTTTCGCCGCATTGGCCAGCGCCGTAGTTTGCTTGTTAAAACGTAAAATGTCTCTTAGCATGCGCAAAAAGCCGGGGCTCAACAAATTGCGACGTTGTGCGAAAACAGTATCAAGATTGGCGCCCGCCCATTCCATCATCCGCTTGCCAATGGGCATTTTTACCGAAAATGACATGTCGGTAGCGACGGTTTCTATCTGAAGTTCTTTAAATAGCTGGACTAGATTGGGATAGGTTTTGTGGTTAAACACTAAAAACCCCGTGTCGACACCATAAGTGCAGCCGTCTAAGGTCACATCTACAGTGTGCGTGTGTCCACCAAAATAATCATTGGCTTCAAACAAGCTAACGTGATGTTGCGCCTGGGACAAACGATAAGCGCAAGAGAGGCCGGAGATGCCGGAACCGATGACTGCAATTTTCATCATATTCAAACAAGGAAGGTAGTAGTCTATTAATATAATTGCAAAGTTACTTTGCTTCTACTGTCTTTTACGCATGACTTGAGTAAACGGATTCAATTCCAATGATTTACCTACACAAAGACAATCTTTGATTCGCGGATTAGATTGCTGGATCTTTATGTTTAATTTCCACGTATAAAAATGGGCACGCTCTAGCGCACCCATATTTACAACGATACATTAATTACTGACCGATCTTTGCTATGACCCGTTTTTTATAGTTTTGCCCCTGATTATTTACTTTACGACCCGCAATTAAGCTTATTGCGCCAACGCTTTTTCGATATCAGCGACCAATTTTTTATCGTCTGGCGTAGTCACGCTGGAGTAAGCCGCTACGACATTGCCTTTGCGATCGATCAGATATTTATAAAAATTCCATTTTGGTGTGGTGCCGGTTGCCTTGATTAATTCTGCATGCAAGGGATTGACGTCTTTTCCTTTGACCGATGATTTAGAGAACATCGGGAATTTCACGCCGTAGGTATTAAAGCAAAAATCGGCGATTTCCTTGCTGTTACCTGGTTCTTGCTGACCAAAATCATTGGATGGAAAGCCGAGCACAACCAGGCCTTTAGGATTATATTTGGCGTGTAATGCTTCCAAACCTTGATATTGGCTGGTAAAGCCGCAGTAGCTGGCAGTATTCACAACCAGAGTCACTTTGCCGGCGTACTGGCAAAGATCTTGTGGCGCATCGTCTTGTAAGCGGTTAAACGTATGGTGTAACACGGCAGGGCAACTTGCGGTAGTGTCTGCCAGTGCAGTATCCGGGATTGCAACGCTAGAAATGCCAGCAACCAAGCTGAATAATAATGCGCCGCTGATTTTGTGAGGATAAGACATACATGCTCCTTGATTACGATGACATCCAATTTGACTTGGTTTGCGTATCTTATATTAAGTTGAAAAATTCTGTCATACCCCAACATGAATAGAAAGTAGACCCAGAATTTGTACCATCTCAGAGTATGTTTTTGTGGATAAGTCCTGATTTGCTCATCTGAGGAATGTCCCGTTTTCGATTTTTATTTGTCGTGAAGCAGTCATATCTGTCTGGTAAAATCAAGTAAATATTTTTATTATTGCCGTAACTTTGTAAGGGTCATTATGCTTTACCCAGAAC
Organism: Undibacterium sp.; assembly: GCA_025352365.1. GTDB lineage: Bacteria > Pseudomonadota > Gammaproteobacteria > Burkholderiales > Burkholderiaceae_D > Undibacterium. Next base: position 14,910 of record JANXTO010000148.1, on the reverse strand, counting down.
TGTTTAAATCCTTAGAGCAAGTCCGCTGGAACATGGATACTGACATCAATTGGGATCAGTACGATGCTTCTAAGTTGACGTTGGAACAGGCGCAAACCATCAAGATGAATGCGATTACCGAATGGTCTGCATTGCCTGCCACAGAAATGTTTTTGCGTGATAACCGGGGCGACAGCGATTTTTGCGCTTTTATGTCCATCTGGTTTTTTGAAGAGCAAAAGCATTCTTTGGTTCTGATGGAGTATCTGCGTCGCTTCCACCCGGAATTGGTACCAACCGAGGAAGAGCTGGATAAAGTTCGCTTTGAATTTGATCCTGCCCCACCGCTAGAAACCCTGATGCTGCATTTTTGCGGCGAGATTCGCTTAAACCATTGGTATCGTTGTGCCTCCGACTGGCACACCGAACCCGTCATCAAACAAATTTACAAAATCATTAGCCAGGATGAAGCACGTCATGGCGGCGCCTATTTGCGCTATATGAAAAAAGCTCTGGGCGAAGCTGGCGATACTGCACGTGCAGCTTTCGCCAAAATCGGCGTCTTGATGGCATCAGCCCGCCGCACGGAAAAGCCTTTGCATCCGACCAATTTGCATGTCAATCAATCGCTGTTTCCTAATGACACCATACAAAGCCGCTTGCCAGATCCTGATTGGCTGGAGCGTTGGTTAGACGGGCAAATTAATTTTGATATCGTGTGGGAAAAGAAAGTCATAGAACGTATTTTGCATAATATGTCGCTACTGTTTGAGCGTACTTTTGAGTCGGTACAAGATTTGAATCGCTATCGTAAGGAAGTGTCACAAAGGTTGGCTGTGAGTGACAATGCGGTGCTGGCGGCTGGCGTGGTGCCAGGCGCTGTTTAAGATTAATGGCTAGCCTCGGTTGGTCGTGAATCTGATTTGGTTTTACTAAAAATAGCTGCATTTTTTTTGCGGCTATTTTTTATGAATATTCAATATACTCCCCATTATTTTTATAAAAAATGCCCTATTGTCCAGTTTTTATATGGACGATTAAAATATACATACTAGGAGTATATTGACAGTTGTTTGCAGGAATCGTGAAAATTATCTGGCACCAGGAGTCTTATCCGGTATCCGTTTTTATCAGCATTCTGCGTACTGACATTGGCCGATGGATTGAATCGATAGCAAAATAAATGGACTATTTCGAGAACAAAATCACCAGCTTCGCTGATCTGCAACAACGCGTCGCCGCCTTGCCAAAACCGGTCGTAATGACCAACGGTGTATTTGATATTTTGCATCGTGGTCACGTCACTTATCTGGCGCAAGCACGCATGTTAGGTGGTTCCTTGGTGGTGGCGGTTAACACGGATGCATCGGTCAGACGCTTAGGCAAAGGCGATGACAGGCCGGTCAATCAATCTCAGGACAGAATGGCGGTATTAGCCGCGTTGGAGGCGGTCAGCCTGGTCGTGGATTTTGATGACGACACTGCCTTGCAGGCGGTGCAACTCGCGCACCCGGACATCTACGTTAAAGGCGGCGATTACGATATGAGTGCCATCCCCGAAGGCCAGGCAGTACTAGCCTATGGTGGTCAGGTTGCTGCAATTGAATTTGAACATGATCGTTCTACCAGCCAATTATTAGCGCGAGTGCGCTCACAAAAATAAATAGAACTTGCGCAAGGCCGCCCAAGATGCGTTGTAACGCTCGCACTTAAATCGCGGTGGTACTACTGCTCTGCGCGGTGCATGCCATCTGCGTTTTTGCGAAGTGGTAGCGGTCTAATTGGACAATCTCGGTTTAGACTTCAACCCGCCAGTAGCCGCTCAAAATCCTCCGGCGGTATCGGTCTGGAAAACAAATAGCCTTGCGCAAAATCACATCCGGCTTGCTTTAATAAGTCACGCTGCTCTTCGGTTTCTACGCCTTCTGCAATCACTTTTAATCCTAGCTTGTGTGCCATGACAATAATAGCTTCTGCCAAGGCGCTGTCGCTTGATCCTGGTGTCATGTTACGGACAAAGGATTGATCAATTTTGAGGTAATTGATGTCGAATTTTTTTAGATACGATAGCGAAGAATAACCAGTTCCAAAATCATCCAACGCAACTTGCATCCCTGCATCGCGGAACTGTAATAACTTATCGCTGACGAGGGTGCTGGCGTCCAATAGCAAGCCTTCAGTAATTTCGATGGTAATTGCCTGGCCGGGCAACTCTGCCTCGTGCAAATGATTGATCCAGTTCGCATAACGAGAACCGTCGCGTTGGAATTCTACTGGTGATTGATTAATGCTGATTTGAAAATTCTTCTGCGCCGGATATAGGTTTCTCCAGCGTTGCAGCCAACGTACCGAGGCTTTAAAAACAGTCTCGCCAATATCAAAAATCAAGTCACTGGTCTCAGCAATGGCGATGAATTCCAGCGGGCTGATAAAGCCTCGTTGTGGGTGCTGCCAGCGTATTAAGGCTTCCGCTTTTTGTATGATCCCAGTGTTTAAGTCAATAATTGGTTGGAAATACACGGAGAGTTGCTGCTCTGCGATGGCGATACGTAAATCGCTGCCCAACCGCAGTCGCGCCAATGCTGCAACTTGCAGACTGGGTGTGAAGTAATTAAAACGATTGCGACCGGCATTCTTTGCTGCATACATTGCCTGATCGGCGTTCTTCAATAAGTCGTCCAGGCTGACGGCGTCATCTGGGTACAAGGTAATGCCAATACTGGCCGATAAAAACACTTCTTCGTTCGCCAGTTGAAAAGAGCTAGACATTTTTTTGATAATGCTTTGTGCGATCTGCTCTACGTCTTCCGGGTTATGTTGATCTGGAAGCGAAACAGTAAATTCATCGCCTCCCAATCGGGCGACTGTGTCGGATTCTCTGACGCAAGTGAGCAGCCGTTTGGCAGCTTCTACCAGCAGGATATCGCCGACAGAATGGCCTAGCGTATCGTTCACTTCTTTGAAGTGATCAAGATCAATAAATAGCACGGCTAGTGAGCGGCCATTACGCTTACTTTTCTTGATATCTTGCTCAAGCCGGTCATAAAACATGCGGCGGTTTGGCAACCCGGTCAGCGTATCGATATTGGCTTGCTGCCAGATCATGGCCTCGGCATTTTTACGCTCGGTAATGTCTAGGTGCGTGCCGACCATGCGCAGTGGTTTTCTCTCTTGATCACGCTCTACGATGGTACCGATGGATTGCAGCCAGCGCCATTCACCAGTGCGAGTTTTTTGACGAATTTCTACGCGATATTCGGAGATTTTTCCGGCCAGATAATCCTGGTAAATAGTACTTGCTTTATCTACGTCATCAGGATGCAGACGAGCGAACCAGGCGTTGCTGGTTTCATTCATTTCTGCAACGGTATAGCCAAGCATATTGGCATATTCTTCGTTGACGATGGTGACACCGGTTTGTACATTCAGATCGTACAAACCTTGATGATTTGCCAGCAGCGCCATGCGCAGACGTTCGGCACTTTCCTGCAAGGCGGTTTCTGCATTTTTACGTTCTGAGATATCGGTATGGGTACCGATTACGCGTACTGGCAAACCTTGGGCATTACGTTGTATGACGGTACCGCGGGTCAATATCCACTTCCAGGTACCGTCCTTGCATTGGACCCGATGTTCGTTCAAATAAATCGGCGTGAGGCCATCAAAATGCGCCTGACGGTCGGCGTACATTTGTGCCAGATCTTCGGGGTGAGTGCGCTTGTCTAGCTCTTCCGATAAGTCATTAATGTCGGTGCCGCCGTAGCCGTAGATTTCTTTCAGTCTTGGCGAGAGTATTTCTACCCCGGTTTGCGGGTACCAATCCCAGACCCCGTCGCCTGAAACTTCCAGCGCCATTTTCCATAGCTCTTCATTTTGCTTGTACTGTTCTTCGCTTTTCTTTTGCTGAGAAATATCCTGCACAAAAGCGTACACACCGCGTACGCCATCAATATCCATGTCTGGGTAGAGTTCTATCGTCACCCAGCGGTCATTGCCGGTGACGTATTTCATATACGTTTCAAAAGAGACAAATTCACCGGTGAGCGCGCGACTAAGATGAGGGAGTGATTTTTCAAATGCTTGCTCACCGACGACGACCGACACCTTCAGACCAATCACTTCGGTTTTATCGTAGCCAAACCATCGCTCATAAGTTTTATTGGCGAACTGGTAGCGATACTCTTTGTCGATATATGAAATACAGACAGGCAAGGCGTCAATCAGATTCATCAGATCATGATTGGAATTTTGAAAGCGTTGATTGACTTGTTTGGTAGTACTGATGTCTTCCACCATGCCGCGTACCGTACTGGCATGTTTGATCGCAGCGGCGTTGCTAAGTTGTTTGTCTGTATTCAGAATGCCGCGCTGCTGTAACCACTGAATTTCGCCTTCGGCGCTGGTCAGTTGGTATTCGATTTCAAACGGCGTGCCGTGGCGCAAGGTGTTGTGCAAGGCATCTTGCAATTGCTGCCAGATATCGCTGGGATAGAAACTTTTAGCCTCAGCTCTTGGAGAGCCGTGCTTTGCCGGGATCGCGGCCCATGATCGCGCACATCTGCGGTGACCAGACGAATTCTTCCGCTTCTTCATTCCAAGTCCATGTACCGACATTTTTCAATTGTGGCGCCTTATTGGTTGCTGTCCGGTCGTGCTCATTGGTGTTTCGCCATCATGCTTCAGTACGCTCAAGGGTCGCGGTCTGATCTTGCCGCATAAATATTAACGCGTCGCTTGGTAAATAGACATACTTTTTCAACTCAAACGATTTGTTGTTGCAGTTTGTCAAAACTAGCAGAGATAGTTGGGATGCCCGCCTCAGCTTAAATCTTGCTTTGGCTTGGGCGATGTTTATTCAAAACTACCCAACTTGTTGCAGCTTATTTGATCTTGTCCAAACTGACTAATGCGTTCCGTCATTGCTCGTTTTAATATCCGCTGAAAAAAGAAAACTGCTTTCTATGAGGTTATATATCGCACCAAACAAAGCGCGTTGTTTGCAATTTAGCGTCTATTCCTCAGGCTGAACTGTACCGGTAATAAATACATGCTTCAACATACTCCTATGCAGTATTATTTATTGTCCATATAAAGTTTGGACAATCAGCCAATTTAGTGAAAAATGGTGGGGAGTATATGATTTTATGCATCTTTAGGCAGGATTTGGATGATCAGGCTCCGCCTGCAAAACCGTTTTGACGCCATGCCTCATACACCACGATGGCGACCGTGTTGGACAGATTGAGACTACGGTTGTCGGGGCGCATCGGTAGCCGTATTCTTTGCTCGCTCGGGAAGGAGGCGCGTAACTCGGGCGCTAATCCGCGTGTCTCTGCGCCAAATACAAAATAATCACCAGGCTGAAACTGTACGGAGGCAAAGGTGGAGGAGCCATGCGTCGTCATCGCAAACATACGCGTCAGATCGGGTTGCTCTTGCTCTAAAAACGCGGCGTAGTTTTTATGTACTTTCATCGTGGCGTAGTCGTGATAATCCAGACCAGCCCGCTTCATCTTGCTGTCATCCAGCGGAAAGCCGAGAGGTTCAATCAAGTGCAACTGCACACCTGTATTGGCGCATAGACGGATAATATTGCCGGTATTCGGCGGGATTTCGGGTTCGACCAGAACGACGTGGAACAAGGTGATTTCCTTTCAGCAGCGCTTTTTATGCCGCTATAAATATGTTAGTTTTGTTTGTGTATTAGTGGGGCAAGGTTCGTGCAAAAACATAATTGCTGATTCTACGTGCGCCAAAACGTTTTAACACAGTAGCGATTTCATGCAGCGTGGTGCCGGTGGTCATGACGTCATCGACGATGCCGATATGTTTACCGTAAATTTGTTCGATCAATAGCTCATTCGGGATGAACGCGTTACGAACGTTTTTTTGTCTTTCATCAGGATGCAGGCTACTTTGTTGGGCAGTGTTGCGGGTACGTTCCAGCAAGTCGGGTAAAAATGGAATGCCAAGCTGACGAGATAAAGGTTTGCCAATTTCAACTGCCTGATTAAAGCCACGCTCAATCAATCTTTGCTGGCCAAGCGGCACTGCTGCCAGCAGATCAGGTAAATCGCCTTTAGCATCGCGTACAATCGCATCGCGAAGCAGGTCGGACAATAGCGGCGCTAACATTAACTGGTGCGCAAATTTGAGTGCCAGGGCTAATTGATCTACGGGCGCTACGTAATTGCAGGCAACGACAGTGTGATCAAAGCTGGGTGGGTTTGCGATGCATTCGCCGCAGCGTACTGCACCTGACGGTGTTTTTTCGATTGCAGCAGTCTGCGTGTTTTGCTTTATTTGATCTGTTGATGTCGGCAGCGGCGTAGTTAATGTTGGTAGCTGTGTTGGCAGTGGCAGCGCGCACTGGCTGCAACGCGACACACTTATGGTAAAAAAATCCTCATAACAATCGCCACAGATCAATTCAGATTTTCTCGCAAACTTGTTTGACAGATCCAGGCCACATAACGCGCACGAAGACGGCAAAAACTGGACGGTTTTTGCGATCTGTGTGCTGATGGCGGTCGCTATTTTGGCGAAATGCATAGAGGGCATGCGGCGAATTAAATGACAAGCGTGTAAACTCTGCGCATTATCGCACCCCCTCACACTGATTGCCATGCTCAGCGCCCCTATTGATTTAAGTCGTGTTCGTCGTTTGTTTGCAGATCCCCAAAAACTGGCGGGATCAGAATTTTTGCGTCGCGAAATCGCTAGCCGTATGCGGGAAAAATTAGAGCTGGTAAAAATACAGCCAGAACGTCTTTTGGATGCTGGTTGTGGTGAGGCGATCGATCTGATTCACATGCAGAGTTTGTTTCCGCAAGCGCATTTATTGGGGATTGACGCATCGCTGCCGATGTTAAAGGCGGCGGCTGACAAACAAGTTGCAGCACAGAGTGCGGTTAGTCGCCTGTTTGCCAATTTGTTGCCTGTGGGTTTGCGCTCAAGTTCCCGTGCGAGCTTGCTCTGCGCCGATTTTGCCCGTTTGCCGGTAGCGGCGAATACCGTCGATCTGGTCTGGTCGAATCTCGCTCTGCATTGGCATCCGCAACCCGATTTGGTCTTTGCTGAATGGCGACGGGTGTTGCGTACCGAAGGTTTATTGATGTTTTCTTGTTTTGGGCCAGATAGTCTGATCGAATTGCGTCAGGCCTTTGCAAAAATTGACGGATTGCCGCATACCTTGCCTTTTGTCGACATGCATGATTTTGGCGATATGCTGGTGAATGCTGGTTTTTCTACACCAGTGATGGATATGGAAAAAATCACTCTGACTTACAGCGACGTCGAAAAACTGTTTGCCGATGTGCGCGCCTTGGGTGGCAATCCTCTTCTTACACGCCGCCAGGGCTTGTTGGGCAAACATGATTATCGTCGTCTGTGCGACGGATTGTTACAGATGCGCGGTGCTGATGGCAGAATTCCGCTGACATTTGAGGTGGTGTATGGCCATGCATTCCGGCCAATACCCAAAAAATTAGCATCAGGAGAATCCATCATTCGATTGGATTTTCCCAAAAAGTAATTTGGTATAGCGAAAATATTTTATAAATTTGCCGAAAATAGCAAATTTTAAGTGTCGTAATCTAGGCTCAATTTGCGCTTAATATTGGGGATTTGAACCGCATTCCGCTTGATATACCGCGGCTTTACGCCTTATACTCTCGCAGCTGTGGAAGTTGCCATCATGCATTGACGATCATTATTGAGTTAGAACACTAAGATATAACTTGAAGATGTAGTAAGAGTTCAATAGGGATTCAGTAAGCGCGTGTTGCAAATTAGGCACTTCTGTTAAAAGCATTCTAATGGGTTTTTTGGGGAAATCATGAAATACGCGAAGCGATTACCGTCGTTAATGCTTGGTGCCTCGCTCCTGGCGGCAGGTATGCCATCATGGGCAGTGGTGGATAGTCAGGGCGGTCCTGCAGTGATGCAGTTGAACTTGCAGACACCAGTGACGCAGATAGCATCACAAATTTATTCACTGCATAATTTGATGCTCGTGATTTGCTTGGTTATTTTTGTGGCTGTTTTCGGCGTGATGTTTTACTCGATTTTTAAACATCGTAAGTCAGCAGGTCATAAAGCGGCGACTTTCCACGAAAGTACCACAGTCGAAATTCTCTGGACTATCGTTCCTTTTATTATTGTGATCGCTATGGCCTTGCCAGCGACCAGAACAGTAGTAGCGATGAAAGATACGTCCAACGCAGATATCACGATCAAAGCAACTGGCATGCAATGGAAATGGGGTTACGATTACCTCAAAGGCGACGGCGAAGGGATTTCTTTCTTGTCCACGCTGGCAACGCCAAGATCCCAGGTCGGTTCTCCTGGTGTCGCTCCCTCTGAAGCACGTGGTGACAACTACTTGTTAGAAGTTGATAACGAAGTGGTCGTGCCGGTCAATAAAAAAGTTCGCTTGATTACGACTGCGAACGATGTCATTCACTCATGGACTATTCCTGCATTTGGCGTAAAACAAGATGCGATTCCTGGTTATGTTCGTGATACCTGGTTTAAAGCAGAAAAGATAGGTACTTACCGCGGTCAGTGCGTAGAACTGTGCGGCAAAGAACACGCATTCATGCCTATCGTCGTCAAAGTCGTCTCTGATGCAGACTATAAAGTCTGGGTGGATGGTAAGAAAAAAGAAATGGCTGCAAAAGCAGACGACCCAAGCAAAGTCTGGACAGTGGATGAGTCCAAAGCGCGTGGTGAAAAGATTTATGCTGCCAATTGCGTAGCTTGCCACCAGGCTAATGGTAAAGGTGTGCCAGGCGCATTCCCCGCTTTAGATGGTTCTGCTGTCGTGAATGGTCCGCGCGCAGGACAAATTGATATTTTGCTCAACGGTAAAAATAACAAAATGCCTGCATGGAAATCAGTTTTGTCAGATACAGAAATTGCTGCTGTAATTACTTACACGCGTAATAGCTGGTCGAATAAAGCCGCCGAAAATATCGTTCAGCCAGCAGAAGTGCTCGCTGCTCGTAAGTAATAGCATAGTAAGAACAGGAGAAACTGATGAGCTCTACTACAGTCGCGCACGCTCACGACCACGCACATGACGACCACGCTCATGACCATCCACATGGCTGGCGTCGTTACTTATTTGCGACCAATCATAAAGATATCGGTAATTTGTATCTGTGGTTCGCATTCACGATGTTGTTGTCTGGCGGTGTCTTAGCACTGATTATCCGTAGCGAATTATTTCAGCCTGGTCTGCAATTGGTCCAGCCGGAATTTTTTAACCAGTTGACGACCATGCATGGTCTGATCATGGTGTTCGGTGCGATTATGCCGGCTTTCGTTGGCTTTGCTAACTGGATGATCCCGCTGCAAATCGGCGCGTCTGATATGGCGTTTGCCCGTATGAATAATTTCTCATTCTGGTTGATGCCTCCTGCTGCATTGTTACTACTAGGCTCGTTTTGGGTTCCAGGTGGTGCAACTGCTGCCGGCTGGACATTATATGCACCGTTGTCCACGCAAATGGGACCTGGTATGGATATGGCGATTTTCGCTATTCATATCATGGGTGCTTCTTCGATTATGGGTTCGATTAACATCATCACGACAATTCTGAACATGCGCACTCCTGGCATGACTTTGATGAAGATGCCGATGTTTTGCTGGACCTGGTTGATTACAGCTTATTTGCTGATCGCTGTAATGCCTGTACTGGCTGGTGCGATTACGATGACATTGACTGATCGGCATTTTGGTACCTCTTTCTTTAATGCTGCCGGTGGCGGTGATCCTGTGATGTATCAACACATTTTCTGGTTCTTCGGACATCCAGAGGTGTACATCATGATTCTTCCTGCGTTTGGTATCGTCTCGCAAATTGTTCCCGCCTTTGCCCGCAAGCCTTTGTTTGGTTATGCCTCCATGGTGTATGCAACGTCATCCATCGCGATTTTGTCTTTTATCGTTTGGGCACATCACATGTTCACAACAGGTATGCCAGTAACAGCGCAGCTGTTCTTCATGTATGCCACGATGCTGATCTCGGTTCCTACAGGCGTGAAGGTATTTAACTGGATTGCGACAATGTGGAGAGGCTCTATGACTTTTGAGACGCCAATGCTGTTCGCAATCGGATTTATCTTTGTATTTACTATGGGTGGTTTTACTGGTTTGATTCTGGCCGTAACGCCAATTGATATCCAGTTACAAGACACCTATTATGTGGTCGCTCATTTCCACTACGTATTAGTTGCTGGCTCTCTGTTTGCCTTATTTGCTGGTTACTACTATTGGAGTCCAAAATGGACCGGTTTTATGTATAACGAATTACGTGGCAAGATCCATTTCTGGGGTTCGCTGATTTGGTTTAACGTCACCTTCTTCCCTATGCATTTCTTAGGTCTTGCAGGTATGCCACGCCGTTACGCAGACTATCCAGCCCAATTTACTGATTTCAACCAAGTTGCCACAGTTGGTGCGTTTGGATTTGGTTTGATGCAAGTTTATTTCTTGTTTGCGGTCGTCATACCTTCCATCAAAGGTGGTAAGCCAGCGTTGGCAAAACCTTGGGATGGCGCAGAAGGTCTGGAATGGACAGTTCCAAGTCCAGCTCCTTTCCACACGTTTGAAGAACCACCAACCGTAAAATAAATTGGAGTAGAGCGTGTTCATCGCGCTCTTAAAAATAATGAGTAATAACAAGAAGGCCAATAACACTAGAACAGGTTTGATTCTGTTCACTGTTGCCTTAGTATTTTTTGTTGGTGTTATCGTTAAACAATCGTTTTTCCGCTAAGGCCAGCTAATGTCGGATGAGATAAAGCCAGACAAGTTTGGTCGCAAGCAACTGAACGCCAATATGTTGGGCAAGTTATTGGTGATTGCGGCATTGATGTTTGGCTTTGGTTACGCGTTAGTACCTATTTACAAACAAATTTGTGAATTGACTGGTGTAAATATCCTCACTCCGAAAGATATTTCCATAAAGGAAATTTCTAATTCGCAGATAGATCGTTCGCGTGAAGTGATTGTTGAGTTTGATGCAAATACCCAGGGGCCGTGGCGTTTTCGTCCTACCGTGTCTAGCATGAAAGTGCATCCGGGTGAAATGACGCAAGTCCTGTATGAAGTAGTAAATAAGCAGTCATACAAGATGGACGCACAGGCGATTCCTAGTTATGCGCCACAACAAGCGGCTGCCTACTTTAAAAAAATGGAATGCTTTTGTTTTAAGCAGCAAACATTAGAGGCAAACGAAGCAAGACAAATGCCTGTAGTGTTTTATATTGACCCTGAATTGCCTAAAGAAGTGAAGACAATAACGTTGTCGTACACATTTTTTGAGGTCGGTGGCAAACCAAAAACTGCGGCAGTCGATGCAGTACCTAAGGGTTAATCAAGCTTGATTATGGGTGAGCTAAAGCAGGCAAGTAAGCGTAAAGCTTCGTTTTTTGTAACGATGAAAGCAGTATTCTGGTCATTTCTAGGAATACGCAAAAAGTCTGATTATGAACAGGATGCAGCCCAATTAAATCCTGTTCACGTAATACTCGCTGGCATACTCGGAGCGATTATCTTCATAACGATACTGGTATTAATAGTTAAAAGTGTCGTAGCAAAATAAAGTAACAAATTAAGTCTAAAAATTGTATCGGGAGATGGAAATGAGTTCTCAACACGCTAACGCACCATATTACTTTGTGCCGGGTCCGTCCAAATGGCCAGTTCTTGGCGGCACGTCTTTATTGTTGACCATGTTGGGCGCTTCAGCATGGGTTAATGGTGTGACATGGGGCGCGTATTTAAATTTTGCAGGTATTTTTCTTACGTTGGTTGTTCTGTACAACTGGTTCGGTGATGCAATTGCTGAGTCGGAAGGCGGGAAATACAGCGCTCGTATTGATGTCTCTTTCCGTTGGAGCATGAGCTGGTTTATTTTTTCCGAGGTGATGTTTTTCGGCGCATTCTTTGGTGCACTATTCTATGCTCGGAGCATCTCTATGCCTTGGTTAGCAGATCTCGATCATAAAGTCTTATGGCCAGATTTTGCAGCACACTGGGGTAACACAGGTCCGGCAGGAACCATTGAAGCGTTTAAAACAATGACGCCGTTTCCTATTCCAACTATTAATACAGCTTTGCTCTTGACGTCTGGTGTAACACTGACTCTCTCGCACCATGCTCTGCGTGCAGGACACAGAACGCAAACTGCGATCTGGTTGTTTGCTACGATTTTGTTGGGCGCAGTTTTTATGGGATGCCAGGCTTACGAATATATCGAGGCTTACCATGATCTGAATTTGAAACTGACTTCAGGTATCTACGGTTCGACTTTCTTCTTGCTAACTGGATTTCATGGCTTCCATGTAACGATGGGTGCGATTATGTTATCGGTAGTTTTGTACCGCGTGTTGAAAGGTCATTTCACGCCTGAGCAGCATTTCGCTTTTGAAGGCGCTGCATGGTACTGGCATTTTGTCGACGTAGTTTGGCTCGGCTTGTATGTTGTAGTTTACTGGTTATAGTCCTTATTTCACAGTAACAAAAAGCCGCACAATGTGCGGCTTTTTGTTGAACGTCTCATCTGTTGATGAGTCTCAATCCATAAGGCTAGCGGATGCCTGTAGGTTGTATCAGTCCAAAATGATTAGCGAGTAATATCAATAAAAACAAGCTGATCGAAAATCCAACTCTGAATGCCAGAGCTTTTACCGTACGGTTACTCTTTCCTTTATCTTTCATCAAAAAAACTAATGCTGAACCCATGCTAAAGATAATCAGGAAAAAAGCGATTGCGACGAGAATTTTCATATTGTCCTGCCAATTAACCAAACCCTCATTGTAATGCTTAATTTTAATGCGCTATTTGAAAGATGAACAAGTTTAGATTTCGCTTGATTCCCTTGGTTGTCACAATCGCTCTGGTTATACTTGGAGTGAGCTTGGGGAAATGGCAAAGCAGAAGAGCTTTGGAAAAAGAATCGATAGCACAGGCCCTAGAACAACGTGGGCAGATGCCTCCGTTGGTGCTTGGTACACTTGAGCCAAGACTTCCAGAATCAAGCTATAGACGTGTCAGCTTAACGGGTCAGTTTGAAGCGGAGTGGCCAGTTTATTTGGATAATCGTCCTCTACACGGTGTCGCAGGATTCTATGTCGTGATGCCATTTAAAATACAGGGCACAGACAAATATGTTCTTATAGGGAGAGGATGGCAACCTCGTGATGCAAATGAACGTACCCGTATGAGGCCATTAATCACCCCAAACCAGCCGATCACCATTGAGGGAGTTTTGCTGGAAAATTTTGGACATGTCATGCAGCTAGGACAGATGGGCGATTTGAAGCCGGGTGCTATTATTCAAAACCTGAACCTTGGAGATTTAGCTAAAAAAACTGGATGGAAAGTACAAGAGTTCGTCGTAGAACAAACTTCATTATCAGATGACGGTTTGCAACGTGATTGGCCTTTACCATCGTCTGGTTCGGATAAGCATAGAGCATATGAATTTCAATGGTACGCACTGTCCTTAATGGCAGTAATTTTTTTTGTAGTAACAGGATATCGTCGTGGAAAAAATAAATAATCAACATGCAGGTCGCTGGAAACTTTTTTTGGTCTTAGCTGTTTGTGCTGCACCAATGCTACTGTCGTATTTGTTTTATTTTGTGATCAAACCAGAAGGTCGGACTAATTACGGCGCAATTCTCGATCCTCGTCTTTATCCTATTCCAAAGTTGGATAACGTCTTGCTGGGCGGTGAATCAAAGGAATTGAGTGCTTACAAAGGTAAGTGGTTAATGCTGCAAATTGATAGTGGCTCTTGTGCTACTGCATGCCAAAAAAAGATGTACGACATGCGTCAGCTGCGTCTGGCGCAAGGCAAAGAAATGGATAGGATGGAAAGAGTTTGGTTGATTACGGATGATCAAGCTATCGATACTGTGTTGATCCGCGAATATGATGGAACGCACATGTTGAAAGTATCTGCAGACAAGTTAAAAAAATGGCTGCCTGTCGATGCAAATACACAAATTAGCGATCACATTTATATGATTGATCCTCTGGGTAATCTGATGATGCGCTTTCCTAAAGACGCTGATCCCAATAAGATAAAAAAAGACATCAGTAAATTATTGCGCGCTTCTGCCATCGGTTAGCTCAGATTATGTGGATACAATTACTCATCACTGGCTTACTCATAGCGGTTTTGCCATTAAGTCTGGTTTGGGTGTCAGCCGATCAAAATAAATATCGCAAGTTAATTGCTGTTACTTTATTTCTGACTTTTGATCTGATTATGTTTGGGGCGTTTACCAGACTCACTGATTCTGGTTTGGGTTGTCCTGATTGGCCGGGTTGTTATGGCGAGGCTAATCCATTTCAGTCGCATAGTGCAATTCAGGCTGCCCAAACGGCCATGCCGCATGGTCCTGTAACGGTCACTAAAGCCTGGATCGAGATGATCCATCGCTACCTTGCGATGAGTGTGGGTATCCTGATTTTGGCTCAGATGATTATCGCCTGGTGGCATCGTAAAAGTACAAAAAACTCGGTTTTCTTGCCTACGGTTTTATTCTTGCTGGTTTGCGTGCAAGGTGCGTTTGGCGCCTGGACGGTGACACTTAAATTGCAGCCCATTATCGTGACCACACATTTGTTGTTGGCAATGGGCTTGCTCGCTATGCTGGCATACTTGCACACACAACAAAGTCATGCCTTGCAAGCTGTATCGAGGGAGAGCAATGCCAGTGTGATTAATGCAAGTATGAGCCCAATCATATTGCCAGCAACTGTTGCATTGATTTTCGTTGTGATGCAAATTGCTTTGGGAGGATGGGTTAGTACTAACTACGCTGCACTAGCCTGCCAAGATTACCATTTGTGTAATGGACAGATAATACCTGACATGGATTTTAACCACGGATTCTCTCTGTGGCGCA
>JANXTO010000091.1 GCA_025352365.1 Undibacterium sp. | reverse complement strand
GCTGGAACGTAATCTGATGATAAAACGTCCAGCAAATCAGCCTTAGCTAAGTCTTTGGCTGATATATTGCCCGAATGAGAACCGCCGCGAACGACATTGGGCGCGCCCATGATGATGGCTAATTTATGCTCGCGAGCAGCTTGTGCCGCGGCTAAAGTGGTGGGAAATTCTGACATGCTGACACCTTCCAGCACGCCCTCATTAACATGATCTAACGTGGTGTCATCGTGACTGGCCAGAGGAATGGGCATTGCTGACTCGCGGCACATTTTGACGACTTCCTTCCGGTTAGTCGCAGCATGGGTTTGCTGTCGTTCTAATAAATGTGCCAACATGCCGTCCACTTTTTCGTTGCTCCAACCACGCTTACCCGTTACATAGGTACGATAATGTTGCAAATTTGTCCACTGTCTTTGACCGGGCGTGTGATCCATTAGTGAGACGAGTTTTAAGCGATGGTCTTGAAGGAATGGTGCGAACATCTCGATCAGCTTTGGTTCGGCTAGTTCAAGACGTAAATGTAAAAAATGATCTGCACGCAAAATACCGGCGCTGGCGGCAGTTTGCAAGCCATGAATGCTGGCGTGTAATGTCTGCATGCGCAGGCTATCGGTGTCGATATCGCCGATAGCAATTGCGTCCAACACCGTGGTAATGCCTGAAGCGGCAATTTGCGCATCGTGTGCCACGATTGCGGGTAAGATCGGCCAACTGACCTTGGGGCGCGGCATTAAATGCTTTTCTAAGTTGTCGGTATGAATTTCTACCAGACCTGGTAGCAGAAAATCTCCGTCCCAATCAGTCCCTACCAATCCAGCATTGCCGGAGTACACACCGGTAATAATTTGGTCTTCATAACAAAAGCTACCGATAAAGTCAGAATCAGTCGTCACGATTCTGGCATTGCGTATGGTGTGTATCATATCATATCGATTTTGATTATTGAGTGCGGCTGGAAGCATAGTATGCGCCATGTGGTCAAAAGCTTTCTATCAGGCAGATCTATGACACGTTACGCTCTCTATTTTGCACCCTATGCTGATTCGCTTTGGTGGCAAGCAGGTTGCCGTTGGCTTGGGCGAGATCCGTCGTCTGATCAACATCCCTCACAACATCTGATCACTGGAGTAACGCCAAATCATTTAGCAGACCTGACCCAAAACGCACGCAGGTATGGATTCCATGCCACCTTAAAAGCACCTTTCAGTCTGGCACAAGGCGTAAATGAAGATGATTTGATACAGCATGTCACCCAATTTTGTCAGCACGCCGTAACACTGAATATCGCTACCCCTAGTGTACAAAAGCTGGGGGATTTTTTAGCACTGAAGATGACTAACGGACATAGCGCAATTGCAGCGCTTGCCCAAGAGTGTGTAGCGTATTTTGATCCGTTACGAGCGCCGATGACTGATACTGACTGGCAAAAGCGTCGTCAACAACATTTGACCCCGCGGCAAGAAGAGTTGCTACGACGTTGGGCCTATCCTTACACCGAGGAGCAATATCGCTTCCACATGACGTTGACTGATTCCCTGGCCTATGTCGATCAGACGACCGCGTTGATTTTGCAGCAAGCAGCTGAGGCTTGCTTTGCAATTGATGCGCCTTTAAGCATCGATCATCTTTGTATTTTTAAAGAGGAATATCCGGGTGCAGCGTTCTCGCTACTACATCGCTGTTATTTCCGCGGATACGTTCAAGCCGTTAGCCAAGTCAGTATAGACGACTAAAGTACGCACTAACTCAGCCACATATCGCTCTCAGGATGCGGAAATTGGTCGGAAACAAAATTAACAAAGTTTCTGACCTTGGCAGACAGCAAACGACGGCTTGGATAGACCATAGAGACTGACACTTCACCCAACGAGTATTCAGGAAATAACCTGACTAAGCGACCGCTAATTAAATCGTCGCCCAGGGTGAACGAGGGGCGCAACACCAAGCCCATACCAGCTAGCGCGCAAACCCTGAGCACATCGGCATTATTAGAAATAACGCAGCTATGGATGGGAATTGGTCGCGGCTCGGGCAAAGCGCCCTTCCTTCCCTGAACCATCCAATTATCCCGCATGAAGTCATAACCAAAATTCAGGCATTTATGGTTTGAGACATCGTCGGCATCTTTCGGCACACCGTATTGCTTTAAATACTGGGGCGATGCGCACAGCATGACCTCGGAGGTAGCAAGCTTACGGGCAATCATGCTAGCGTCTATCTTTTGTAAGTTAAGGAAAAAGCCCACATCAATTCCCTCCTCCACCAGATCGACAGTACGATCCGAAATCCTGACATCCAACACGACGTCTGGAAATTCTTTAGCAAATCTAGGTAATAAGGGCGCTAGCTGGGTTTTGCCAAAACCGGGATGCGAGTAAATCCGCAAGGTGCCGCTAGGCTTTTTTGCAGAAAAAGATGCCACCGCATCCGCATCATCCACATCGGCCAGAATTTGGCGCACGCGCTCTAAGTAGATTTGCCCTGTTTCTGTCAATGATAGTTTTCGAGTGGTACGATTAAGCAAGCGCGTCCCAAGATGCGTCTCTAAATCAGCCATGTAACGAGTGACTACCGCGTTTGACACCTCCAGCGATAACGCGGCACGGGCAAAGCTCCCTAGCTCGACTACCTTGGAAAAAATACGCATCGATTGCAAGCGATCCATTTTTCAAGTCCCTTATTGTTTCGTATTGCGCAATAGTATATTCCTGATTGCCACCTTTCTTGTTCAATCCGAAAAGCCTACACTCTTTTCATCGGTGTGCAGTGCAACATAAATAGCGCATCGAAGCCAAATCCAAAGGCATGTTGCAGTTGGCATCGGAAGTGAATGGTGTAGGTTTTAATTCACTTCTCATGCAAATTGAGACCGGCATATGCCGAGCCAGGATTGGTCTAACGATGAGTTACCACTTACTTAATTTGATTACTGGAGAATGAACATGAATGCGAAACAAATATTTGCCGCTGCTAGCCTGATCGCTTTGACAACGAGCGCTGCTTTTGCTGCAGATGCAATAACATCCACAAAAACGCGTGCTGAAGTCGTCGCTGAGTTAGCACAAGCCCGCACAGCTGGCGAGCAAGTTGGCGGTCAAGAATTTGCCTGGTTTGTGGCGCCGAAAAGCACAACTGCAACAGCAAGCACTACAAAAGACCAAGCTGACTCTAAATTAGAAACAGCTAAAGCAGCAAAAGCTAAAACTAGCACTACTGAATAAGTCAAAGTTAAGCTGATGTAAGTCTCAAATCAGGCTTACATCTGCTTTAACTCAGTTTTTACTTCTGGCAAATATCGCCAGAGCGTTAGAAAACTTTGAGCAGATCAGATACTAAAACGCCACCTTAGGGTGGCGTTTTGCTTTTGTAGAGAACATTGCTTGTCTCTACGAGAAAATATACTCCCACTTAGTAATATTATGTTGTCCTTATAATTAATGGACAATAGGGCGATTTTAACAATATTTATGGGGAGTATATGAATACTGCGCAGATTTCACATTACAAGAAACCATTAATACAGCCTTAACGCCTGCAATACAACAGCGCCGTTGCCGTATCAATTTTTAGGAGTGCGACTTTTAGAAGCCATACTATTAGAGTGCACAAACTATCTCTTATTTATCCCTTACTAAGGGCATTTGTGTATTCTTGCGTAACACCAACCCTCTTAGTAAAGCGTCCCATGCCAAATCCACATTATCCACACTTGCTCGCCCCATTGGATCTCGGCTTCACTACTCTTCGTAACCGTACCATCATGGGTTCTATGCATACGGGTTTGGAAGACCGCTTTTATAATTATCACAAACTAGCAGAGTATTTTCGTGAAAGAGCGCGTGGTGGCGCAGGTCTGATCGTCACTGGCGGCATCTCGCCCAATCGGCGCGGCTGGCTGCTGCCGTTTGGCGGCACTATGAATAGCCTTGCCGATATCTGGAATCATAAAAAAGTCACGCGCGCCGTGCATGAAGAAGGCGGCAAGATTGTGATGCAAATCCTGCACTCGGGTCGCTATGGCTACCAACCTTTCGTCGTTTCCGCCTCGGCGAAAAAATCGCCAATCTCCCTGTTCAAGCCCAAAGCGCTGACCGAGAGCGGCATCGAAAGCACCATACGAGCTTATGTACGTTGTGCCAGACTGGCGCAAAAATCCGGCTATGACGGGGTTGAAATCATGGGCAGCGAAGGCTATTTGCTCAACCAATTTCTGTGCGCCCGCACTAATCTGCGCAAGGATCGCTGGGGTGGCAGCATCGAAAACCGCATGCGTCTGCCAGTCGACATCGTCCGCCGCGTGCGCGCTGCTGTCGGTAGCAACTTCATCATCATGTATCGCCATTCCATACTCGATCTGGTCGAGGGCGGTAATAGCTGGCAAGAAGTGGTAGAAGTAGCGCAAGCCTTAGAGCACGCTGGCGTCAATATTCTCAATACTGGTGTCGGCTGGCATGAAGCCCGCGTACCCACCATCGTCACCTCGGTACCGCGCGCGGCATTCGCCAGCGTCGCTGGTCGTCTTAAAAAAGCGGTGTCGATTCCCGTAGTCGCCTCAAATCGTATCAACATGCCTGACCAGGGCGAGGCGATTATTGCGCGGGGCGATGCCGACATGATATCGATGGCACGACCGTTTTTAGCCGATCCTGAATTCGTCAACAAAGCCGCCGCTGGTCACGCCGATACTATCAATACCTGCATCGCCTGCAATCAAGCTTGCCTTGACCACACATTTTCAAACAAACGCGCCTCCTGCCTAGTCAATCCACGGGCCGGACATGAAACCGAATTGCGTTACATCAAAGCCACCCAGCGCAAACGCGTCGCCGTCATCGGTGCAGGTCCGGCCGGATTATCTGCCGCCACCGTCGCCGCAGAATGTGGTCATGATGTGACTTTGTTCGACAGCAGCGACAGCATCGGTGGTCAGTTTAAAATCGCTATGCAAGTACCGGGTAAAGAAGAGTTTAGAGAGACTTTGCGCTACTTCGGGAAGAAAATCACCTCGACAGGCGTCAAACTCCAATTAAACCAGCGCGTCAGCCGCGAACAATTGTTATCACAAGGTTTCGACGACATCATCGTCGCCACTGGTATCGTGCCACGCACGCCTAAATTAGAGGGGGTAGATCATCCCAAAGTTTTATCCTACATTGACGTGTTACTGCACAAAAAGCCGGTAGGCAAACGCGTTGCCATCATCGGCGCAGGCGGCATCGGCTTTGATGTCGGCGAATACTTATTGCACGACCCGGCTCTTGCCTTG
>JANXTO010000075.1 GCA_025352365.1 Undibacterium sp. | reverse complement strand
ACGTAGGAACGAATTTGATGACCCCAGCCGACGTCAGTTTTAGTGTCTTCCAGATTTTGTTTCTCGCTCATACGTTTGCGCAATTCCAGCTCAAACAATTTTGCTTTCAACATTTCCCATGCTTCGGCGCGGTTACGGTGTTGACTGCGATCATTTTGACACTGCACTACGATACCGGACGGGCCATGTGTTAAACGCACTGCGGAGTCGGTCTTATTAATATGCTGACCACCCGCACCGGAGGCGCGATAGGTATCTACACGAACATCAGCAGGATTGATATCAATTTCAAACGATTCATCCACTTCAGGGTAGACAAACAAGCTGGAGAAAGAAGTGTGGCGACCGTTGGCAGAATCAAATGGTGATTTGCGAACCAGGCGATGCACGCCGGTTTCTGTGCGCAAAAATCCGTAAGCGTATTCGCCTTCCACCTTCAGGGTTGCGGTCTTGATACCGGCAACCTCACCATCAGATTGCTCCAGAATTTCGACCTTGAAACCCTTACGTTCGCAATAACGTAAGTATTGACGTAACAGCATCGATGCCCAGTCTTGTGCCTCAGTACCGCCAGCACCTGCCTGAATATCGATAAAGCAGTTATTTGGATCCATCGGATTGTTAAACATCCGGCGAAACTCCATGCCCTCGACTAAGCCTTTGAGTATTTCTGCATCTGCTTCGATGGCTTCTAAAGTGTCGTCGTCACTTTCTTCGCGGGCCATAGCGAACAGGTCGCTGGCATCACGTAAATCGATATCGATTTTAGTCAGCGTATGGACGATGGCTTCGAGGGATTTCTTTTCTTTACCTAGTTCCTGGGCGCGTTTAGGTTCTTCCCAGACTTTGGGATCTTCCAGTTCCGCGTTGACTTGCTCTAGTTTCTCTGACTTGACATCGAAGTCAAAGATACCTCCGAAGTTCGGCTTCACGACCAGTCAGGTCGATGAGCAGGGCGGACAGGCTATTGAGGCGTTCGGCTTCCATATTTTTCTTCTAAAGTATTTAAATCAAACCCTAGATTATACCTGAGGGGGAGCTTGATCTCATTTAGATTGCTGAAGATTCAACCCGAAAAACAAGTCCTATATCTGATCATTAGTAATAAGATAATTGATTGGCAATAGATGGTTTGCAGTCAACAGAACCGTTCAAAATTGTTTTAAGATCTAAAATCAGATTTGGCTAATAAAGTTTTATCAATGCAGTTCTGTACTAAATAATTTCATCGTTACCAGACCGACTTGATTTCGGTTGGTTTGTTATTTCTGTGACTTTCAAACCATTTTGACAAACGATCTTTAAAGCAGCTCGGGCAAATATGATATTGAGTTTGAGTCGATTGCCCACCACTGGCGAGAGAGACTTCTTCGTATAACTGGATTGTAGTGGTGATTTTTTGGCTTTCTTCACTACTCCAGTCCTCATCCCATTTGGACTCTGCGCCGCAGACATCGCAAGTCAATTTTTCAAATACTTCTTCTGTATGTTCCAGTATCAAAACCGTTTTCATGTGCTTCATGCTAACCTCCGTTTAGTAGGGCGATGTCGTGTTTCGAACATGTTCTTAAAAAATTGTACTACTTGATGTCTTAGCTGTGCGTTAATTTTCTGAGTAAGGAATTTCCCTTCGTTTCAGGACTTACGTAAAACTGCTCCAAGTGCGTTACATCGCTAAAACATTGCTTCGCCGCCATGCCTTACTGAGATAATTTTGAGTAAGTCATGAGTTTAATAAAAAAGGGACGCAAATTGCGTCCCTTTTTACTTGCTAAGCCGCTTAGTCGTTCAGCGATTGAGTAATTGGGATTACCAGATCGATACGCGTTCTGCTGGTGGCAAATACATCTTGTCGCCTTCTTTTAAATCATAGGCCTTATAAAAAGGACCCATGTTGCGCAAGCTGCCGTTTGCACGGATTTCGCCAGGCGAATGTGGATCTGTTTTCAACTGAACGATAGTCGATGCTTCACGCATTTTGCCACGCCATACTTGAGCAAAGCCCATGAAGAAACGTTGATCGCCTGTTAAACCACCGATGACGGGTGCTGGTTTGCCGCCCAGTGATAAATGGTAGGCTTTGTAGGCGATTGCCAAACCAGAGTTATCTGCAATGTTTTCGCCCAGAGTCAGCTCACCATTCACAAAGTAGCCAGGGATAGGACTGAACGCGCTGTATTGCTTGACCAGTGTCGCTGTTTTAGCAGCAAATTTCACGTGATCGTCTTTGGTCCACCAGTCACGCAAATTACCTTTGCCATCATATTGCGCACCTTGATCATCAAAACCATGGCTGATTTCATGGCCGATCACCGCGCCGATGCCGCCGTAGTTGACTGCGTCATCTGCTTTGGCATTGAAGAATGGTGGTTGCAAAATCGCTGCCGGGAAGACGATTTCATTCATCTCCGGGTTGTAATAGGCATTGACTGTTTGTGGTGTCATACCCCATTCGTCACGATCGATAGGCTGACCTAATTTATTCAACTCCACTTGGGATGCGAACAAACGAGCATTGCGCAAGTTGGCAACTGCATCGCCTTTGACGATATTCAACGCAGAGTAATCACGCCATTTGTTTGGATAACCAATTTTGGGCATGAAGGTTGCCAGTTTGGCTTGCGCTTCTTTTTTAGTTTCTGGACTCATCCAATCTAGCGTATCAATACTTTGTTTGTAAGCTAACAGAAGATTGTTGACCAGTTTTTCCATTTTGGCTTTGTTCGCCGCTGGGAAATACTTCTCTACGTAAAGTTTGCCCAAGCTTTCGCCTAAACCAGAATCAACCAGACGCACGCCACGTTTCCAGCGTTCTTCTTGTTTTGGCACACCACGCAAAGTCGTGCTGTAGAAACCAAAGCTTTCGTCCACAAATGCTTTTGGCAATTGGCTGGCAGCGGAGCTTAACAAATGCCATTTGAAATACGTTTTCCAGGTCTCCAGCGATGTGTTTTGCAGCAGCGCGTTAAATGCTGTCAGATAAGTCGGCTGGCTGACAATCAGGTAATCGATCTTGCCTTGTACACCTAATGCTGTGAGGTAACCTGTCCAGTCGTAACCTGGTGTTAATGCATCGAGCTTGTTGAGTTCGATTTTGTTATACGCTTTGATTGGATCACGCAGTTCTACTTTGCTCCATTGGATCTTGGCAATTTCTGTTTCTAATGCCAGGATTTCAGCCGCATTTTTTGCTGCGTCTTTATCGCCAGCCATGCTCAGCATTTTTTCTACATGGATAAGATATTTCGTGCGCGCGTCTTTGAGTTTGACGTCGTCATCTTTTAAGTAGTAATCGCGGTCCGGCAAGCCCAGACCAGATTGGCCGATGTCCAGCACATACTTGGTGGAATCTTTATTATCCTGGTGTACGCCGACATCCAGCGGAGCACCAACGCTAATGCGATTAAGACCGGCGATAAATGCCGGTATTTGTTTTTTATCGGTGAGCGCAGCAACTTTGGCAAAGTCGCCTTCCAGTGGTTTCAGCCCCATGGATTCAATCTTGTCAGCATCCATGTAGGTCGTATACATATCACCGACTTTGGCTGCCTCTGAACCTGCTTTAGGTTTTTGCTTGGACAAACCTTCAATAATGCTGCGCATGCGTGGAACAGTCGCTTCGCGCAAATCGATGAAGGCGCCAGCAGACGATTTGTCGGCTGGGATCTCGGCAGTTTTTAACCAGGAACCATTTACATGGCGATAAAAATCGTCTTGCGCCCGCACGCTGGTGTCATTGAATTTATTGTCGATGCCGGACAATAAAACAGAAGCGGAGGATGCGGCAGATTTGGCTGGTGCGGCTTTTGCTGGTTCATCAGCATAGACGCTGGTAGCGCCGGCAAACATGAGCGCGATAGCGCTGAGTACGTGGGCTTTCACTAATTGATCTCCTGGGGTGATGGAATGAAGTGCTTGTCTTTATTGCTACGATCTTTTTTACTGAATGCGTTTTCCAACTTGTTTTGAAAATTTTGGTCGGATACCGCTAGCGGTGGCTGTTGAGGTTAATGTCAACAGTAGCAGCCAGTGCGATAGCGGACAATTCAGCATCTAATTGACCTGAATAAGGCCAAAGAGTTCGCCGATTTGCCTAAAAATTCAATTATTTTTTCAAGTACGTGACTCTGTTTGAAAATAAAATCAGCAAAGTATAGTAAGGCGCGGCAAATCCCCTGTCCATACCTACGTTATTTAAAAGCAATGAAAATTAGGTTTGGTGGCATCGCTTTGCAACACAAGAGTGCTGGATCGCCAGACGCATAGATTACAATGCCGAACTTAAGGGCTGATGTCTGATGTATTTATCAGCAATCTCCATACAATTAGAACAAAACAACGCCATGTTTGATCTTCAATCGCTGACGGATTCTTTGATCACATTTAGAGATCAACGAAACTGGAAGCAGTTTCATGATTTAAAAAATCTGATTATCTCTTTGCATTTGGAAACGGGTGAGTTATTGGAATTGACTCAGTGGAAAAGTGAAGAGCAGATCGCTGCCTTGCAAAAGGATGCGCATTTTCAGCAAGATTTGAAGGAGGAGTGTGCTGATGTACTACACTATTTGTTACTCATAGCGGAGCAAAATGGTATTGATCTGATCGCCGCGGCGCAAGAAAAGATAGCAAAAAACGAGCTGCGTTATCCAGCAGAGGAGTCATACGGCTCTGCTGCAAAATATACAGCTTTAGGCGCGAACATCAATACCACGGCAACAAAGAAAGAATAAAGGCTAGAACCTTTCACTCATTTGCCAGCAGGGCAGACGGTTGGAATGGTTTGGGTAGTAAGTACCACGGAATACCTCATTTTCAAGGAAATACTATGAACGACACTCTGACCATCGACGAATTTAATGCGCTGGAGCTGATTAGCAAATTACGTAAAAACGAACGTCCCAACGCGTGCATCGGCAGAAACTCCAAGCGCTTAAACGGTTTGAAATATATCAAACATAATAAAGACGGCAGTTTTGATATGACCGAGAAAGGTTTACAAACCTTGTTCGTCAAAAAATGTATTCAAGGTTTGCGTATGATTTCCACCGATCCTATGGCTCAGATCGGCAGCGATGTGGCGACGTTTTTAGGTAAAAAAGCGCATATCGTGGCACTGCCGGAGGGTGGTTTTGCGATTACAGATAAAGGCCGCGAGTCTTTGATCGATATCGATAGCGCACCGGCGGTCAGGGTGTAATGTTTTGAGCATGCGGTTTAGTTTTTTACCTTAGCCAAACTGCTAGACGAATCGCTTACTCTTTACTTATTCTTCAATCTCGTCTTTGATCAGAGTGATGCGCTGGATTAAAAAATCTCCATCGATCACTCTGCGAAATGGCACCCCCGTCAAACGAAATCCCTCGCCACCTTCAGCAATCCATTGCTTGGCCTGAAGATCAAAGGCGGGGATGCTCATCCCCAGCATCTCTGCAAAAACGACAAACTTAGCACCCGGCTTTTGTCGCTTTACGATGGCTTCTAACGCGCTTATATTCATAGTGTTAATTTAGATATTCATAGTGAGTATATGTAATCGTCCAGATGTTTTCTGCTCTGCAGGTCATTTTTGCTAAAATAGAGAGGGAGTATATCTATTTGGTAAGTATTGCGAAGTCGAATCCAGATGATGTTGTGTTTTCTCGTGTTGTTAGCGTTGGCGCTAAAATTTTAGCCTCTACTTATCTACTTAATCAGGTGTCCGTTTCAACCAGATCCCAATTGTCTTCTTCGTTATAGGCAGTGATCCAATTGACTGCATGATGCCACTCTGGAATAACATCGCAACGAATATTGCCGACGGTTGTCTTGCCAATCAAATTAGCATGGCGTACTGCCCAATGCACCCGGTATAGTAAGTCAGCCCAATCCAGAATGCGTGATTTGGATCGCAGCTGTATTGCTTTCTCCAGAACGCTAGCCTGTTCCATCGCTTGCGGGAAAAGATGCTGTAGTTTACTGACGTCCGATGCATGCAAACTCAATTCAATCTCGTCATTGATGCCTGCACACCAAGCTAGGAAAAACAGACGCTCTTTTTGGAGTGCAAAGCGCGCTCTATCCTGATAGGACATTACATCGCTAAATAAGAATGCGTGTTCTTGTTCAGATAAATACGAAGCCATTTGATGTGTTGTTATGTATTGACGAAAATAGCTTGGGTGCTCTGCCTCTGCTGCCCCAGTCACTGCCCACAATGCTATTAAACGCTGGAATAAGGCATTCTTGCTGCGCAAATTCACCTCCTCATCTGATTCAATCAAAGGGAGCTGAAGATTGATGCGGATACCTCGCTTATGCAGCATGGTCTCCGAGAGAAATTTACGGCTTTCTGGATTCATAAAAATTCAAAATAGATTGTGGTCAAACCAGTATTGTCAGGTAAGTACAAGGACTTTGTTGATTAATTTATGTAATGATTTATAAAATATGAATGGAAACCTCTTGCCAAGATGGATGTAGGTTTGCTATAGTTCGGCTCCTGTCGAGAGGCGGTGAAGTAGAGGTAAGAAGGATAGCGAAACACAAGAAGTAAGTACGAGGTTTGAAGGCAGAGAATTAAAAAAGATCCGGTAGAAGAAACCGGATGGGATT
>JANXTO010000041.1 GCA_025352365.1 Undibacterium sp. | reverse complement strand
AAAAGCTAACAGCTTTTTATATGTCAACACGCCCTAGTTTCAGCTAAAATTTATGATCGTTTAGAAGCGGTAACAGAATTCGTAGCAGTTTTTCTGTTTCCTTTTATTAATAATGCTACTAAGTCCTTGATTTTATTGGTGTGAATTTTTGATGGGTGAGTGTTTTACAGGGCCCCGTCCGCTCCGCCAATATAATAAAAGACATATAACTTAATAGTTATATGTCTTTTTTCTTTTGTGTTGCTAATAGTGTGAATACGTATACGTTCAACACGCAGCTAAAAATGAAAAAAGAAAATAGTTTTTTACCTAAAATTTAAATTGGTAACACTATTACTTATATTAACGAAGTAAAAAAACGCCATTCTAAACACGAAATTGTTCAATATTTAGATAAAAAATCCTAATCTGATTCTGGGAGTAAGCGACAATCTCCGACGACGCGTAAATGCGCTTCTACAAAATGATCCAATAGGTTACAAAGTGTGCTCGGTAATGCTGCATCATTGATATCGATAACCGCTTAATATTAGGACTTACGCAAAACACCATGTGTAATTTCTAGTATTCCATATCGAAAGAAAATCATGCGCTTTGCATTTGCAGGATGCGATAGAGATCTCCGCTTATTTCAAACCTTGATCACAGAGGGTTGGGAGCCGGTTCAATTATTCTCGGTACCAGAAATTAATCATCTCAGTACCAACAAAGATTTGCTCGCGCTTGCGCAAGCTAAAAAAATTTCTATTCAGCTTTCTCGCATGAACGAGCATGACCTTGTGGAGTTGCGCGAGATGCAGTGTGACATCTTGGTTGTTGGCAGCTATAACTGGCGTATACCGGAGTGGAAAAACTACTTGTCGTACGCGATTAATTTTCATCCTGCGCCGTTACCGCTGGGACGCGGCCCTTATCCTATAGTGAACGCGATTTTGCAATCACACAAAATCTGGGCGGTTACTTGCCACAAAATCGCACCGGATTTTGATACTGGCGAGATACTCGATAGCGAAGTCTTCCCGCTTTTGCCACATGAGATTCATGATAGTTTGGAAATCAAAATCCAGATCGCAAAGAGCAAGCTGGCAAGTCGTATTGCCAAGAATTTTCCAGCGCTCTGGCAAGACGCGCAGATACAAACAGCCGGTGAGTATTGGCCGCTGTTCAAAGATGAAGATAAAACGATCGACTTTGCTCAACCGGTTTACAACATAGACAGGCAATTACGTGCTTTCGGCCCGATTGAATGTATTGCGCGCATTAACGACAATAAAATTTTAATTAAAGCCGGATACGTCTGGCCAGAACCACATAGCCATGTGCCAGGACAAGTCATACACGTCAGTGGAAAAACAGTCGTCATCGCCTGCAAAGATGGTTTTCTTGCGGTGACGGATTGGTATTCGGTGTAAGTACAACAATTAGGTTATACTAGCGATTTATTTTTGGCTCGTATGCATTGTTCACAACGCTTACAAGCGGTAGCTGATGCAGCAAGTGATGGGATTGTTTAGCAGGGAAAAGAATTCGAAGAGAACAGAATTGATAAGATCAGCCAGATGATCATTTTGGATGTGGTGTTGAGCTTTTAAAACTTAACACCACGTTGTTACATCTACAGTACGCAGGGCGCACCTTAGCCTGGATAATTAACGCAAACGCATCAGTATCCGCAATACGTACCAGAACATCATCGCGACAGAGGCAAATAATTGCAGCGCAGCGCCGACATAGCGGTCTTCTGGATAATGGTTGATGACATTGGATGCGTCATACAAAATGGCTGCACCTGCCAAGCCGACCATCGCTACGCTAAAGAACAAACCCAACTGAAAACCAAAAATAGCGCCGCAGACGATCAAGATCAGCGCCATAATTCCGCCCCATTTTAATAAGCTTCCAAGGAACGAGAAGTCTTTGCGTGATACATATGCAACGCCGACCAGACACACAGTCGCTAAAATCGTGATCAAGCCAGCGTCAGAAATCGCACCTGGCGCAATGGTGTTGGCAATTACCAGCATCGGTACAAAAATAATCGCTTCTGCCAGCACATAAGCACCCAGCGCAGCGTATTGCAGAGGCACGCTTTCAACGGTATGCGCTGCACGTGAAGCCAGCCAGCCGACGAGCATAAACGCGCCCATGATCACCAGCCAAGGCAAGCCCAACATCGCTTTTGCCAATACTTCAGCGATCCCCGTTTTGAACAAAATAACCTCGATTGCAGTGAACGCAAGAATAGCGCCGCCGAGGTGATTAAAAGTCTTACTAATAAAACGCTCACGCGCCGGACCATAGCCTTGTTGGGTGCTTGTCAGTTCCATGAATTTCCCTTTTGGATTTATGTTTTCTATGTTTGTACATTGATGCAGTTAACTGTGCTGCAAACTGCTGATGCAATCAATCACCTGTTAAAAGAACAAGTCCCTCATTCTACAACGGGTCATTGTGCCTTTTTGTTTAATTGCATCGCGCTTTTAACTGCAAAGTAACAAGTGAGATTTACTTCGCAGACGATTCAACTGGTTTTGGCATCAGATGCGTCGTCCACAACACGCTCAATATCTTCCATTTGCCCTCGCTAGTTTTCATCATCTGCCAAGTCTCGACACCATAGTTTTGTACCTGATCATTGAGTAAAAACTCGTAGTCGAACATGACCCAGGCGATATGTCCGTCTTGCGTGATTTGGATATTACTGAATTTTTCGTCCAAAGCACCTTTTTCGCTACCGATAAATTGTGCAAAGTTAGCGTAGCTGCCTGTCGCGGTGCCATCAAAACTTGCATCAAATTTCTCTCGCACGTTTTTTACCATTTCTGGTGAGCTTGGAGATTCGAACATGATTTTTGAATTGAGCATCAGGCTCGATAACATCTTCAAATCCTTGCTGCGTACTGCTGCTTGAAAATCTTGTGTTACCTGTGTGATCGCCTGTATATCTTCTGGTGTACTGCTACGTAAATGCACTGGAGGACTGTCAGCAAAGGCAGAAAGTG
The DNA here is from genome assembly GCA_025352365.1 of Undibacterium sp. Classification (GTDB taxonomy): domain Bacteria; phylum Pseudomonadota; class Gammaproteobacteria; order Burkholderiales; family Burkholderiaceae_D; genus Undibacterium. Next base: position 1,509 of record JANXTO010000041.1, on the reverse strand, counting down.
AGGCGAGTACAGTACAAGTTAAAACCGCTGCAGTGAGATGTCGGATCATGGGAGGACTTTCGTTGAAGAGTAAACGCAAATCGTAGGTGATCTCTGCTGGTAGATCAATACAATTTTGATTTTTGGGGTAGCAGGTATCGTATCAGTGAAAGTGAGTCTGAGCAGTCATCCTCAGTTTCAGCAAAAAGCTCTCTTTCTATATCTACGAAAAAAGAGGGCGCTTGACTAGGTTTTATACGATTCAGCACTGCACGAGTAAAGACAAATGTAAAGACAAATTAAATATACTCCCCATTATTTTTTAAAAATATGCTTCAATGTCCAATGATTATTGAGACAATAAAATATACATACTAGGAGTATATTTAAAAGTCTTAATATAAGTAGGTAGGTGATCCAGTCTCACATCATGGACTAAAAGACTTATCGCTGGCATTGATGCCAGCTATGTTTAGACGTCATCTCAGGGCTAAATGATTGAATGATTTAGAATGCGTGGCAACGCTGCGCTGTCCATTCTGGCTAGCCTAGGTGTGTGAATAATCAGACGACGCAATAAAAAGGAAATACCTCATGGCTGGCGCAAGTCTTTTAACACTACTCGACGACATCGCAACCGTACTCGATGATGTGGCATCCATGACCGGTATGGCAGCTAAAAAAACCGCTGGGGTATTAGGCGATGATCTTGCCTTGAATGCCGAGCAGGTGAGTGGCGTCAGGGCTAGTCGTGAGTTGCCAGTGGTGTGGGCGGTTGCTGTTGGCTCCTTAAAAAATAAACTGATTTTGGTACCGCTGGCATTGTTGCTGAGTGCATTTGCACCGTGGGCAATTCCACCACTATTGATGTTGGGTGGAGCGTATTTGTGTTACGAAGGTTTTGAGAAAGTAGCCCACAAGTTTTTGCATAGCGATACTGAAGACAAGGCGCATGAAGCCGAAGTCTTAAGCGCCGTAATGCAACCCGAGGTGGACATGGTCGCATTTGAAAAAGACAAGATCAAAGGTGCAATTCGTACCGACTTCGTACTCAGTGGTGAAATCATCATCATCACCTTAGGTGCCGTCGCAGAATCTGCTTTTAGTATGCAAGTTGCGGTGTTGTGCGCGATTGGACTGATCATGACCGTGGGCGTGTATGGCTTTGTCGGTCTGATCGTCAAGCTCGATGATATTGGTTTGTATCTGAAAGTGAAGCAGGGTAGTAAAGCACTCAATGGCGTGCGTCAGAGCGTGGGCAACGCTTTGCTAGCATTCGCTCCAAGGCTGATGAAATCGCTGACTGTGATCGGTACGATCGCCATGTTTATGGTGGGTGGCGGTATTTTGACGCATCAGATTCCCTTTGCGCATCACCTGATCACCGATCTCACCGCAGCGGCCAGCAATGTGGGTAGTTTAGGCGGTCTCGTCACGACCATCTTGCCAGCCTTGCTCAATACCATTGCAGGTCTGATCGCAGGCGGTATCGTGTTATTGGTCGTCATCGCAGTGCAAGCAGGGTATAAA
>JANXTO010000348.1 GCA_025352365.1 Undibacterium sp. | reverse complement strand
ATCTACTTCTGCTTTAACTAAACCATGGCAGTCAGTCTCAAAACCAGGAAATTTCTCGTTAAAGTCACGAACAAATTTGAGGTAATCAACAATGGTTTTATTGAAGCGTTCACCTGGAATCAACAAGGGAATACCTGGTGGGTAAGGTGTTAATAAAATTGCTGTGACACGACCTTCCAGATCATTGATGGCAACCCGTTCTATCTCACGATGCGCCATTTTGGCAAAGGCATCAGACGGTTTCATCGCTGGTTGCATGTCGGACAAATACATCTCGGTTGTCAGGCGTGCGACGTCACTGGCTTTGTATACTTCATGAATGCTTTGCGATAAATCCTTCAGACCAATTTGTTCATAACGCGGATTAGCTGCGGCGAATTCTGGCAAGATGCGCCACATTGGCTGGTTCTTGTCGTAATCATCTTTAAACTGCTGCAAAGCCGTCAGCAAAGTATTCCAACGACCTTTGGTGATACCAATGGTGAACATAATAAAGAAGGAATACAAACCCGCTTTTTCGACAATAACGCCGTGCTCTGCAAGATACTTGGTGACTATCGATGCGGGGATACCTGTTGCGCTAAAGTTACCCTCTAACGACAGACCTGGCGTAACGATTGTGGCCTTGATCGGGTCTAGCATGTTGAAACCTGGCGCAAGTTTGCCGAAGCCATGCCAGTCATCTTCGGCATTAATCATCCAGTCGTCGCGCGATGCCATACCATTTTCTGACAAGGTATCTGGACCCCAGACCTGGAACCACCAATCTTTGCCCCATTCTTGATCTACCTTGCGCATGGCGCGGCGGAAATCCAGTGCTTCTAAAATAGATTCCTCAACCAAGGCAGTGCCCCCGGGGGCTTCCATCATCGCTGCTGCGACGTCGCACGAGGCGATGATCGAGTATTGCGGCGAGGTGGATGTATGCATCAGATAGGCTTCGTTAAAGCTATCTTTATCGAGCTTAACGGTTTGTGATTCACGTACCAAAATTTGTGATGCTTGTGAAATCCCTGCCAGCAATTTGTGCGTAGATTGGGTGGAAAAAATCATCGATTTTTTTGCGCGTGGACGATCCTTGCCGATTGCGTGCATGTCTTGGTAAAACGGATGGAAAGTGGCGTGCGGCAACCATGCTTCATCAAAATGTAGAGTATCGATTTCGCCATCGAGAAGATCTTTGAGCGTTTCGACGTTGTACAAGACGCCGTCATAAGTGGATTGCGTGATCGTCAAAATCCGTGGTTTTTTATTTTTTGCGTTACGTGCAAAAGGATTCGCTTCAATCTTTTTACGGATGCTTTCCATGCTGAATTCTTCCAGCGGGATAGGGCCGATAATGCCAAGGTGGTTACGGGTGGGCATCAGGAAAACCGGAATCGCGCCGCACATGATGATGGAGTGCAAAATCGATTTATGGCAGTTACGATCCACCACGACGATGTCGCCTGGCGCTACCGTGGAATGCCACACCATCTTATTACTGGTGCTGGTGCCATTAGTGACGAAATAGCAGTGATCTGCATTAAAAATACGCGCTGCATTGCGCTCAGATGCGGCAACCGGGCCGGTATGATCCAGCAATTGCCCCAGTTCTTCGACTGCATTACAAACGTCGGCACGCAACATGTTTTCACCAAAAAATTGATGAAACATCTGGCCGATAGGGGATTTTAAAAATGCTACGCCACCGGAGTGACCAGGGCAATGCCATGAATAAGAACCATCATTTGCGTAATGCACTAACGCACGGAAAAACGGTGGCGACAAGCCATCTAAATAAGATTTGGCTTCACGGATGATATGACGCGCGACGAATTCTGGCGTGTCTTCAAACATATGAATAAAGCCATGTAGTTCACGCAGAATGTCATTCGGAATATGGCGTGAAGTACGGGTTTCGCCATACAAATAAATCGGGATATCAGCATTTTTGTAGCGGATTTCTTCGACAAAGGCACGCAGGGATTTAAGTGCGTGGTCTGTTTCTTCATCGGTACCATCGCCAAATTCTTCATCATCAATCGACAAAATAAACGCAGAGGCGCGCGATTGCTGCTGCGCAAATTGGGACAAATCACCGTAGCTGGTTACGCCCAGCACTTCCATGCCTTCTTTTTCCATCGCGTCTGCAAGAGCGCGTATGCCAAGGCCAGAGGTATTTTCGGAACGGAAATCTTCGTCAATAATGACGATGGGGAAGCGGAATTTCATGAGGTCTCCAGAGAGCTGTTACGGGGAGACGCCTGGGCAAGTGAGTCCGGAAACAGATGGATGTCCGGGTTGGATCAACCGCTTGCGCGCCGAAAAATTCAAAGACCGAATTTTCTCAGATATGAGAGTTAAAATGTGAAAAAAAATCCCCAATAAGAACGATTAGGAAAAAATTTCATCCAGTCGTCATATTGAGGGGATATTACCAACGCTTGACCGTATACTCTGTACTTAATCAGTATTCTGCTAAGCAGGCAGTCAAACTGTTTTAGAAGCGATAGCTGGCAGCAGAAAATATCGTAATTGGTGCTTTTTCAAATACAAATGGACTCTTGCTGGCATCGCCCGTCAAATATTTAACGGACGCACCGGTCGTCAATGACCAGTTGGAATCAATATTCCAGTTCCAGCTGGCACCTACTTTAACATCGGTAAAACCAGCAGATGGCGCATACGGTGTGTAGCCGCTGTTGATAGATTGTATCGGCGTCACACCAAAATAGGATTGCATATAGGATGTATTTGCCCAATTAGCACCAAAACTCGCGGACAAACGATGATGTGTGTTGAGCGAGGTTGTCGCACGTCCACCTAAGCTGAGTTGTACCCCGTTGTGATCTATGCCTGAGCCGTAGCGTAGGGATGAGCTTAAAGAATAATTTTGGTTGACCATATAGTTGACGAAAGCACCAGGCTCAATCGCTGAATCGACATCGCCCAAGCCGCGTAGCTTGCTGGATTTGGATTCATCACGAGCGGCTTCTACGGTCATTCTCAAACCATATTGCAAGCTGGGATCTTTAGAAAAGTTATAGCCAAGACCAGAAATCGAGCTAAGGAATATGCCATTTCTCCATTGTGCATCAAATAGCGGCGCTGCAAATACGCGACGCTCATCGGATCCGGCATAGCGGGGTGCCGATATGGCAGCAGCACCGAGTGAAAAATTTACATCTTTCGGTAGGTAAGTGCTGGGAACTAACTGTGCAAACTCGGAGGTTTGTGCCTGTGCTGACAATGCTGTCGCCAGAAGCAGTAGGGCAGTGGGTAGTATTTTTTTCATTGTGTATCCTGTAAGTATCTCAGCGATAGTAATTATTCATCGTAACTCTTTATCGCCACGCTTTACTTCACTACTCAGATATGCAACCAGGCTAGTCCTGCCAATATTACGCCCACTCCGGCAACACCATATGAACCATATTGTAACCACTTTTTCTTGGTCAACAGAGTGATGGCCGCTAAAGAAATCGCAATTTGCACAGCGGTCATGGCTTGTGCCCAACGATGATGCTGATGCAGAGCTTCTTCCGATTTCTTATCCCATTCTGAGGATTCTGCTTCTAATTTCTCTGCATTTTTCTTGATTTCTTCTTTTTCAACTTCATAGCGTGCGACTTTGGCTTTATATTTCTCTACATCAATGCCGGGTAAGACCATAGCTAGTTCAGATAAGTTCTGTTTACTCGATTTTGCCTGGTAAAAGTTCCATTGATTGGAGGCTTCGGTTTTTTTGATCGCGGCTTCGTTTTTAAACATCGCTGCGTCATTTTGCGTAGCGCCGCCTTCAAAGCCAAACAATGCGCCAACGGTCGCCATAATGGCAGTCATGACGGCAATTTTGCCCGCAAAACTATCGTTGCTATGTGCTGCATGTTCTAACTCGTGGTCGTGTGGTCCGTGGACGTGAAATTCTGAATCTGACATGAGTATTTTTCTGATTTAATTATTTCGTTGATAGGTGACAAAAGCATAATCCAGCTGGCTTTTCTCAGAATGATGTTGTTCGCTGCTGATCTTTGTCCATTCCTGCGCTTCGATCAGGGGAAAAAAAGCGTCACAATTAAAAATTTGTTGTATTTCTGTAATGATCAGTTTGTTTGCAAACGGTAAGGCTTGTTGATAAATTTCTGCGCCGCCGATGATAAATGCCTGGTCATTTTTCGCATTATCTCCGGTGTTATCTTGTTTGTTATCTTTGAATAAAGCCAGCGCTGCCTCTAATGAGGAAACGCATTCAACGCCCTCATGTGACCAAGCTGGGTTGCGAGAGATCACAATATTGCGTCGGTTTGGCAAAGCTCTACCTATAGAATCAAAAGTTTTTCGCCCCATCACGATCGCGTGACCGCTGGTGGTATTTTTAAAATGCGCCAAATCTTCTGGCAAATGCCATGGCAGAGCATTGTTAACGCCGATGCCGCGCTGGAGGTCAGTCGCAACAATAATTGTGAAGGATGACATGTTGATGAAATCTCTGATTAGACTGCGACAGGCGCTTTAATATGTGGATGAAACTGGTAGTCCGCGATCTCAAAATCCTCAAATTTATAATCAAAAATCGATTCCGGATGACGCTTGATGATCAGTTTTGGTAATGCGAAAGTCTCACGTGATAACTGCTCTGCAACCTGCTCCATATGGTTTGAATACAAATGGCAATCGCCGCCGGTCCAGATAAATTCCCCAACATCTAAACCTGTTTGTTGCGCCACCATATGGGTCAGCAAAGTGTATGAGGCGATATTAAAAGGCACGCCTAAAAAAATATCCGCACTGCGCTGGTACAACTGGCAGGACAGTTTTCCGTCAGCGACATAAAACTGGAATAAGGCATGGCAGGGCGGCAACTTCATCTGTGGAATATCCGCTACATTCCAGGCAGATACAATCAAGCGGCGCGAGTCAGGATTACTTTTGATTTGTGCTATGAGCTGGCTGATCTGATCGATATGAGTGCCGTCCGGCGCTGGCCAGTTACGCCATTGTGATCCATAGACCGGGCCCAGATTACCATTCTCGTTCGCCCATTCATCCCAGATCGAGACACCGTTGTCCTTCAGGTACTTGGTATTAGTCGAGCCGGCCAAAAACCAGATCAGTTCATGGATGATAGATTTCAGATGCAGTTTTTTGGTTGTTACCAATGGAAAGCCTTGTTGCAGGTCAAATCGCATTTGGTAGCCAAAAACGGACACGGTGCCGGTGCCGGTGCGGTCAGTTTTGGTAGTGCCATGTTGTTGCACATGGCGCATGAAGTCGAGATATTGGCGCATGATGAGCTTTAGAAATTTTTGTGAGATTGTAACGGTTTACCGACTAACATATGAACCAATACATGAATATCTAAATACTCCCCATATTATTTCTATAAAACGTCAAAATGACTTGGGAATGATTGGACAGCTTAAATATACGGATAGGGAGTATATGTGTAGCGAAAGCTCATGGTTGTAAAACATCACATGAGCACAGCTGATAATGCATAAACTTATTGCGCTTCACCGGTGGATCAGTTGTTTAACAAAGGATTGGCTGAGTTAGCTTGTCCTGGTGCAACCAGCGGGATGCTGATTTTAAATCTGGCACCTTTACCTGGCTCGCTAGAAACACGGATTTCACCACCGAGCACGTTACTGACGATATTAAAGGTAATGGACAGCCCAAGGCCGCTGCCACCTTGTCCAAATTTAGTCGTGAAGAAGGGCTCGAACACGCGCTTGATAACTTCCGGTGCGATACCTTTGCCGTTATCTTCAAACACGATCAATACATGGTCGCCCTGACGGTGCGCCGTGCAATACATACGCCCCTCAGGTAAGCCATCCAAGCCATGATTGACTGCGTTGTTGACCAGATTAGTGAAGACTTGACCCAGAGGTCCGGGATAGCTGTCTAGCTGAATATCTCCAGGAATATCCAGTTCTAGCGTGAACGGCGTTTTGCGCAAACTGGAATTGAGTAATGCAGCTAATTCTTGCAAGGTAATCAGCAAGCCGAACTGACGTCGTTGCGCACTCGATTGATCTACGGCGACTTGTTTAAAATCACCGACTAAACGGGCTGCGTGTTGCAAGCCACGTAGCAATAATTTAGTCGATTCATTGGCAGTATTCGCATAGCGAGTCAAGTCGGATTTGCGCATTGCACCCGCATCCATCACCCGCGTTAATTGTTTGGTCTCTTCTTCTAAAGTGCTGGCAACCAAAAGGCAATTGCCTAGCGGCGTATTCAGTTCATGAGCGACGCCTGCCACCATCGAGCCGAGTGCCGCCATACGCTCAACGCGGGCGAGTTCATTTTGGGCATTGTTAACGTTATTGAGCGCGGTCTCTAGCGTGAGATTGAGAGTTTCTAATTCTTGAGTGCGCTGTCTGACCTTGGATTCCAACGTGCCTGAGTATTCAAGCAATTGCTGATTCTTAACTTCAAGTTCTGAGAAAGATCTTTGCAGCGCTTGCCGGGTTGCTTCTAAACTGAGCGCTAGGTGACCAAGTTCATCTTCTCGTTTAAACGAAATAGGCTCATTGAGCTGCCCATTTGCCAGCCGGTCTGATTCTGTCATCAGGAGTTTAATCGGCTGCACCAGCCGCCATTGCAGGACCAGCAAAATAAATACCACAGCGACGATCAATGAGACAAAGGCTGAGCTGGCGTAGCGTTTAAATTCGGACGCTAGAGTCTCTCGCAAAATATCTTCGGCTAAAGTCAGTTCTACTTCTCCAATGACTTGCTCACCGTGTTTGATGTTGCGTTTCTCGACTTTAAATGGTCCTTCTTGTGATTTTCTGCGAGTGTCATTTCTAATAAATTCTTTATGATCGGGCAGGGTGACTACACGGATTTCTGCCACGCGTGGGTCGGAATACACCACTTCGCTGGATACTTTGGCGATTTCAGGCGTAATTTGCCAGAGAGGTTCGCTCAAAATAACGGCGAGGATATCAGCCAACCGCTGGTGATCCGCAGTGGTACGTTCGCGCGCTACCGACTCGATGCTGATTTGGTAATAAGGGATGAGAATAACAAACGGTGCAAGCAGGCCAAAAACCACGGCAAGAATAATCGCCAGCCTTAAGGTGAGCCGACCGCGAACCGCAGAAAGAAGATGTTGAAACTGCATTGCAAGATCCTTGTGCATCACTTCTTGTTAGCGAGTGCTACTGGAACGCTCATGATCGTCTCAACATTGACGATAACCAGAGCCTTAGCGCATGTGATCTGTGTTCTAGCTTCTGCTACCGTCAACATTTACGCCATCAAGCAAAAGAAAGCACTTGCGTGGAATGGGTAGCAGATTTAATTGACGCAAGAGAATCTAACTGATCATTTTATTGATACTAAAATACTTTTTACGCTTAAGCAAGAAACTCACTTTGCTAATAGCCGCAAAAAATACAATTGACCAAGAGAAATCAAGCGCAGTGAATTTAAGCTAACTCTATTTGTCGCGTTAATGCACATTAACGTGCATTAATTTGAATTAACGCAGATTGCCCGTATGTCCCAAAGAATATCTGCCCGGCTGAGGCCAGACGGTCAGGCCATGTGGTTCTTGTCCGACGGCGATCTGGATGACCGCACCAGATGTTGTGTCAATCCGATAAACCACGTCATCGAAGCGACCAGACAGCCACAAAGATTTACCATCGACGCTGACATTACCCATATCTGGACTACCGCCGCCTGGAATCGGCCATTGTGCTACGACTTTTTCGCTAGCGAAATCGATGACGGTGACGCTACCTTTGCCGCGACGTTTGCCGTGGATTTTGTGGGTGCCGCGGTTGGCGACATACAGTTGTTTACCGTCACGGCTCGGATATATACCGTGCGCGCCCAAACCGGTCGGGATAAAGCCGACTTCTTTAAACGCTTCGCCATCGACGATATGCACACCGTCTGCATCCATATCGGCGATATAAAAACGCTTGCCGTCGGGAGAGCTGCGAATATCCTGCGGCATGCCTTTAGCTGAGGTACAAATTTCGCTACCAGCAGGGCCGTTCAGTGTTGATGCAGCTGCATCAACGCCTTCTTTAAAGCGGGTACGAGGCACGTTTAATTTCAAGTAGCCAAGAACCTTGCGGTTGACCAGATCAATTTTTGCCACGCTACCCTCGAACTCACAGGTAAATAATGCATAGCGCCCGTCAATTGAAAAATCGGCATGGTTGATGCCACCGCATTTAGGTGCATCAATCGTGTATTGCAAAGCCATTGTTTGCGGATCGCGGAAATCCAGCCGGTGCAAAGCCTCTGCAACAACAATCGCGGACTTACCGTCAGGTGTGAAATACATATTGTAAGGATCATCCACTGGTACGGATTTTCCGGGTTTGCTGGTACGCGGATCAATCGGTGTCAGGCTGCCGTTATTGCTGCGTTCGGCGTTATTGGCGACCCAGAGTGTACGCAAATCCCATGATGGAACGACATGCTGCGGGGCGATGCCAACTTTGAATTTGCTGACGACTTTCATGCTGGTGGGATCGATCACGTACACGTCGTTTGAACGCAGGTTAGGGACGTAAACACGCTCCAGATGATCACTAACAACGGGGCTTAAATGCGTGCTGCCGTTCTCGCTATACAGATTGCGTGGGTCGATTACCGCTGGCATGCCTGGTGCCGTCGCTATGGCTGCTGGTAACGCGTTCACCGTTGCAGGGGCGGCAGAGGTGGCAGGTGCGCCTATGACTTGGGTCGCCATCGTGATACCCACTCCAGCGACGACAACGAGTGCTGTAGATACGAGACTGACTTTGAGTTTGCTGGCAGATGATTTTGCAGACGTTTTATTCAGATTCAACATTATTTCCTTTGCTTGCGCTTACTTATTTACGCTTATTTGTGCTTATTTACCTTTAGTAATTGTAGCGTCCTCATGCTCGCGCAAGGCTGCGCGGATGGCATTGACGGAAGTTTCTACAATACGCTGTACACCTAATTGCCCTAATTCTACGGTGGCGCGTCGCGGGTCGCCGTACACGCCGTCTTGCGGTCCCGGCTTCGCGGCACGAGCAAGAGCTTCAGTGCGCACCATGGATTTATCAACTGCCAGCATCAATGCGGTATCCGCCAGACCGGCATGAGTACCGATTTCTGCTTCGCTAAAACCGCGACTCTTTAAATCTGCGACATAAGCGGTCTGGGAAATGCGGTAATAATCCAGCAAGGCAATCACCCGGCAGCCAGGATCGTTGGCCCATTCGCGATTGAGTTTGGTGGCGACTTTGTCTTCATTTTTTTGGTAACCGCCATGATCACCTAAAAAGATGACATGACGAAAACCATGTTGTTTAAAACTACGGGCAGTTGCCTCCAGAATCGATTCAAAAGTCGCATCAGGAATCGAAATTGTTCCGGTAAATCGCATATGCGCGACCGGCGGATGGATAGACCCTTCCGGCACATAACTGATGACTGGTGCCACCACGGTATTGCCGAGTTTTTGTGCGATTTGTCTGGCTAGCATATAGGCGCGGGTATTGTGTTTGCCGAGCGCAATATAAGGACCGCTTTGCTCGGTGCCACCGATGGGAACCAGAATCGTGGTCGTGCCGGCAGCAATTTTGTCGCGCAGTTCAGAGGATGACAACTCGTCAATATTGACAATCATATTGTCGGCGTTGCCTGCTGTTACATTGGCTGCGTGGGTTGGCACTGTGCTTGTCAGCAAGCAGCTTAAAAGTGAGCAGGCCAAAATTGTGCAAAGGATTTGTCCGCGTTTCAATGGATGCATCAGCATAATGACTCGGAAGTTGGCGATACGATTATCGTCGTATGTGTGAGCTGTTTCTCCACCGGAGATGCCATTTTAATAGGGATGCGAATTTTGATGGATACTCGTTTCATGTAGTGCTTATGAGGTGCGGTAGCTGGAACAGATCGATCTCAAGTCATCTGAACCGGCGGTTGCCGAAAGGCCTCTATTATAGGCGCTTGGGTTTGATGAACTGGCAGATCGTCAGGCTTGTTTGAGAAATTATTGATTCTGCTCAATTACATTAGAAAAAATCTATGCTGTAGCGAGAAATTTTTTGATGGACATAGCTCGACTGGTGATTTCTAAATAGTCGTTGAAAGTCTGAAATTAGTACTGATTTTTTTCGGCTATTTTAATAGCTTTACCGTACTTTCAGAATAATACTGCCCCTGTGTATTATTTAATCGTCTAAATAATTCTTGGGCAATCTGGCATTATTGCTAAAAATAATGGGGAGTATATGCTTATGGAAGCAATTAACGGGCTTCGTCTATCCATGCCATCTGAATCGCTTCCAGAATTTTTTCGCCAGAATGTTGCGGATCGTCGTCAAATTCCGTCAACTCACAGACCCAACGATGCAGGTCGGTGAAGCGTATCGTCAGCGGATCGATATCCGGGAACTTATCGTACAGCGCTTCGGCTATTTGCTGAGAGTCTATCCATTTCATGATGCGCTCCTCATTTCTGACAACGAGTTTAATGATTCTCGCGTGCGTGATTGATCGTATATTTCGGAATTTCTATCGTGATGTCTTGCTTGCCGAGTTTGACCTGGCATGACAAGCGGGAATTTGCTTCTAGTCCCCAGGCCGCATCGAGTAAGTCTTCTTCGTCCTCAGTTGAGTCGTTTAAGGATTTAAATCCTTCGCGGATGACCACGTGACAAGTAGTACACGCGCAGGACATCTCGCAGGCATGTTCGATTTCTACATCGCTTTCTACCAGTGCTTCACACAGAGATTTTCCTTCTTCGGCTTCGATCACAGCACCATCTGGGCAGAGTACAGGATGAGGTAAAACGATAATTTGTGGCATGGTGTTCTCTATTCTTTTCTTAATAATGACATTAGTGCAAGATGACAGATCGCTTGTAAGTTGTGTGCAATGCAGTGTGAAATGCAGTTTGCAACAGAGCTTGCAAGAGCTTAAATGTCGTCTAATTTTTTTCCAGATAAGGCAGTACGCACGCTTTGATCCATGCGCCTTGCAGCAAACTCTTCGGTACCATCTGCCAACGCCGTAATCGCTGCTTTTAAAACATTGTGGTCGCTACCTTCGGCTTGCTGACGTACCGCATCCATCAGGCCTGCAATCGTGGTTTTTTCGGTTTCGGATAAAAGCTGAGCGTCACCTTGCAGTGCTGATTCAGTCGCGAGCAAAATACGTTCGGCTTCGACTTGTTCTTCTTTCAGTGCGCGTAGTTGCATGTCACCTTCTGCCGAGGCAAAAGAGTCTTGCAACATGCGGGCAACCTCATCGTCACCCAAGCCATAGGATGGCTTGACCGTGATTGACGCCTCTACGCCAGAACGTAACTCGCGCGCGGCGACCGATAACAAGCCATCAGCATCGACCTGGTACGTAATGCGGATGCGCGCTGCGCCAGCTGCCATCGGTGGAATGCCGCGTAGCTCGAAGCGGGCGAGGGAGCGACAATCGCTGACCAGTTCGCGCTCACCTTGCACGATATGGATCGCTAACGCAGTCTGACCATCTTTAAACGTCGTAAATTCTTGCGCCCGTGCACACGGGATAGTGGAATTGCGTGGGATGACTTTTTCTGCCAGCCCCCCCATCGTTTCGACGCCCAAAGAGAGTGGGATTACATCAAGTAGTAACCAGTCATCGCCGGGCGCGCGGTTGCCCGCCAGCAGATTGGCTTGAATCGCGGCGCCGAGCGCGACCACTTTGTCCGGATCGATATTGGCCAGCGGCGTCGTCTGAAAAAAGTCACCAACCGCTTTGCGCACATGCGGCATGCGGGTAGCGCCTCCCACCATGACGACGCCATCGATATCATCAATCGTCAGCCCGGCGTCGCGCAGCGCTTTTTTACATGGTGCAATCGTTTTAGCAACCAGCGTTTGAGTGATCTCGACAAACTGGGCGGCACTGACGGTGACATGGACTTGTTCACCGGATTCCAGCACCGCATCTACCATGGTCGAATTTTTGGTAGAGAGAATTTCTTTGGCTTCGCGCGATTTCACCATCAGCAAGCGGGTGTCGCTATCGGACAAGGGCGCTAGTTGCGCTTGCTGTGCGATCCAGCAAAATAAGCGGTGATCAAAATCATCGCCGCCTAATGCAGAGTCACCGCCGGTCGCCTGAACCTCAAACACACCTTTGCTCATGCGTAAGATGGAGATATCAAAAGTGCCGCCACCGAGGTCATACACAGCAAAAATGCCTTCTGACGCATTGTCTAGACCATAGGCAATTGCAGCGGCGGTAGGTTCATTCAGCAAACGCAATACATTTAACCCAGCGAGTTTTGCCGCATCTTTGGTTGCCTGTCTTTGTGCGTCATCAAAATAAGCGGGGACGGTAATGACCGCACCGACCAGGTCGTCACCCAGCGCATCTTCTGCCTGCTGACGCAAAGTCGCCAAAATCTGGGCAGAAATTTCTACTGGACTTTTTATTCCCGCCACCGTTTTCACCTGCACCATACCCGGGACATCGTGGAAGTCATAAGGCAAATTTTCTGCGTGGGCAATATCTTTTAGCCCGCGACCCATAAAGCGCTTGGCGGAAATGATGGTGTTCTTAGGATCGATCGTTTGTGCTTCTTGCGCTTTGTAGCCGATATGCGCATGGCCATTGGGCAAATAACGCACCACCGATGGCAGCAAGGCGCGACCCTGCTCATCATTCAAAACTTCGGGAATGCTGTTACGTACTGTCGCTACCAGCGAGTTGGTTGTGCCAAGATCAATCCCCACAGCCAGACGATGCTGATGCGGTGCGGTGGACATGCCTGGTTCTGAAATCTGAAGTAATGCCATTTTTTTAGGTCGCTTGATGTTGACAATTATTTGACTATGAGTTGGCTATTTTTTCTGATGCGATGCTTTGCGCCAGCGATGTATTTTGTGCTTGATGTGATGATATAAAACTGTGCTGAATTTGTTTCGAGCTTGTATTTACCTTGACTAAACATCGTCTATTTTTATTTTTGCTTGGTCGTTGCTTTGTCTTGATTAAAGACTTGTTCTTTCTGATTGATGAGGTAAAACCAAGACTTCAAAGTTACAGCGTTGAGTAACATCATCACAGCTTGTACCGCATTTATCCGGTGGCTTGCGAGTACACTTGATTACGACGATCATCATCGCAATTTCAATATACTCCCCATTATTTTTATCAATAATGCCAGATTGTCCAATAATTCTATGGACGATTAAAATATACTAATCACCAGTATATTTATTATTGCAGCTAAAAAACTGATCTCACAAGCATGTTTTAATCGTAAAAAAAGGTGATTCATGCTCACCTGATTTTTGTGACACTGGCTCTGCTAAATCTAACCCCAATCAATCCTGAGTTAATCCTGAATTAGCTCTCAGTTAATCTTCAATCGCGGCAATATCCGCCCGAAATTTCTCCAGAAACATACAAGCGCGTATTAATTGTGCTGCCTGAACAAAATTCTGTTGATCCAGCGCTTGTCCGACATCTGCCAATTGCGTTTTGAGCGCAGCGCTGAGCTCATTTTCAAGGGCACTTAAGGCCGATTGATCGCCGGATTGTCTCGCTTCATCAAAAGCCTCACGCCATTCCATTTGCTGCATTAAAAATGCGGTGGGCATAGCTGTATTGGACTCTGTCTGCAAATCCACACCATGTAACTCACACAAATAAGTTGCCCGTTTCAGCGGCTTTTTTAAAGTCTGATACGCCTCATTAGCCCGGGTTGCCCATTGCATGGCGACGCGTTTTTCTGCATCGCTTGCTTGTACAAATTTATCGGGATGTACTTTGGATTGCACTTCACGATAAGCCGCATCAAGCTGGGACTGATCCAGTGCAAATCGCTGTGGCAACTGGAACAGGTCGAAATGATTTTGCATCCGCTGTAATTACTTTCTGATGTCAAATATTAGAGTCTGTTATTACTCATTCGGACTCCCGATTTGAGTGATAACAGACGCTAGAGATCTGCTTTAAATATTTAAATACGGAAGCTTTCGCCGCAACCACATTCGTCTTTCATGTTGGGATTGCGGAATTTAAAGCCTTCGTTCAGACCTTCACGGGCAAAATCCAACTCGGTACCGTCAATGTAGGGCAAGCTTTTGGGATCGACAAAGACTTTGACACCATGTGACTCAAATATCTGATCATCACTGCCAATCTCGTCCACATACTCCAGCTTGTAGGCCATGCCAGAGCAGCCAGTCGTGCGCACACCAAAGCGTAATCCTATGCCTTTGCCCCGGCGTTCCATGTAGCGGCTGACATGCTTGGCCGCTTTTTCTGTCAATGTGATTGCCATCGTGGTTCCTGTTGAATCAAATGTACTGACGCCTGAACTTAGGCGCTTTGCTCTGTCGCGTGTTTGGTTTTGTAATCCAATACAGCCGCTTTAATCGCATCTTCTGCCAGAATCGAACAGTGGATTTTGACTGGAGGCAGCGCCAACTCTTCGGCTATATGAGTATTTTTGATGTTCAAAGCCTGATCCAAAGTTTTGCCTTTGACCCATTCAGTTACGAGGGAAGAGGATGCAATCGCCGAGCCGCAGCCATAGGTTTTGAACTTGGCGTCTTGAATGATGCCATCTGCACCAACCTTGATTTGCAGCTTCATGACGTCGCCGCATGCTGGCGCGCCGACCATGCCGGTACCGATAGTGTCATCGCCCTTGTCAAACGCGCCGACGTTACGTGGATTCTCGTAGTGATCCAATACTTTTTCTGAATATGCCATTTTGATACTCCTAATAGGTTCGCTGCGGAATTAGTGGGCAGCCCACTGAATAGAGCTGATGTCTATTCCGTCCTTGTACATATCCCACAATGGTGACAGCTCGCGCAGTTTAGCCACTTTGGTTTTGATCAGGTTAATCGTGAAATCAATATCTTCTTCTGTCGTAAAGCGACCAATAGTGAAGCGGATAGAACTGTGTGCCAGTTCGTCGCTGCGACCTAAGGCGCGCAATACATAGGAGGGCTCCAGACTGGCGGAGGTACAAGCCGAGCCGGATGACACCGCGATCTCTTTAATCGCCATGATCAGCGATTCGCCTTCGACATAATTGAAGCTCACATTAAGGTTGTGCGGAACACGATGATCCATATCGCCGTTGACGTAAGTTTCTTCAATATCTTTCAAGCCATTTGCCAGACGATCGCGCAGGAAACGGATGCGTGTCAGTTCGCTTTCCATTTCTTCTTTCGCGATACGGAAGGCTTCGCCCATACCAGCGATCTGGTGTGTTGCTAAGGTGCCTGAACGCATGCCACGTTCGTGACCGCCGCCATGGATTTGCGCTTCAATGCGGACGCGTGGTTTGCGACGTACATACAAAGCACCAATCCCTTTTGGGCCATAACTTTTATGCGCGCTAAAGCTCATTAGATCGACTTTAGTTTTTTCCAGATCGATTTCTAGTTTGCCGGTCGCTTGTGCCGCATCGCAGTGGAAAATGATACCTTTAGAGCGGCACAGTTCGCCAATTTCATCAATCGGTTGAATCACGCCGATCTCATTATTGACATACATTACAGAGACCAAAATCGTGTCCGGACGAAGCGCTTCTTGTAATTGCTCAATCGTGATCAAACCATTTTCTTGCGGTTGCAAGTAGGTCGCATCAAAGCCTTGGCGTTCTAGCTCACGTACCGTATCCAAGGTTGCCTTGTGTTCGGTTTTAATCGTGATAATGTGCTTGCCTTTGGTTTTGTAAAACTGTGCAGCACCTTTTAATGCGAGGTTGATACTTTCCGTCGCACCGGAAGTCCAGACGATCTCGCGCGGATCAGCATTGACCAGGGCGGCCACATGAGCACGTGCCTCTTCTACCGCTTTCTCTGCATCCCAGCCGTACATATGGCTGCGTGATGCAGGATTGCCGAACTGCGCACGCAGGTAAGGAATCATTTTATCTGCGACGCGCGGATCCACTGGCGTGGTCGCCGAGTAATCCATATAAATAGGGAAGTGCGGTGCCAGTATGGTGTCGATCAAGCTTTTTTCCAACGGGGCGTTCATTGTGATACTCCAAAATTACTGCGGGTTCAATAGACGATATTTTCGTAGATCAATAATGGATCAAGTTGCTACATCAGCGGATTACATCAGCGTGTTACATCAAGTTTCTATATGTTGACCGGTTGGACGTGGACAGTTTTATGCTGAACGACGACCACGGATTTTTCTGCATTTCTTTGTTGCTGTTGATTGACTAAATCTTGTAGTGAGACAGAATCCAGATAATCCACCATTTTTACATTCAGCGTTGCCCACAACTCGTGGGTCATACAATGGATACCATTGCTTTGGTCGCTACCGTGACAATTACCTTTGCCCCCGCATTGGGTGGCATCCAAGGCCTCATCTACGGCAATGATGATGTCTGCAACAGTGATTTTTTGTGCTTTACGTGCCAACGTATAACCGCCACCGGGACCGCGCACGGATTCAACGATTTCATGGCGACGCAATTTGCCGAATAACTGTTCCAGATAGGAAAGAGAAATATCTTGCCTCTGGCTAATGCCGGCCAAAGTGACAGGACCTTTATCTTGGCGTAAAGCCAGATCGATCATTGCTGTCACAGCGAAACGGCCTTTGGTGGTTAGGCGCATGAGTGGTTTGCTCCAGGCGAAAATTCAGGTACTGTTTTAGTGAAAAATCACCAAGTAGCTCAAACAGTGATGGGATAAAGCTTGAGCGTTTCCATCAAGTATAGCAAACTTGAGTGAAACTGTCAGGTATAGGCTAGAAGTGGAAAAACAAGGCACGTGCTGGTTCTGATATTTCATCTAAAATTGAGGCTGAGTATGACTTTGCGGGCAGTTGATTTGATTATTACTAAGCAATCGTAATTCCATAAAAGTTTTCTTTGCTGGTCAGGTATTTCCTGAATGCAAGTAAATTTGTTCTAGTTTTTCTCTTGCCCAAGGTGTTTTTCGCAAAAATTTGAGGCTGGATTTAATGCTGGGATCAAGCTCAAAGCACCGAATGCTGAGCTGTTGGGCCAAGCCCTTCCACCCATATTGTTCTACCAGCTTGGTTAGAATTGCTTCCAGTGTTATGCCATCTAAGCTGAGTTTTTGGACTGTGTTGTTCATTGTGTTTTATTAAAAAATTGTTTAAACCAGAATTAATTTAAGACAATATCAGCATGATCCTCGTTGAATACGGTTGTCAAATACAGCTGTCAAATGCCGTAAATCAAATGCAATAAATCAACGTCCTGACGTCAATATCTTTACGGTATGTACCAGAGTTCTGGTCGGTTCAGCGGTAGTTTACTCGGGCTGATGAGTAGATTTTTTAGGTTGATGATGGTTCTGTTTTTAAGATTGATATTTTTAATTGTGGCTTGGTGGTATTTTAAAAAAATTCTCTCAAACTCACCGGTTTTTATCATTTTCTCTAAACCTTCTTGTATATCTTCAGCCAGCTTTGGATTGCGGGGAGTGACAAAAAAGTAATAGGCTGATTGATAATGTAATGCGATATGCGTATCAATATGCAGGTTTTGCTCGGGATGGGTTTTATATTCATTTTCTACCTCAACAATTGAGCGAGGAAAATACATGAATCTTCCCGCCTCCAACATAGAAAAAAGTGGTTCGTAGGTCGTAGAAACTTCTACCGGCAAGCCATTACTTTTGAGGATGCCGACATCTGGCCAATCTTGTTCCTGACCTGCAGACAAAGTGGCCAATGCTTTGATCGATTTAATCTCTTTAAAAATATCGCTATTTTCTCTCGTTACGATCGGAATTCTCCATCCGATCAGACCTTTGTCGATGGGGATTCTTACCGGGATTAATTGCGCTTCGCGCTCGTCCGTCGTCATGGTCCATAAAATATCAATCAGGCCAGACGCCGCCTTCATTTCATAGATTGATCTACCTTGCTGCATTTTGGCAATACTAGGTACGAGACGATAATTATTATCAGAATTTTTTAGCGCAGTTCTGAGCAATTCAAGTACATATTTATTATGTGGATCGTTGGTTGCCACCGAGGCTGGATAGCGAATTTGTACAGTCGGTTTAGCAATGGCGATCACTTGGCTTGCCAGACAGATCAGGCAGATGGCGAAAGAAATTGAGTAGGGTAAGCGTTTGATTAACATGAGCTAGGGGCTTATTCGGGACGAGCTAAAGTCATGTTGGCGGCTAAATACGCTTTTCGTTCTTCTGTGTAATCCCACCAAGGTAGAGCAGGTGCGCCATCCATAAAGCGTACTGCTGATATGAAGGTGTCGATCACACAGGGATCGTGCCTGGCATTGGTGAGAATGCACAATTCATCATACATAGCATACGGATCGCGCCCCTTGAGTTGTTCTGGTAGCTCTATACCAAGCAAGCGCAAATCACCCGCGCAGGCTTTACCTACATTGGGTAAATCTTCTAGCTTGCGGATTTTTTCTCTTGGTGGCTTAAGCATATCAAAAAGTAGAGATTAAGAGACAAATGGTTGTTTAAAAATTTAAGGACGATACCAAAGCTTAGGTTTATTCAACGGCATTTTTTCTGCCGAGAGCAAAGGATTAGTCAGCTCTATGATGATTCTTTGTTTAATGTTGGCTTGCTTAATCGTCACTTGTAGATATTTTTGAAATATTTTTTCAAAGCTGCCATTTTTGATCATTTCTTCGAGGCCATTTTGAAGATCTTCTGCCATTTTACGCTCACGTGGCGTGACAAAAAAATACATCGCTGCCGGATAGTTCAAGATGATATTTTTGTCTATGGCGAGGCCATGCTTGGGATGGGAGTCGACTTCTTTTTGAATTTCAAATACTGACCGTGGAAAATAATCGAATCGCCCAGCTCTAAGCATATTAAATAAAGGTTCATAAGAAGTAGACGTATTCACTAACAAACCGTTATTTTTTAAAATTGCCACGTCTGGCCAGTCAAGCTCTTGTCCTGCGATAAATGCATTTAAATCTTTTATCGATTTTACGTTACGAAGTAAATCACTATTTTGCATTGTCACCAGCGGAATATGCCAGCCAATCAAGCCTTTGTCGATGGGGATTCGGATGGGAATTAATTGCGTCTCGCGCTCATTGGTTGTCATTGTCCACAAGATATCTACCCGCCAGTGCCAGTCGTCATCTCATAAATTGCTCGCGCCTGCTGCATAGGATCTTCATTGGCTATCAGCTGATATGACTGGCCGCTATTTTTTATCGCTTGCCGTAATAGCTCCAGAATATATTCACCTTGGGGATCATTTAGTGCAGAGAGGCGAGGGTAGCGAATAATCTGAGTCGTCTCTGCGGATACGCAAGCAGGTTCCGCCAGACATAAAAACAGAGTGAAAATAGAGAGCAACTGCTTAATAGACATCGGAGATCACCTATGAAGTTGTTCTGCTGCTGAATGTTGTAATGCATCAGGAGATTAGTTTAATCTGCTTACTCATTGGTGAGTAGGTGAATATAACTTTTATGTTAAAAAAAACCGCCAACAAAGTGGCGGTTTTAAAAGGAAGCAAATATTGATCAGATATCGAAACTAATACCTTGTGCCAATGGTAGTGAATTACTGTAATTGATGGTGTTGGTTGATCTGCGCATATACGCTTTCCAAGAGTCGGAACCAGATTCGCGACCGCCGCCGGTTTCTTTTTCACCACCAAATGCACCGCCGATTTCTGCGCCTGACGGACCGATGTTGACGTTGGCAATGCCGCAATCGCTGCCACTGTCGGACATAAAGCGCTCTGCTTCCCGCATATCAGTTGTGAAGATGGAAGACGACAAACCTTGTGGTACTTCGTTGTTCCAGTCAATCGCTTGTTGCAGATCGGTATAGCGCACGATGTACATAATTGGCGCGAAGGTTTCATGATGCATGCTGAGGGTTTGCGTTGGCATTTCTACTAATGCGGGCCGCACGTAAAAACCGTTTTCGCATCCTTCAATTGTCACCCGTTCGCCACCAAACACTTTGCCTTGTTCTGCACTGGCCGTTGCGAGTGCCGTTTGCATTGCATCAAATGCAGCGCTGTCAACTAGCGGACCGATCAAGGTGGATTTGCTGCCCGGATTGCCGATCGGCAGATCTGCGTAAATTCTCTTCAGGCGTGGCATCAAGGTGTCATACACGCTGTTGTGTACGAACAGGCGACGCAGGGTAGTGCAGCGCTGTCCCGCAGTGCCAACGGCGGAGAAAGTAATGCCGCGAACTGCCATTTCCAGATCAGCGCTTTCAGCGACGATCATGGCGTTGTTGCCGCCCAGTTCCAGGATGGTGCGAGTCAGACGTTTGGCGCAGGCTTCAGCTACTTGGCGACCCATACGTGTGCTGCCAGTTGCGCTCACCAATGCAACACGTTTGTCGTTAACCATTTGTGCGCCAGTGCTGCGGTCGCCGATGATTAGCTCTGCCAAACCTTCCGGGGCGTCGCTACCAAATTTTGCGACGGCTTTCATAAATAAGGCGTGGGTTGCGATTGCTGTCAGAGGTGTTTTTTCTGAGGGTTTCCAGGTTACGCTATTACCGCAAACAAACGCCAAGGCTGCGTTCCATGCCCATACCGCAACCGGGAAGTTGAAGGCAGAAATGACACCAACGACACCAAGCGGATGCCAGACTTCCATCATGCGATGGCCTGGACGTTCTGATGCAATAGTTAGGCCATATAACTGGCGCGACAAACCAACCGCGAAGTCACAGATGTCGATCATTTCTTGTACTTCGCCTAAACCTTCTTGAAGAATTTTTCCGGCTTCTAAAGTCACTACCAGACCGAGTTGTTCTTTATGCTGGCGTAGTTCTTCGCCGAACAAGCGGACTAACTCGCCACGGCGTGGCGCTGGCACATTGCGCCATTGCAAAAAGGCTGCTTGCGCACGGGTGATTTTGGCATGCACCTGGTCTGAATTGTCTGTGCGCAAAGTGGCGAGAGTAGCGCCATCGATTGGCGAAACACTAGACATATCCTGACCTTGGTAGTCGGCGAGATTAACGCCGAGTTGACTTAACACTGTTGCGATATTCATGTTGTCCATATTGGTCTCCAAAATGGTTTGTCTGGCTATGGCAGCGTATCTGGGTTAGATATGTTGCGGATGCGCCTTGACGAATGAGGTTTAAAAATACTATTGAAAAATTTAAAAATAAATAGGGTGAGCAGTGAAAAACAATGCGCACCCTGAGCGAAGAGATTGTAATCGCTAACGAACCGTCATCTGATAATACCTGACAGATTATTCGCTCAAATTATCTCGTCTAACTTAGTTACTGAACTTACTTACTGAACTTAGTAACTGAGCTTATGCCGCGTAATATTGACCGAAACGATTCGCCAGGAAATCAGACAGATTTGCCTGCTCTTGACGCACCAGACCATGCTTAGGTAATTTGCCAGTTACAACCAAATCCACCATCGCGCAAATGCCGGATGCTGTGGTCAACTGGATGGCTGACAGCAATTGTCCGTTGACGACTTGAGCGTAAATTTTCTTAGCGTAGGATTCTTGCTCCAGGCGACCTTCACGCATACCGACTACGCTGACAAATACCAGTACCACGTCTTGCTTGGTCATTGGAATGGAGGTTTCTAATACGTCTTTCAAGATTGGACGACGTTCCAGTTTGCCCAATTCCAAATCGCGGATCAACATTTTGACGATATCGCGATGACCTGGGTAACGCACAGTTTTGTAGTTCAGATTTTGGACTTTACCTTGCAGACTTTCGCATAAAGTACCTAAGCCGCCGGAGGTGTTAAATGCTTCGTAATCGATACCGTCCAGGGAGAAATGTTCGATTTCTTCCAATGCCGCTGTCTCGCGCAACTGACCGTCAACGATGGCTTCGCAAGGATTGCAATATTCGTTGATCAGACCGTCAGTGCTCCAGGTCAGATTGTATTTTAACGCGTTATTTGGGAAGGTCGGCAAAGCGCCGACGCGCATGCTGACATCACGCAGGGTGTCAAAACGTTTTGCAACATCGTTCGCAACAATAGAGATAAATCCTGGCGCCAGTCCACATTGCGGGACAAATGCGCAATCTGCGCCTTCTGCCAATTGTTTGACGATGCGTGTGCTTTCCACATCTTCGGTCAGATCGAAATAATGAGAATTCGCCGCTTTGGCTGCGCCAGCAATGATGGGTGTCAAAAAGTAAGGACAGGCGGACAAAGTCACTTTATGGCCGCGGATCAGCTCAGTTACTGCTGCTTTGTCGCCCAGATCCAGTTGCACGGTTGTTACGTTAGGGAAGCCCGCTTGAGCCACATATTTCAGACGTTTTACATCACGGTCGGCAACGGTAATCAAGTAATCGCCCGTGTGTGACAGCAAATTGAGGATAGCGTCGCCGATTTTGCCGGCGCCAAGCAGAATGAGTTTAGTGGTCATGGGAGTCTCCAGAGGTTTGGTGTAAAAAAGCTGTAAATGTTTTGGTAATGGCGTCAGTGTAAAAGCAATGTTTGTCAGATAATAGAGTGTAAATTATCGTCAATATGCAGGATAAAAATACAATATGACTGATAATTACTGCAATATGACTATATGGAGTGCCAATGAAGCCCAACCTAGACGATATCGATAACAAAATCCTCGCCTTGCTAATGGATAACGCCCGGCTGCCAGTCACCACCATCGCAAAACAAGTTGGTATCGCCAGAACCACGGTGATTGCCCGCATCAGCGCGTTGGAAAAGCAGGGTGTGATAGCTGGTTATGGACTTAAGCTGAATCAGACTATGTTTCAACCAGCAGTGCGAGCCTATGTAGGCTTGTCGGTAGAGGCGCGTTTTGCCCCTAATTTGATGAAATATTTACAGCAATTGCCCGAGGTGGAGACTTTGTGCGCGGTGAGCGGCGCGATTGATTACATGCTGACTTTGCGTTGCGGCACCACCGAAGTGTTAGATCGCTTGTTGGATCAGATCGGTGCATTAGATGGCGTGCGGCAGACTTCGACGTCGATTATTCTGAGCAAGCGGATTGATCGTAGTGCTTTATAGATCGGACTTCCGCAAAACTGCTCCAGCTGGTTTGCAGGTCCTAGCCGTACTAAAATAATGTGGTCGTCGCTGCCCCGAGCCGGGGCAATTTTGCGCAAGTCCTAATACAGATAGTGCGAGGTCGATTGATATGCAGATTCACCTACTTTGAAGTGGTAGTGAAAAGTAGCAATGAAATCTAATGTTTGCTAAAAATAGCTGGAGTGAGCTTTTATCGATTTACCATAATTTTTTTCACAAAGCACTGAATCTAATCATCATAAAAACGTAAGATGTTTATATACTCCTATAGGGTATATTTAAGGCATCCAAGTATTTCTAGTCTGTAGCGTAATTTTATTAAAAATAATTGGGAGTATATTGACATTGGTCTAATCTTAACAAGTTGAATTGACCAGAATTTAAGAGTAATTGAGCAATGGTGCTTATGATGGTGTTTAAACAATCCATCTAGGAGATTTTGATCTTTAGTACACATTCTCAAGATACAAAATCAATATCTTGGCGAATGTAGAAATTCAGGAGTTAGTGGCAGGCTTACTTTGCATTTTTTTATCGTCGGTAGCAGACTTTTTAGGTAAGTTACTATCCGCAAAATGCGCATTAGTTTGCTGGAGAATTTGCAAGTGTACTGAAGCTCTGTCCATCCCGCCTCTTTCAAGCATGATTACATTGCGCGCAGATGTGCTTGCTGGCGTGGCATCTAAACTACTTTGCGTTGCAACAGGTGTCGAAATTGCCATGGCGACAAAATGCTCACTGAAAGCCGTGCTAGCCAACAGTGTTAAAACAGATAAACCGAAGAGGGTAGATTTTTTTATCATAATAGCTTCGTATTTTAAATGAATTGCACCCGGCTTAAGGCTTTAAATGTGTAAATTGTTTGTGTGTGTTTTTCTACATGACTGACACATTACTTTTTGCTGTAGGGATAAATAATCCAAGGTTTATACCGAGTGGCGAATGATTTTGTTAGATTGCGCTGTTGCCTGACGAATTGCTAAAGTATCTTTATCCATGGCTATTTTTTCTTCTGTAGTCAAACGCTTGGCCGAGATCAGCACGGTTTGGATTGCTGATGAGGTTTGTTGATCGTAAGCCACTTTTTCATTCGCGCTCAGACGTTTGGCGACGATAGTTACTGTTTGGATTGCGTTATCGCCGCTGTTGTAACCGCTGTTGTAACCGCTGTTATAGCTATTAACTGGGGCTTGGTAGGCTGAACAGACCGCTAAAACACCAGCGATCAATGCGATGGAGAAGATGCCAGTAGTATTGAATGTGTTGATTGTTTTCATGATGATGCTCCTGTGATTGAATTAGAAGGGTTTCAGTGAATTTGTGTTTCACTGCTGCGATGTGATCACTGTAGGTCAAGGCATCATGAGTTACCACGCCAATGCGACGAAACGCATAAAGCCTGGGATAAAGCAGGGTAAAGTGCCGCTGGAGCGTAGGGAACTTTTCCGGAGTTTCTAAAAACTCAGGCTCAATTATGCTTGGCAGGACAACTACAGCGGTTGATAACTACATTTGCGCTGCTAGCGATTTTGAGAAAACGAAAATTAGGCTGAGCTAATTTTATTGGGAGTAACAGGCCTGTACTAAGATTGTTTTAAAAGTCCGGGAGAGTTGGGTGTCAAGACCCGACGCCCCCGACTTTAGTAGTTTTTTGCTAGTTGAGACTTATACCTTACTGACCCAATTGAGTCGGCATTGCCGGAGGCTGCTGGCGTTGTATTGGCTGATAGGTCTGCATTTTTTGCATGACATTCTGGATCGCTGCGTCGAGTTGTGTGTCGTGTCCGCGG
>JANXTO010000336.1 GCA_025352365.1 Undibacterium sp. | reverse complement strand
TGCGCTGGCAATCCGAATGCGGCCAAGAGCTTGCGCGCAGTTTCAGGTCCGACAGCTGAAGTTTGCTCTAGCCGGAGCCAATCCTGCCAATCCGTGTCGTCCGCTAAGTCTGTCTTTTGCGTTGTTACCAACATGCTATCGTTTGCTGCTGTTTACTGGGGTTTGATATTTGGGTCGTAGATTCACAATTTATTCAGGTGAACTAGCAACATCACCCACCGCAACAGCGTCAGTGACACTCATGATCAAGCCATAAGAAATATTGTCGAAAACGCGGAAAACAAACAAAGAACCATATCGCTCATCCGGTAAGCGAATCGCATTTTTGTTATCTGTTTTATCTTGTATAACTTTGCCATAGCGGGATAATTGCAAAATAGTACCTAGATTGAGACCAGCACTAGCGCCGCGATTGATGCTGACAATTTGGTTTTGTCCCGCTGTATTAACACCGCCATAAATCGAAACAACACGTGCACTGACAGTCTGCTCAGGTGGATGTGGCACATAATTTAGAATCGGCATAGGCGGCACTGGCACCAGCCGGTCACCGACAGTCATTTCTTCTTTTGAATTACTGACGATAAAAGTATCTACACCATCCGCCGTCTTAGCAATTCGATCCAACTTGACCGTACCTAAGAATGCCGCTTCATAAGCAATTACCTTTTTAGTGTCTGGATCTTTTAGTGGGACGCCCGGGCGGAACACCTGGAAGGACGTGCCCCCCCTTAAATCACCACGTACGTAGGCTTTATCATTTTTTGCCATGTTGACGCGCCCTTCTTGAGCCGCTACGATGCGCGGGGCATTCAAAAGGGTCTTCTCTTCTACAATCAAGGGCTGCACCAAAAAAGGCTCAATCAAATTAGAGGGGATCGACGTAATTGCATTCAAATCTAAAGATTCGCTGCGGATTTGAGGTTGCAGTTTCACAGAACCATTTGCCAAAGTACTGCCCGAACGTGCACCATTAATTGGATTGCCTAGACGCAAACGGCCATTAACCCGATCGAAATATACGATTTGGTTCGGATAAATCCAGTGCGGGTTACGAATCTCTTCACGATTCATGCCCCAGACTTCTGGCCAGCACCAAGGATTATTTAAAAATGTACTAGAAATTCCCCACAAAGTATCGCCTTTGACTACTTCGTGCTTATCTGGCGCATCTGGCAAAAAAGTACATTTGCCAGTGCGAACTGTGCTGACAACATCCTGCGCTGCAACGGGTAAAGTGACTATCGCGGGGAAGGCAACTGCGAGAAGCAAGGCGATTGTGCTAAACTTTTTCATGAATGTTGTCCGATGCGTGGTGCTAGATGCTAGATGGTAATGCAGATGGGCGAGTAACAACTTGCCAAAGTGAATCAAA
Organism: Undibacterium sp.; assembly: GCA_025352365.1. Classification (GTDB taxonomy): domain Bacteria; phylum Pseudomonadota; class Gammaproteobacteria; order Burkholderiales; family Burkholderiaceae_D; genus Undibacterium. The sequence continues at coordinate 12,227 of JANXTO010000336.1, read as the reverse complement.
TTTTGCCTATAAATCATTGAAGTAGCAAGAAAAACCGCATTGCAACGCCCTTTCGTTGTTGTGAAAAGTCTTATGTCTATATTAAATATCCTCCGCTATCCTGATCCACGTTTGCATAAAGTGGCTAAACCCGTCAGCGTTTTTGATGAACGCCTGAAAAAACTTGCTGCCGATATGGCCGAGACCATGTATGACGCACCGGGCGTTGGCTTGGCGGCATCCCAAGTCGATGTGCATGAACAATTGGTGGTAATCGACACCTCCGAAACCAATAGCGATTTGCGCGTGTTTGTCAATCCAGAAATTATCTGGGCAAGTGCAGAGAAAAAAGTCTATGACGAGGGCTGTTTGTCAGTACCTGGCATTTATGATGGTGTTGAACGTCCGTCAGAGGTCAAAGTCCGCGCGTTTGATGTTGATGGAAAACCATTTGAAGTCCACGCTGATGGCTTGTTGGCCGTGTGCATTCAGCATGAAATGGATCACCTCAAAGGCAAAGTGTTTGTAGAGTATTTGTCACCACTCAAACGCAATCGCATCAAAACAAAAATGCTCAAAGAAGAGCGCGAAGAACAACGCACTGGTCGGAATCCATCGTCGAAAGCACGTTGATGCGCGTCATTTTTGCCGGCACGCCCGAATTTGCCGCAATTGCACTGCAAGCCATTCATACAGCAGGCTTTGAAATCCCATTAGTGTTGACCCAACCCGACCGTCCGGCAGGTCGTGGCATGCAATTGCACGCCTCCGCGGTCAAGCAGTTTGCCTTGCAGCACGGGATTGCGGTAGCGCAGCCAACTTCTTTGCGACTAGACGGTAAGCATCCAGAAATCGCACAAGAAGCGCACGAGTTGTTACACAATACGCCGCACGATGTAATGGTGGTTGCCGCGTATGGTTTGATTTTGCCACGCTCGACTCTCAGCATCCCACCACTAGGCTGCATCAATATTCACGGTTCTCTGTTACCTCGCTGGCGCGGCGCTGCGCCTATCCATCGCGCGATTGAGAGCGGTGATCGCGAGACCGGCATCACGATTATGCAGATGGAAGAAGGGCTAGATACCGGACCTATGCTGAGTATGCGAAGTATTGCCATCGCACCGGATGACAGCACCGGTAGTTTGCATGACAAACTGGCGCAACTTGGCGGTGAAATGATCGTACAAACACTGCGGGTTTTAGAGGTAGAACAAACGTCCATACAAGCGACGGTGCAACCCGAACAAGGCGTCACTTATGCCGCCAAAATCAGTAAAGCAGAAGCCGCATTAGATTTCAATTTAGCCGCCGATATTTTGGCAAGGAAAATTCGTGCCTTCAACCCCTTCCCCGGTGCACATGCCGATATGAATGGCAGCGTCATCAAAATTTGGCGCGCTGAAACCATTAATTTATCATCCGGCACAGAAGCCAGACCAGCGGGCCGAGTCATTGCCGCTAACGCGCATGAAGGTGTGGTGGTTGCCTGTGGCGAGCAATGCCTGCGTTTGACTGAGCTACAAAAACCCGGCGGTAAGCGCTTGCCTGTTGCCGAATTTCTCAAAGGCTTTATGATCGAAGTCGGCAGTCAATTCTCCCTCTAAAACTTTAGTTGAATTTTCTGCTGCGCTAAGCCTCTTACGTCTGCTGAATTGACGCTAATGTTTGAATCCGTGAATCTGTATTTGAACTTGCGTTTGAACCTGTGTTGACGTTTGCATTGCACCCAAGATCGGTGTTGCAATCAACATCCTATCGGACTTGCGTTGCAATGACGATCCAAGTTTACTTCCGCCAAATATCTTCAAGATACATCTGCTTTATTTAATATATACTCCATACAGTATATTTTATTGTCCATATAATTATTGGACAATAAGGCATATAAGTACATATACTCCCGTTATTTTCATTAATTTACTGGGATTTTATTTGCAAATAAAACGCTGCGTCAAAATCATCCAAATCATGCCGCTCCAGCAGTATTAGATTCCGCCGAAACAACCCTGTTACGACCAAGCGCCTTTGCGCTGTATAAAGCGTGATCTGCCCTGTCTACCAAAGCGTCGGGCAAATGCCCTTCTTCTGGAATCAGCACTGCCATACCAATGCTTACCGTGACATGACCATAGTGCGAACTCGCGTGTGGCAAAGCGCTGCTGGCAATCGCCTCGCAAATCGTATTGGCTAATATCATCGCGCTGCTGAAATCAGTTTCCGCCGCAATCAGGACAAATTCTTCACCGCCGTAGCGGGCCACCAAATCGCTGGCACGACGAGAATTGGACTTTAATATGTTCGATACTTTGCGCAGACATTCATCACCAGCCAAATGACCGTAATGATCGTTATATTTTTTAAACCAATCTACATCCAGCATCAACAATGCGATTGGGTGTTTATTACGCATGGCTCGCAGCCATTCGCTAGCGAGTACCTCATCAAAGCGACGACGGTTGGCAATACCAGTCAGCCCATCCGTTGCGCTGATGGCAGCGAGTTTGCTGTTTGCCAGTTCCAGATCGCGGGTTCGCTCGTTGACGCGCTCTTCTAGCCGTTCATTATTTTCATGGACTTTACTTGCCATTTCATTGAACTTGGCTGACAGCGCGGTGATCTCGTCTTTGCCTTCATAGGTCATGCGTATCTGGTAGTTGCCAGTCTCGGTTTCCTTCATGATGGCGATTAGTTTTTTGAGCGGCATGGCGATACTGCGCGAGATCACCAGCGACAACATAATCGCAAAAATAAAACACAGCAATCCGATCAAAATCATCTTATTTCTAACCGACTCAGCCTCTGCAATCAGGTTGTGCAAAGGGATCGTGCTGATAACGTACCAGCCCGTATTCGGGATGCGGGAAAAAGCGGCGAGATAGGTGTTGCTGCCTTGGTCGGCATACGACGTAAAGTTAGTGCCAATACCGTTTTTAAGACTTGCCGCGACCTGCTCCAGAAGTAGTGGCTCAATCACCATATTAATCGATTTATTCGATGAGGTAATTAACTCCCCATTTGCGCCGTTTACTACAAAGGTATTGGCATTGCTTCCCAACTCAACGTTATCAAAAATAGTCGAGAAATAAGAAGGCTTTATGCCAACAAATAAAGTACCCGCCTCTTGATTGTTGGCTTTGATATGCATAGCCAGCAGCATGACTACACTTTTTTGTCCGGCTGAAATACTGTAAGTGCACCAATACGGGCGGCCGTGCATGACTGGCGCTTTAGTGACGACGTCCACTACGCCTTTACCCAACTGCGAAAATACTTGTGAATCGAGGATACGATTCTCGCGGTCCAAAAAATATTTTTGATTGATATAAGTAAAAGAGCCGTATTTTTCTATTAAGGCTTTGGTCAGATCAGAGCGGGCAATGATTTTAGCCGCCTCGTCATCACCGTCATACTTGACGAGCGCATTTTGTACCCGGTCGGAGAGCACCAATTCTTCACTGGCAGTTTCTATTCTGCCCATTTGCAATTGGATATTCTTAGATACCTGCTTAACAATCTCCGTAGAAAACAACCTTGCCTTGTCTTGAATTGCCTTGCTCGATTCGAGATAAGAAATATAACCAGAAACAATCAAAGGCAATAATGACAGCAATATAAAAGAGAGCGTTAGCCGATATCGGATTTCGATTTTTCTTAGTCCGAGTGAAAAAAAGTCTAGTAGCGCGCGCGCAGGAGACTAGCCATTTCTAGTAACTTTTTCTGTCGAAATTTAGCTTGTATTGACATGTAGGATTGCCTGATTCATTAATTATTTTTCTTGGCTTCGTCTTTGACGGACGCATCTAATGCGTACGCTGCCTCTTGCGGTGTTTTCTTACCAAACAATACGCCTAACAGCAAAGGATGCAAGATTTCTATTGTCTCTGCAGGTAAGGAAGAATAATAAGGATTTGCTGTCAGCGGATACTGACTTACCTTAGCGATGTAATCTAAGATTTGCGGATCACTGACAATCTTGCCTTCGGTTTTCTTAAATGGAGAAATATTCTGACGCTTATTCTGCTGAATGGCATATCCCTTACCATTCATAAAATCTAAAAATTTTAGCGCCGCCTGCTTATTGGGTGTATCGCATATACCAAACCCCGTCTCGTTACCAATCACGGGTACCACGGTCTTATCAGTATCGTTCCAAGGCGGGATAAAAATCCCAGTGGTAAAGCCCTTGCCATGCATTAATAAACCAGCCGCCCATGTGCCATGAAAAGCCATCGCTGTTTTACCCTCAGTAAAAAGCTTAATACCGTCATCGTAATTAGTATTCATATAGCCAGACTGGACATAACCACGATCGGCGACCAGCTTGATCCGTTCAAATATCTCCGCAACTTCTGACGTATTTAAATCCAACATGCCGTGGGCGATTTTGTTTTTCCAGTCAGGATTTTTGGCGACGACATTATTTGCAAAGCCAAAACTAAACGGCCCGTTACCCAACATATTCGGGAACCCGCCATTCCACATAATAGGAATGAAACCCGCTTTTTTAAGGCGCTCGCAGACCTCTAAGAATTCTTCAAAATTACCCGGTGATTTGCTGATGCCCGCTTTTGCAAACATTTCCCGGTTGTAGTACATCAAGGTCGCAGCGACTCCGCCAGAAATACCATAGTAGCGCCGTTTGGATGATGTCCAGTCGGGTTTTAATGAGTCCAGCATATTATTCCACGAGGCAGTCTCACCAAGGTCAATCAAAATTCCCTGATCTGCGAGTCTGGCAGCGTAGGCGTTAGGATTGATAGAAATAATATCGGGAAGATGATCTGCTGCGATTTTTGGTTTGAGATTTTCTTCAACAGAATCACCGATCATAAACTGCACATCGACTTTGATCGTTGGGTTTTCCTGACTGAATTGATCGGCGATACGCTGCATTTCTTCTGGCCAATCAGGCGCCCAGATTAAAGCGGTAATAGTGGTTTGTGGCACTGGCTTGCCGATAGCTGCAGGTTGCTCCGGTGGTTTATTGCAAGCAACACTAATGCAAACAAGCATAGCGAAAGACAGGCGAACGAAGAGCGTCTTGGTGATGCCGTTATTTGCTGCTTTATGCATGTACTTTTCCGGCTTGGCTGTAGTATCTATAAAATCAACAATTCAATGTCTATTGAAGCACAACTTTCCGACCAGAAGATACGACTCATTGGCGGAAATTCAGATAAAAGCGCACTACCTTCGCGACTGTTGTAAGCGCTTGTATTAAGAAACTTGATTCTGTTGGGTCGCTTGAGTAATCGCCAATACTGCAGGATGCGTCAATTTACGTTGTACAGAAATCGCATAAAACTGCTCGCGAATCTCGTCAGTATGCCCCACCTGCTGCACATCGTATTGACGTATGACCATATCAGCAATGGCAGATGGCGCCGCAAAAAAACCGGCCCCCGCTTGACCGAAGGCGCTCATCAGAGCGCTATCATCAAATTCTCCGGCAATTCGCGGGTGTAGTTGCTTTTCGTTCAGCCAAAACATCAGTTTAGAACGTAAGGCAGAATCTTCTCCGGGCAATAAAATAGGCGCTCCCTGCAAACACTCAGGAAATGCCTCGCCATATTGCTGCGCCAGCGCAGCCGTCGCAAAAAAACTGATGCCACATTCTCCGAGCTGATGATTAAATCCACGTACATTGACCGTGGGGGGCATCGGGCTATCAGTAATCACAATATCGAGCTTGTGCAAAGCCAGCTCAGCAAGTAAGACATCGAGCTTGCCCTCGCGGCAATTGATCCGCAAAGTTTGCGGTAACGCTAAGGCAGGTTCTAACAAACGATAAGCAACGGCTTTAGCTACCGCATCTGATACGCCAACACGCAGTTGCAGCGTGCGTGCGGTTGGTCTGTGCTGCAATACTTCTTCCAGCTCTTGTCCCAAAGAAAAAATCTCTTCCGCGTAACCCAATACCAATCGCCCCGCCTCGGTCAATTGCAAATTGCGACCTTGCTTCTTAAATAATTGCTCGCCTTGAATATCTTCAAATAAGCTAATTTGACCGCTGATGGTTTGTGGTGTCAGGTTCAATTGCTCGCTAGCACGGGCAATACTGCCCGCTTTGGCGACGACCCAAAAATAATGCAGATGCTTGTAATTAAGGCTCGTCATCGTTCGCAGCACCCAATAAAAATTGAATAGATTTAGGACTTACGCAAAATTGTCCCAGCAAGGCACTGCGGCGCTTTGCGGCAGTTTTGCATAAATTTTAAGATTGCAATATTTCTAAACACTTCGTTTTATACGAACTATTTATCAATTATATTCGACTTTTATTACTAATTGAGGCGCACTATACTTTGGTCACCTTGTATAAAAAGGCGAAAAACTTACTTTCTGACTGGCATTGTCGCTTGGTTCGTATTGGCAATGTCCGAATAAATAAGTTTAGCTTTTAAGGTTTTCCACATTTTAGGAGAAAAGTATGAAAATTTTAGACCGTTCCGCCTTACGCAATGTGCAAACCGTGGATTACAGCGACAGCAATGTCGATGCTAGCTACAAAGTGTTACGCAACACTTATATGCTGCTTTCAATGACGCTGTTATTCAGCGCACTGACGGCCGCAGCCAGCATCGCTTTCGCCCTACCTAGCCCGGGCATGATTATTACGCTGGTTGGTTATTTTGGTCTGCTATTCCTAACTAATAAATTCCGAAACAGCGGCTTAGGCATCTTATTTGTCTTTGCACTGACAGGCTTCATGGGATTGACCATAGGACCAATCATCAGCCATTACCTCGGTATGGCAGGCGGTGCAGGGATTGTGATGAGCGCAATGGGGTTGACGGGCGCTATCTTTTTATCTTTGTCTGCGTATGTGCTGGTGAGCAAACGTGATTTTAGCTTTATGGGTGGCTTTTTGATGATCGGTATGCTAGTCGCTTTTGTGGCAAGTCTGGGCGCAATTTTCTTCCAAATCCCCGCATTGTCATTAACGATCTCTGCTGCGATGGTATTGCTCATGTCTGGCATGATTTTATTTGAAACTAGCAACATCATTCGTGGTGGCGAAACCAATTACATCATGGCTACAGTTAGCTTATACGTCACGATTCTTAACCTGTTCCTGAGTCTGTTGCAATTGTTGGGTTTTATCGATAAAGAATAAAGTTCAGCTGGGGTGCGCATCTTGTATAAGAATGTATGCCCCAGCCAAACGTCACTCTGTATAGACCACACATAACTTCTACCGCCTCTTATACCGACCCGATTTAATAGGAAATTCAATGATTCACAGTATCGCGCAACCTTGGATGTGGGCAGTTTTTATTGCTTTCGTCTTGGGCATGCTTGTACTCGACGTAGTTGCCCTAGGCGGTTCGCGTTCACATAAAGTTAGCGTAAAAGAAGCCGCTATCTGGTCAGCTGTCTGGGTCAGCCTAGCCTTACTGTTTGACTTTGGCCTATGGATGTATTTGACGGACACTTTCGGGCGCGCTGTAGCAGATGCTAAAGCGATGGAATTTTTGGCAGGTTATGTTATTGAAAAATCCTTGTCCGTCGATAACGTATTCGTCTTTCTGCTGATTTTTGGTCACTTTGCTGTACCGCTGCAATATCAGCGCAAAGTATTGTTATATGGCGTATTGGGTACCATCGTCATGCGCATCGCGATGATCCTGGCTGGCACGTGGGTAGTCACACAATTTGCCTGGGTACTGTATTTGTTCGGTGTATTTTTGCTGGTTACGGGTTTCCGTATGTTAGTCGCAGCAGAAAAAGAACCTGATCTAAATGCAAACCCTGTCCTGCGCTTTTTGAAGAAATGGATACCATTTACTGAGGATTTCCGTAAAGAAAAGTTCAGCGTAGTAGAAAACGGCAAACGCGTTTTTACTCCATTACTGTTAGTCCTGATTTTAATCGAAGTATCCGACGTGATCTTTGCGGTTGATTCAATTCCAGCAATTTTTGCAGTTACTACCGATCCGTTTATCGTATTTACGTCTAATATTTTTGCGATTATGGGTCTACGTGCACTGTATTTCTTGTTGGCAGATATGGCGAACCGCTTCCACTTATTAAAATTTGGTCTCGCCTTTGTGTTGATGTTCGTCGGTATAAAAATGCTGATCGTAGAATGGATGCACATACCTACAGCTATCTCGTTATTGGTTATCGGCAGCATTCTGGCAAGTTCGATTGCCGCCAGCTTGATTGCTACTCGCCATAAAGTGACACGTAATAGAAGTTAGTTTTAGTTGGTTTTATAGTCTCGATCCCTTTTGGGCGCATTACCGATTTTGGTGGTGCGCTCTTTTTTTGAAAACAACAAAGATAAGCCAGCAAACGGTTTCCGTGCGCAAACTGCTATAATTTGCGATGAATAGCGCCGATTTGACAGTCAGATTGCGGGCGCGTAATAAGTGCAGCTAAAAGGAACACCCGGTCCCGCCTGCATTGTTTGTATGAGCTGACCGGGTTTTTTGTTTGTAAAGAGCATCTTCCATGACCACCGCGAACCCTACCACCGTTTCTAACAAAAATACACTTGCAGCAACGGCGACCACTACCGAAGCACGTCTGCGCGCGTTGTTGAAAGAACGCATTCTGATTTTAGATGGTGCGATGGGGACGATGATTCAGCAATACAAATTGACTGAAGCAGATTATCGCGGCGAACGCTTTAAAGACTTCACGGGTCCGGAAGGGGTCAGAGAATTATTTGTCAAAGGCAATAACGAATTATTGTCACTAACCCAGCCGCATATTATTCAAGAAATTCACGAGCAATATCTCGCCGCCGGTGCCGATCTGATCGAAACCAATACCTTTGGCTCTACCACTGTCGCGCAAGATGATTACCACATGGCACATCTGGCTTACGAGATGAACGTTGCCGCCGCCAAAATTGCCCGTGCTGCTTGCGATAAATATTCAACTCCAAACAAGCCACGTTTTGTCGCAGGCGCCCTTGGCCCTACGCCAAAGACCGCATCCATCTCACCGGATGTGAATGACCCTGCAGCACGTAATGTGACCTTTGATCAGTTGGTTGCGGCTTACCTGGAACAAACCCATGGTTTGGTCGCGGGTGGCGCAGATGTGCTGCTGGTTGAAACTATTTTTGATACCTTAAATTGCAAGGCCGCTTTATTTGCGATTGACCAGTATTTTGAAGAATCTGGTACACGCTTGCCGATCATGATTTCTGGCACTGTCACAGATGCATCAGGTCGTATTTTGTCCGGTCAAACCGTGCCTGCGTTTTGGAATTCGGTGCGCCATGCCAAGCCTTTAACGATAGGTTTGAACTGCGCATTAGGTGCGACCTTAATGCGCCCTTACGCCGAAGAGCTCTCTAAGATAGCAGACACCTTCGTCTGTATTTATCCCAACGCCGGTCTGCCCAATCCTATGAGTGACACCGGCTTTGACGAGCTGCCTGCTGACACTTCCGCCTTGTTAAAAGAATTTGCCGAGAGTGGCTTCATCAATATTGCTGGTGGCTGTTGCGGTACGACACCGCCACATATTAAAGCGATTGCAGAGTTGCTTAAGCCGATCACGCCGCGTCAAATTCCAGCAATTACCAACTGCATGCGGCTGTCTGGTTTGGAACCATTTACGATTGATCAGGATTCTCTGTTCGTCAACGTCGGTGAGCGCACCAACGTCACCGGATCCAAAGCCTTTGCCCGTCTAATTCTGAACGAACAATACGACGAAGCCTTAGCGGTAGCGCGCCAACAAGTAGAAAACGGTGCGCAAGTCATCGACATCAATATGGACGAGGCGATGCTCGATTCACTCGCGGCCATGACACGCTTTTTAAACCTGATCGCGTCAGAACCGGATATCGCACGTGTACCGATCATGATCGACTCATCCAAATGGTCTGTGATTGAAGCGGGGCTGAAATGCGTCCAAGGCAAAGCCATCGTCAACTCGATTTCGATGAAAGAGGGCGAAGCCGAGTTTTTGCGACAAGCTACCTTATGTAAGCGATATGGTGCCGCCGTCATCGTCATGGCCTTTGATGAAAAAGGTCAGGCCGACACTTATGATCGTAAGATAGAAATCTGTGAACGTGCTTATCGGTTGTTAGTCGATACGATCGATTTTGATCCCTACGACATCATCTTTGACCCAAACATCTTTGCAGTCGCCACCGGTATTGAAGAGCACAATAATTACGCAGTCGATTTCATCAATGCGACGCGCTGGATACACCAAAATTTGCCCGGCGCCAAAATCAGTGGCGGGGTGTCCAATGGGAGTTTCTCTTTCCGCGGCAACGATCCGGCGCGTGAAGCGATTCATACCGTTTTCCTGTATCACGCAATCCAGGCAGGTATGACGATGGGTATCGTCAATGCAGGTATGGTTGGCGTCTACAGCGAACTAGATGCTGAATTGCGTGAGCGGGTAGAAGACGTGGTACTGAACCGTCGCGACGACTCGACCGAGCGCATGATTGAAATTGCGGCCACACTCAAAGCAGGCGGCAAGAAAGAAGAAGCCACGCTGGAATGGCGTAGCGAGTCTGTAGAAAAACGTCTCTCGCATGCAATGGTGCACGGCATCACGCAATGGATCGTCGAAGATACCGAAGAAGCCCGTAAACAAATCATGGATGCTGGCGGACGACCAATTCAGGTAATCGAGGGTCCGCTGATGAGCGGCATGAACATCGTCGGCGACTTATTTGGCCAAGGCAAAATGTTTTTGCCGCAAGTCGTTAAATCTGCCCGTGTTATGAAGCAAGCCGTTGCGCACTTAGTACCGTATATTGAAGAAGAAAAAAAACGTAGTGGCGACAATAAGCCCCGCGGCAAAATTGTGATTGCCACCGTCAAAGGTGACGTCCACGACATAGGTAAAAATATCGTCACCGTGGTTTTGCAATGTAATAATTTTGAAGTCGTCAACATGGGTGTCATGGTGCCCTGCTCAGAAATTTTAGCTAAAGCCAAAGCAGAAAATGCCGACATCATCGGCCTCTCCGGCCTGATCACACCATCACTGGAGGAAATGGCGTATGTTGCAAAAGAAATGCAGCGCGACCCTCATTTCCGCATGCTAAAAATACCGTTGCTGATTGGCGGCGCGACGACTAGCCGGGCGCATACCGCAGTAAAAATTGCACCCAATTACGATGGTCCTGTGGTGTATGTGCCTGATGCTTCACGCTCAGTTTCGGTCGCGCAATCGCTGCTGACGCCAGAAAGCCGTGATCAATATATGGATGATTTGGCTACCGATTACGAGCGTATTCGCGTACAGCATGCAAATAAAAAAGCTACGCCGATGGTCAGCCTGAAACAAGCACGCGCCAATAAAATGAAGCTCAATTTTGTCGGTGCTAATGCGCCAGTCAAGCCGAAGTTTATTGGTCGCCGTATCTTTAAAAATTATGATCTGGCGACGATTGCGCAGTACATTGATTGGGGTCCGTTCTTCCAGACCTGGGATTTGGCAGGACCGTTCCCTGCAATTCTGACGGATGAAGTCGTAGGCGAAGCGGCCACCAAAGTATTTGCCGAAGGTCAGGCGATGTTGAAGAAAATCATCGATGGTCGCTGGCTGAGTGCTAATGGCGTGATCGCACTGCTCCCTGCCAACACTGTGAATGATGACGACATCGAAATTTATACCGATGACAGCCGTACCCAAGTCGCACTGACTTACTACGGCACTCGTCAGCAAACAGAAAAACCTATCATCGATGGTGTGCAGCGTCCTAACCAATGTCTGTCCGACTTTATCGCACCAAAGGACAGTGGTATTGCAGACTATATCGGTATGTTTGCCGTCACTGCTGGTTTGGGTATTGAGAAATACGAAAAACGTTTTGAAGACGCCCACGACGACTACAGCAGCATTATGCTGAAGTCCTTGGCAGACCGTCTGGCAGAAGCCTTTGCAGAACATCTGCATGAACGTGTACGTAAAGATTTATGGGGCTATACCAGTGATGAATCTTTATCCAATGCCGAGCTGATTAAAGAAACCTATAAAGGTATACGTCCGGCACCAGGTTATCCGGCCTGCCCTGAGCATACAGTCAAAACTGAGATGTTCCGACAAATGCAGTGCGAAGAAATCGATATGTATATCACCGAATCTTGGGCGATGATTCCGGGTGCGGCGGTGTCAGGTTTTTACTTTGCACATCCCGAATCTAAATATTTTAACGTCGGCAAGATTGCGGATGATCAGGTAGTGGACATGGCTACACGCCGTGGTGTAGCGAAGGAAGAAGTTGAACGATGGTTAGCACCTAATTTGTGATG
>JANXTO010000287.1 GCA_025352365.1 Undibacterium sp. | reverse complement strand
ATAGGCGGTCTGGGTGGGGCGATGCTATTGGGCGGTAAATCTCTGATCGATCAAGCGCGGGTCTGGATGCAAAGACAAGGCGGCAATGTATTCCGCCGCTCGCCCTATGTCGTGGCAGCAGCGATGCAATTTGATCAGCGTCTTGACGACATGCCCGCCCTATTCCAGCGTACACAATGGCTGTATCAGCTGCTGACGGACTTCCCACAATTAAAAGCCAATCCAGCGCAGCCTCAATCCAATATGTTGCATCTGTATTTACCCATCAATAAAGAACGTGCAACCGACATCCGGAACCAGATCGCACGGGAACATGGCATCTGGTTATTCGGCAATGCCGTGCACACGGCATTGCCAGAACAATGCATGTTTGAATGGTATATCGGCGATCAACTGTTAGCGATGAAGGACATTGATGTGAAGAACGCGCTTGCGTTATTTGCTGAGAAAATCGAAGAAAAACTTTGATGTAGATGTCCAATATAAATGCGATTTACAGAGCATAAATGGCTTGTAAGCCGCATTTCATATGGACAATGTAATTAGATATTTAAAAGTGCGCTTATCGGTTAAAACTCTATCTTATCCTGTAATCCGGTGTATTTATCGCAAACAAAATGTGAGGCAACTAGCAAATGCATAGACTTGTTTCTGTCATTAAACAACAAGGAGAAGCGGCGATGAAACATCTGAAAATTATTCTGGTAACAGCCATCGTAGCGGTTGCGCTCAACACCTCATTTGCGGACCCGATCAGGATAGGTAATCCCGCTGGTTGGACTGTATGGGGTCCGACCGACAATGACAAATATGAGATCGGTATTGATACTGACGAAGGCAGTAAGGAGCATCCAGCTTTATATATCGCCAGCAAAAGTCAGCTAACTGACGAGGTTGCAGCTATTACCCAAACGATCGATGGCACTGATTATCAGGGACAAGTCATTGAATTTAGCTTGATGGCTCGCGCAACTGGCGCTGCGAAAAATAAAATCTGGTTACGCCACATGCGCTCAGGCGGCGATTTGGAAATGAAGGTGCAAGTGATTCCGGATGGACGAGGATGGGAGAAAATCACTCTCAAATCCTATTTACCCCAGAGCACTGATGCATACCGTAATCAATTTGAGATCGGTATTGCGCTCGCCTCCCAAGGGAAAATTTGGGTGCGAGACTTAAAGTTAGAAAAGCATGCACTATCACCGATACCTGATAAATTCCCGACACCAACATACCGATCAGGTCTAAGACTTGAGCCGCCACGTAATCTGAATTTTACTGAATAATAATGCCAACTTTTTTGCGCCCATCCGCACACCAAGACTGGCCATTCTTGCCAGTCTTGGCATTAACGATATTGATACTGATCGACGTAGTATTCAAGCATCGCGCTGCGTGGCTGGCAGATTTGGTCGCACTATTGCTAACATTTAGTATTGCAAAAATTTTCTTAATTACTCTGTTAAGCAAACGCAGACAATGCAGTCAAACTTTATATTGGATAAGTTTGTGCTTTTTAATGATGGTGGCGATCGTCAGCGGATTGCTGCTAGAAAAAACCTTGTGGCCTCCATTACGACTCAGACATGCGGACTGGATTATGCCAAGCTTGCTGCTGGCGCTATTGGTGGCGACAATTTTACCCGCTGCGATCTCTGCTGAAATCTCATACAAAGAGCAAACAACACTCGCCACAGTACAGACAAAACATGCTACCGAGCGTCGATTTCTGGAGACGCGTTTAGCGGCATTACAAGGACAGATAGAACCACATTTTTTATATAACACCTCGGCAAATGCACGCGTATTGATACGTGAAGATGTAGTCGCAGCGGAGGCGATGTTAAACCATTTAAACGTCTATCTACGCGCTGCAATACCAGACTTGCGTGCCAGTACAACGACGCTGAATCAAGAGTTGGAGCGCGCTAAAGCCTACCTCGATATTATGAAAATCCGCCTGGGTGAACGATTGCAATTTACGATAGACGCATCAGAGGCTGCACGTGCTTGCGCTATCCCGCCCTTGTGTGTGATGACCTTGGTAGAAAACGCGATTGAACATGGGATAGAGCCACAACTGACGGGTGGACATTTGCAGATAAACGCAGTTGTGGACGCCAGCATATTGACGATCACAGTCAGCGATGATGGTGCGGGCTTCCAAGCAGAGTTGGGTAACGGCGTTGGTCTGATCAATCTGCAAGAGCGTTTGCAAACGCTGTACGGCCAAGGCGTTGATGAAAGTGCCGAAACAAGTGCTGAATTGAGCTTAGCGGCACGACTACCATCCGGTGTGATTGCAACGATGAGGCTTCCCATCCAAAACGAACTGAAGGTATAGCGCGGTATGCGTTTGACACAAACTACTGCAATCCCCCAGACCAATGCCAAAGCGCCGCGCGCTCTGTTGGCGGAGGACGAGAGTTTATTGCGAACCGAGTTACGCAAAGCCTTAGCTTTGTTGTGGCCGGAGTTAGAGATTGTTGCAGAAGCAGCCGATGGGATTAATGCGATTAAGTTACTTCAGGAGCTTAAACCAGACATCGCTTTTTTAGACGTACGCATGCCAGGTTTGTCTGGCGTTGACGTGGCACATTTGGCGGTGCAACCATGCCATATTGTCTTTTTGACGGCATACAATGAGTATGCAATACAGGCATTTGATCATGGTGCGGTTGATTATCTGCTCAAGCCTCTTGATCTGACCCGACTGGCAGTAACGGTGCAACGATTGCAAGAAAAACTCACCGCATCGCTCGGAAGTTTGTCTACACCAGAACAACAGCAAGAACCAAAAAAGACAGAGTCAAATCCTAGTCCGCTGAAATGGATACAGGCTTCTAGCGGTATACAGTTGCGTATTATCAATATCAATGACGTGCAATGCTTTCGGGCAGATGCCAAATATACCAAGGTCGTCACCAACAAATTTGAAGCGTTGATCCGTACCACGATCAAGGACCTGATGCTGCAACTAGATCCAGAAAAATTCTGGCAAATATCGCGTAGTGCCATCGTCAACGTTGCGGCAATCGATACGCTGCAAAGACAAGATAATGGCCTTGTACTCAAGTTAGTGAATGACGCCGAATGGCAAACCGTATCGCAAGCGTATCAACATCAGTTCCGGCAAATGTAAACGGTATTTGCTATGGAGGAGATGATTTAACGAGACTCTGGTCGTGCGTATTTGCATTACCACTACCATTGCGCCCTAATAAATAAACCAAAAACAAAATCACAAAACCACCATCTAATACGATCACAGGTAGCATTGGCTTTAAGGCAGGATCATTCAGGCTCATCAGCAAAACACCAACCAGGCAGATTTTTTCTACCGTGACGGCAACAATGACTGGCGTTCGACACTCAGGGTGACTGGCAGAATAAACCAATAAGCCGCCAAGACAAGCAACCAATAATCCCCAATGACGGGTAAATAAGATGCCTGCGCTATCGGTCACTACTAATTTTTGTGCCTGCAATAGCGGCAAGGGTACGATAAACTGTAGGCCTACCAGCAGCATGATGCCACCAGCGATGTAGAGGATGAGTTTGATATGGCGCTGAATCATGTTGTCTCCTGTTGGTATTTCGTTCTATTTCGTTTTCTATTTCGTTTTTTATGTCCTAGCCAACAAATAATCTATTCGGCTCGGACTGTCAAACGCTGCTTTATGTGCACTGCATCAAGTCAGATACATAAACCACTTTATTGAAGCTCATGCAAACCAAGCCGTTTAATTCTGTTTTTAATTCTTATCTGATTTATGTCGGCGTAGCGCTGGCCTCTGCTGGTGTGGCACTTTACACGCCGCTGATTGTGTCGGAAACCGGCAAGTCTTTTTCTGGCACCTGGGCTGCGTCTATTCTGTTCGGCTTAAATTTAGGTCGTGTGATTGGCTCACATTTGGGCAGTCGCTATCCGAAGTTGGCGAACCACCCATTTTCTGTCACGGGTAATATTTTGCTGGAAGGTTTTGCCTTGTATTGCATGGCGTATTTGCATCAGGCCTGGGCTTTGGCCTTGTTTGCGGTATTGGCAGGATTGGGAAGCGGTTTATCTTTTCCTGGTCTGAAAAATTATTTATTGAAATTAAAAGAATTAGATCAGTCGTCTTTATTCAGTCGTCTGGCCTTTGCGATACGCATGGGCTTAGTACTGGGATATCTGATGGCGGGCTGGGTGCCGGTGCATAGCCTCAAAATCGTGTTCTTGATTGTGCTGATTACGTTTATCGCTTATGCCATATTTATGTTGTATGCCATGCGAGCGATTGTTGCGCATGAGACGGACTATCTTGCCGTGCTGGCAGTCAAACAAGCTGCATCGGTCACTGCAAATAATCAAGCAGATTCAGCGCTGTCAGTCACGCCATCAAAAACACTGCCACGGCTGTTTATGGTGTCCAATGCCGTATTCTGGTGCTTTGCGGTCCAGCCTATGATTGGCTTTAGTCTACATATTCCTAAGTTCACACCAGATATTCCTGTCTCCACACCGTTCTGGCTGGCCGCGCTGGTCATTATCTTTTTCCAGATACCGGTGTCTAAGCGTGCGGT
>JANXTO010000255.1 GCA_025352365.1 Undibacterium sp. | reverse complement strand
TATTGGTGCCGACGACGAGACTCGAACTCGTACAGCTTTCGCCACTACCCCCTCAAGATAGCGTGTCTACCAATTTCACCACGTCGGCTTAAGCCCAGCATTCTACTATACCAACTGCAATTGTTCAACGCACAATTGCAGTTATTCAATCTTTTTACGGTACAAAAACTGGCTTACTTAGGAATCTGATTTACCTGACCCGCAGTACTTGCAGGAGCAGAAGCAGAAGTAGAAGCAGAAGCAGCAGCACTAGAAGCCGGAACAGCCTTGGATGCAGGCAAATTATCCATGACGCCGCCTGACACTGAACGATTAGTGCCGATGTAAGCTAACGCCAAAGTCGCACCAAAGAAAATCGCGGCAGCAAGACCTGTGGACTTAGATAAAAAATTAGAGGATCCAGTGGCGCCAAACAAGCTACCAGAGGCGCCGGAGCCAAATGATGCCCCCATATCCGCACCCTTGCCGTGCTGCAAAAGAACCAGACCGATAATTGCCAGCGCAGACAAAACCTGAACAACCACTACCACCGTAAGCAAAGTATGCATTCAAAACACCTAATTAAATTAATCGTAAAACAAAGAACAATCTCTCAACGCCCCAAAAAATTAGATGGCGTCGACAATTGCGAGAAAATCAGCCGCTTTCAAGGCAGCACCACCGATAAGACCGCCATCGATATCAGCCATCGCCAATAGCTCTTTTGCGTTATCGGGCTTCATACTTCCGCCATACAATATTTTCATGCCAGCAGCTAGGTCAACATCCTTAGCAATCAATCGCTGACGAAGCACTGCATGAACATCTTGCGCCATTTGAGGAGTCGCAGTTTTACCCGTCCCTATCGCCCAAACTGGCTCATAAGCAATCACAATATTTGCCAGTGCATCGACACCAATCAAATCCAAGACTGCCTGTAACTGACTTGAAACAACCGCATTAGTTTGCCCCGACTCACGCTGCTCCAATGTCTCACCGACACAAACAATTGGATGCAAACCTGCATTCAGTGCCTGCAAAGCTTTTTGCGCTACCAGATCATTAGACTCATGATGATAGGCGCGACGCTCAGAATGCCCGACAATCACATGAGAACATCCGCAATCCACCAGCATTCCAGCAGACACTTCACCCGTATAAGCACCCGAGCCGTGCACAGAAACATCTTGAGCACCCGAGAAAATACCACTACCAGTCAAATCACCCGCACATTGCGCCAAATATGGTGCGGGAGCACAGACCAGAACATCACAAGCCGCATTTGGGTTTAAACCCGCACGCAACTGTGATAAAAGCGCTTTATTGGCAGCAAAACTGCCGTTCATTTTCCAGTTACCAGCTATCAGTTTGCGTCGCATAGCAGCCCAAAATTTAATTAACCGTCTATTGTAGCCGCCTGAGCAAGAGGGGTCAAATTCATGAAGCCAAAAAAGTGAATGCACTGCAACCCAAATAAATATTTGCGTCAGTCAATTAACCAAAAGCATCGTCAAGATAGTCTTGGAAGTCGAAACAAAAAAATATACCCCCTGTTAGTATATTAAAGACGTCCAATGATTTAATGGACAATGAGGCTATTTATATAGAAAATAAGGGGAGTATATTTATGATCTATTCTTAATTCGTTTTTAGGGCATACGCAAAATATCCCAACAAGGCATAGCGACGCAGATAGTACTGTAAGTACAGCTAGGAGCAACAATCTGGCTGGGGCGGTTTTGCGTAAGCCCAAATTTTATTATTCACTAACCTGCAACATAATCTTACCCACATGCAAGCTGGACTCCATCAAACTGTGTGCCTGAGCAGCCTGTGCTAATGGAAAAATTTGATGTATCACGGGCTTTATTTTTCCAGATACGAGCAAAGGCCATACATGCTCTTTCAGTTGCTGCGCAACCGCCCCTTTAAACGCAACTGAACGCGGCCTCAAAGTTGAACCGGTAATTGTCAATCTTCTACGTAATACCTGCCCCAGATCCAGCTCTGCACGAGCACCACCCAGCAAAGCGATGATCGCAAGACGTCCATCATCCGCAAGGCAATTGATTTCACGCGGGATATAGTCTCCGGCAACCATATCCAAAATCACATTGACCCCTTTATTATCGGTAAGCGATTTGACGATTTCCACAAAATCCTCATTCCGATAATTGATGCCACGCTCAGCCCCCAGGCTTTCGGCCGCACGACACTTATCATCCGAGCCAGCTGTAGCAAACACACGATGTCCAAGAGCTGCAGCAATTTGGATGGCGGTTACGCCGATACCCGAGGTACCGCCCTGCACTAGAAAAGTTTCTCCAAGGCTTAATCTGGCACGATCAAAAACATTACTCCAGACCGTAAAATAGGTTTCCGGCAGTGAGGCCGCCTCCATTAAAGAGAGTCCCTCCGGCACAAGCAGACATTGCGGTGCCGGAGCTACACAATATTCTGCATAGCCACCGCCCTGCACAAGGGCGCAGACCAAATCACCTTTTTTAAATCCAGAGTCGCCCAAATCACCACCAACAATCTCGCCTGCAACTTCTAAGCCCGGCAAATCAGACGCGCCAGGAGGAACCGGATACTGACCAAGCCGCTGAAAGACGTCAGGGCGATTAATACCTGCCGCATGCACCTTAATCAATGCTTCGCCCGCTTTAGGCTCGGGAATTGGACGCTCGCACAATTGCAAAACTTCTGGCTTACCGTACTGTGTAATTTCAATTGCACGCATGATTTTGTCCTGTTTAAAAAATACTATTGTACGGCGATAAAAAAACGCCTGCGCGTAAGCACAGGCGTTTTTGAGAAAAGCTAACTGCTATAGCAATGCATAGCAATTATTTAGGTAGTCAAGATTACTGAGGCTGAGCTTCAACTTCTGGAGCTGCTGCCTTCATTGACAATTTAAAGCGACCACGATCGTCAGTTTCTAATACTTTGACACGTACTTGCTGACCTTCTTTGAGGTAATCAGCAACTGCATTGACGCGCTCATTAGCGATCTGACTGATGTGCAACAAGCCATCCTTGCCTGGCATGATCTGGACGATCGCACCAAAGTCCAACAACTTCAGTACTGTGCCATCATAAACTTTACCGACTTCAACTTCTGCAGTCAGCTCCTGAATACGACGTTTGGCTTCTTGACCGGCTGCTGCATCCACTGAAGCAATTGTCACTACGCCTTCATCGCTAATATCGATTTGGGTACCAGTTTCTTCAGTTAAAGCGCGGATCACAGCGCCGCCCTTACCGATGACATCACGGATTTTTTCTGGGTTAATTTTGACGGTAATCAGACGTGGTGCAAAGTCGGATAATTCTGCTTTGCCATGCGGTACAGCCTCTTGCATTTTGGCGAGAATATGTACGCGACCCTCCTTAGCTTGCGCCAAAGCGACTTGCATGATTTCTTTTGTAATGCCTTGGATTTTGATATCCATTTGCAAGGCAGTAATACCTTCAGCAGTACCGGCGACCTTAAAGTCCATATCGCCCAAATGATCTTCATCACCCAAAATGTCAGTCAAGACGGCAAACTTGTTACCATCTTTAATCAAGCCCATGGCGATACCGGCTACGTGAGCCTTCATCGGCACACCAGCATCCAGCAATGCTAAACAGCCACCGCAAACCGACGCCATTGAGGAAGATCCGTTGGATTCAGTAATTTCTGAAACCAAACGTACTGAGTAGCTAAAATCTTCTGGCGAAGGCAAAGCCGCCAACAAAGCACGTTTAGCCAAACGACCGTGACCGATTTCGCGGCGCTTAGGCGTACCAACGCGACCAGTTTCTCCAGTAGCAAACGGAGGCATGTTGTAGTGCAGCATGAAACGATCTGTGTACTCGCCCATCAATGCATCAATTTTTTGCTCATCACGCGCCGTACCCAAAGTCGCAATCACCAAAGCCTGCGTCTCACCACGAGTAAACAATGCCGTACCATGCGTACGTGGCAACACACCAGTACGAATCGTAATAGGGCGCACTGTACGAGTATCACGACCGTCAATACGTGGCTCACCATCCAGAATTTGGGAACGAACAATTTTCGATTCCAGATCAAACATGATATTGCCGACATCGGAGGAATCCGGTACCGATGTGCCTGATGCTGTAGCTTGCTCAGCCAATGCAGCGCTGACTTTTGCACTTGCATCTTTCAGCAATTGCGTACGGGCTTGCTTTTCACGTGTTTGATAAGCAGTGCGCAATAATGGCTCTGCTACTGCGGAAACAGCCGCGATCAGTGGCTCATTCTTTGGTGCTGGTGCCCATTCAACCTCTGGTTTGCCACCATCGCGAACTAAATCATGGATGGCATCAATGACTGCCTTCATTTGCTCGTGACCGTACACTACGGCACCCAGCATAACTTCTTCAGATAATTGTTGCGCTTCAGACTCAACCATCAAAACTGCTTGCTCAGTACCAGCAACAACCAGATCCATAGCGGATGTTTTTAACTGAGTCGCGGTTGGATTCAATACATATTGACCATCGATATAACCCACGCGGGCGGCGCCGACTGGGCCACTGAATGGAATACCAGAAACGCAGATCGCGGCAGAAGCGCCGATCATCGCGGCGATATCGGGATCGATTTCAGGGTTGACGGACAAGACATGAATGATCACCTGCACTTCATTCAAATAACCTTCTGGAAACAGAGGGCGAATTGGACGATCGATCAGACGGGATGTCAGTGTTTCTTTTTCAGATGGGCGACCTTCACGTTTGAAAAAACCGCCTGGAATGCGACCAGCAGCATAAGTTTTCTCAAGGTAATCAACCGTCAGAGGGAAAAAATCTTGACCTGGCTTAGCGTCTTTTTTTGCAACAACGGTTGCTAATACAACAGTATCTTCAATTGATACCAAGACTGCGCCAGAGGCTTGACGAGCGATCTCGCCTGTTTCCAACGTCACTTGATGTTGACCGTACTGGAAAGTTTTCGTAACTTTATTAAACACAATGTGTCCTTTCTATTTTGCCGACAGATTTTCAGGCGCTGTCGTCCACCTCACCGCGAGCGAATCTTGGATTCGCTTTCCTGCATTAAACAATTACAGACTCAATTACAAAATACTAATTACCAACCACCAACTACAAACCATAAACAGCAAAAAGCCTGCGACAGCGAACTGAGGCAGGCTTTCTGCTACAACATTTTTGCTATGTAATAAATATATAGCAATGAATTACTTACGCAAGCCGAGTTTTTCGATCAGTGAACGATAACGGTTCAAATCTTTACCTTTGAGGTAAGACAACAGACTTTTACGACGATTAACCATCATAATTAGACCACGACGTGAGTGATGATCTTTAGCGTGTGCTTTGAAGTGACCGTTTAAGTCATTGATGCGTGCAGTCAACAACGCAACTTGCACTTCTGGAGAACCAGTGTCATTTACACCACGGGCGTTGTCCGCAACGATGGCGGCTTTAGTACTTTTTTCAAAAGTCATGATTTTCCTTAACATGCGATGGCAAGAGAATGAACCCTTATCATCGTGAGAACAGTAATCTCACCAAAACGGTAAGACGCATGACTATAGCATGAATTCTTTACCCGATCAAAGTAGGTTTATGCCATCCGGACCTAAGTAATGACTGTATTAAAACTAGATCACAGCTGAGGATTAAGCTTCTCTACTTTTGAATGCAATTTATTCAAAGCCGACAAATACGCTTTAGCTGAAGCAACCACAATATCAGGATCGGCGCCGACACCATTTACGATACGACCCGCTCTAGATAAACGCATCGTAACTTCTCCCTGAGATTGCGTACCAGTGGTGATCGCGTTCACTGAAAATAGCAATAACTCAGCGCCACTTTGCGTCGTCGATTCAATCGCA
Source organism: Undibacterium sp. (assembly GCA_025352365.1). GTDB lineage: Bacteria > Pseudomonadota > Gammaproteobacteria > Burkholderiales > Burkholderiaceae_D > Undibacterium. Next base: position 11,060 of record JANXTO010000255.1, on the reverse strand, counting down.
TTCACAATTGCGTCGACAGGACCGTTGCCGTGACCGTTACATGTGACTTCTTTCGTATCCATTGAAAACACAATTTTTGCTGCTGGCCTTTCACCTGTCTCGGAATGCTGCACCAAAGAAACAAACCGATAATACTCATTACCGTGTGCATGTTCTTCATCGGAGACCAAGGACATAATATCTTCGTCAAAGATTTCTGATTTACGATCTGCCAGCTCTTTAAATCGCGTAAATGCCGCATTCACATCTGCCTCTGACTCCAAGGCAATGCCCAGCTCCTCAAGACGTTGTTTGAATGCGTTTCTACCTGACAATTTACCCAGAACGATTTTATTTGCACTCCAGCCGACATCTTCAGCTCGCATAATTTCATAAGTGTCACGCGCTTTCAACACACCATCTTGATGAATCCCAGAAGCATGCGCAAACGCATTTGCACCAACCACTGCCTTATTTGGCTGCACAGCAAAGCCAGTAATTTGGGACACCAATTTTGATGTCGCAACGATCTGAGTCGTATCAATATTGCAGTCCAACTTGAAGTGATCACGACGAGTCCGCACTGCCATTACGATTTCTTCTAATGCTGTATTACCTGCACGTTCACCCAAACCATTGATCGTACATTCCACCTGACGCGCCCCGCCAATCATCACACCAGCTAACGAATTTGCCACTGCCATACCCAGATCGTTGTGGCAATGAACTGACCATATCGCTTTATCCGAATTAGGAATACGCTCGCGTAAATTTTTTAGCATCGTGCCGTACAGCTCTGGCACGCCATAACCTACCGTATCGGCAAAATTGATTGTGGTTGCACCCTCAGCAATGACGGCCTCGATCACCCGGCATAAAAAGTCCATATCTGAACGACTGCCGTCCTCAGGACTAAATTCAACATCATCGGTAAATTGGCGCGCAAAACGCACTGCTTGCTTCGCTTGCTCAAATACTTGGTCTGGTGTCATCCGCAGCTTCTTTTCCATGTGCAATGGTGAGGTCGCAATGAAGGTGTGAATACGTTTTCTTTGGGCAGATTTCAGTGCCTCAGCTGCACGAGAAATATCCCGGTCATTGGCACGCGATAATGAGCAGATAATCGGCTCTCTTACCGATGTCGCAATCGCCTGGATTGCCTCAAAATCTCCTTGAGATGCGGCAGCAAAACCGGCTTCGATCACGTCCACTTTTAAGCGTTCTAACTGACGAGCAATACGGATTTTTTCATCCTTGGTCATAGACGCACCGGGCGACTGCTCGCCGTCACGTAAGGTGGTATCAAATATGATTAATTTATCACTCATAATCTAATCCTGATTTTATAAAAATTGAAATATTGGCGTAGGTAATCGGTGTAAGTAACCAGCATAAGCAACATACTTTTGAAGTGTGCTTAATTGTGTACTCTATTGCGTGCTTTTAATTCTCTTCACCGAAGATAAAAAAGAGAAGTCGCCGGTTGTCCCTGACGTAAATTGATAGCGCGATATCTGGTCGATATCTTAGGAGCTGCTAAGGTCACTAGAAAACTTGGTGGGTTTTCATAAGACAATTTACTGGCAAATTGCTAAAAATTTAGGCATAAAATTCTTGAAAACGACTATAAGCGTGATTATCTCTAAGTGCAAGAATTTATAGCAGAATTAATCTAGAATTTTCTATGTTTTTGGATTATCGAAAAACAAAAAGCCGCGTCGCATTTCTGCGCCACGGCTATATACTTATCATCACACAGATTGCTATTTATCTTCGTGTGGCTCCACCGTTGTTTGAACAATACTGATGGGGCGACCTTTGCGCCAGCGCCACAGTAAAACAACGTAACCAGACAAGCCATACAAGACAAATAATCCAAACAATACTTTAGGTGGGTCTTTAACCACAGCAACGTATCCAAGCACGATTAAAAGTGGTGCAACAAACGGAACCGAGCGACGAAAATTTACATCTTTAAAACTGTAAAAAGGAACATTCGTCACCATCGTCAATCCAGCAAATAAAGTAATGCACCAAGTACTCCAACTAAGTTCACTACCTTTAAAATTCAGATCGGTCATAAGCAGCACAAATCCTGCGACCAACGCCGCCGCGGCCGGACTTGGCAAACCTTGAAAATAACGCTTATCAACTACAGCGATATTGGTATTAAAACGTGCTAATCGCAATGCGGCTCCAGCACAGTAGATAAAGGCAGCTAACCAGCCGAGTTTATCCATCCCACGAAGCGACCATTCATACGCGACCAAAGCTGGTGCCGCGCCGAAAGAAATCATGTCAGACAAACTATCGTATTGAGCACCAAATTCGCTTTGCGTATTTGTCATCCGCGCCACACGACCATCCAGACTATCCAGCACCATCGCTGCAAAAATAGCGAATGCCGATTGATCAAAGCGTTGGTTCATCGCCATCACGATCGCATAGAAGCCACAAAACAAAGCTGCAGTAGTAAATGCATTCGGCAACAAATAAATCCCACGCCGACGTTTGGCAGGAAGCATCTGACCATTTTCGCTGAATGTATTTGTTTGATTTTTACGTGCGCCACGTGGGAAAAGCTTAAAACTACCTTTGGGCTTGCGTCGTTTGAAAGATGGCATGCGTGTAATGAATGAATTGAAAGTAAGGCGAAAGTATAACGTCTATTACACGGCAGTAAAAATCAATTCCACCAGTTTTGTCTAAGGTAGCATGGATAGAAAAACGTTATTGCTTTATCGGCAAACAGCCTGGCTTTGCTATTCGCCCCTACCAAACTATATGATTTACGTCGTGTATTCAATATGGAAATCTAAATAATCGCTACATACGATAAGCATAAATTAACAAGATAGTGGTCTGCATGATTAACACATCATAAGCCCGTATAAATGGCAGATATTACCTAAACTTTACACTCACATCAACATATACTCCTAGTATGTATATATTTACTGTCCATACAATAATTGGACAAAACCTTATTTTTTATAAAAAATTCGGGGAGTATATTAAAATCAATAAGGAAATTTCAATAGAAAAAGTCGCCCTGGCAGGCGACTTTTTTGTTTTAAAATGGCGCAAATCAAAATTCTACGCCAGAAGATAATCTGCAATTGTCCAGATTAATTTTTCGATTGATCGACTAATTTATTCTTAGCAATCCAAGGCATCATTGCGCGCAACTTAGCACCGACTTCTTCGATCTGATGCTCAGATGTCAAACGGCGACGGGAAATCAAGGTAGGCGCACCCGCTTTATTTTCGAGGATAAAACTCTTCGCGTATTCGCCAGTTTGAATATCTTTGAGGCATTGACGCATTGCATCTTTGGTCCCGGACGTGACGATCTTAGGACCGGTCACATATTCGCCATATTCTGCATTGTTCGAGATCGAGTAATTCATGTTGGCGATACCGCCTTCATAGATTAGATCGACGATCAATTTTAATTCGTGCAGACATTCAAAATACGCCATTTCTGGTGCATAACCAGCTTCGACCAAGGTCTCGAAACCAGCTTTGATCAGTTCAACTGCGCCACCGCACAATACTGCTTGTTCGCCGAACAAATCGGTCTCAGTTTCTTCACGGAAATTAGTTTCGATGATACCGGCACGACCACCACCGTTTGCCATCGCATAGGACAAAGCAATATCACGTGCAGCGCCGGACTTATCTTGATATACAGCGATCAAGTGAGGCACGCCACCACCTTGAGAATACGTGCCGCGAACTGTGTGGCCTGGTGCTTTTGGGGCGATCATGATTACGTCCAGATCGGCGCGTGGTACGACTTGGCCGTAATGAACATTAAAGCCATGTGCGAACGCTAATACAGCGCCTTGCTTGGCGTGTGGCGCTACGTTTTCAGCATACACTTGGGCGATGTTTTCATCTGGCAACAAGATCATGATGACGTCAGCTGCTTTGACTGCATCATTCACTTCCGCTACATTCAGACCGGCATTTTTTGCCTTGTCCCATGACGCGCCACCTTTGCGCAGAGCAACGGTAACTTTGCAGCCAGAATCATTCAAATTTTGTGCGTGGGCATGACCTTGGGAACCGTAACCAATGATCGTAACGTTTTTGCCTTTGATGAGGGACAAATCGCAATCTTTATCGTAGAAAACTTTCATTTTTATTCCTTCGTAATTTAATTAGTTTAGTAATTTTGTATATAGAGTTTTGGAGCTCGATAACGTCTAAAATTTAATTAGGATCGATATCGAATTTCAATCTCTGACTATGATTGTTTAGACTTTAAGAATACGCTCGCCGCGACCGATGCCAGAACCACCAGTACGCACAGTTTCTAAAATCGCTATGCGGTCAATGGAATCGATAAAGGCATCCAGCTTGCCTTTATTACCGGTCAGTTCGATGGTGTAAGTTTTTTCGGTAACATCAATGATACGTCCACGGAAAATATCCGCCGTACGCTTCATCTCCTCACGTTCTTTACCCACTGCCCTGACTTTGATCAACATTAGTTCACGCTCGATATGCGCACCCTCGGTCAGGTCCACCACTTTCACGACTTCAATCAGGCGATTTAAGTGCTTGGTGATTTGCTCGATGATGTCATCCGAACCCGAGGTCACAATGGTCATGCGTGATAGCGTGGCATCTTCGGTTGGCGCTACGGTTAAGGTCTCGATGTTGTAACCACGGGCAGAAAATAAACCAACCACACGTGACAAAGCACCCGCTTCATTTTCCAGCAAAACAGAAATGATATGTCTCATGTTATAAATCCTCCGAGCCGAGCAGCATTTCAGTCAAACCAGCACCCGCCTTGACCATAGGCCAGACGTTTTCGGTTTGGTCTGTGATGAAGTTCATAAATACCAGACGATCTTTCATGGCGAAGGCATCTTTTAAAGCGCCATCAATATCCGCTGGGTTTTCGATCTTCATGCCGACATGGCCGTAGGCCTCTACTAACTTGGTAAAGTCCGGCAAAGAGTCCATGTACGACTCGGAATAACGTGAACCATAATCAATTTGCTGCCATTGCCTGACCATGCCGAGGAAACGGTTATTCAGCAAAATAATTTTTGGCGTCAGATGATATTGCTTGCAGGTAGCGAGCTCTTGAATACACATTTGTATAGACGCTTCGCCTGTAATACAGGCGACAGTTGCACCGGGATTGGCCATCTGTACACCCATCGCATAAGGCAAGCCCACGCCCATCGTGCCCAAGCCGCCAGAATTAATCCAGCGACGCGGTTTGTCAAAGCCGTAATACTGCGCCGCCCACATTTGATGCTGACCAACGTCAGAGGTGACGAAGGCGTCGCCCTTGGTGATTTCCCAGACTTTTTGAACCACAGACTGAGGTTTGATCACTTCAGTCGATGTCGGGAACTTCAGACAATCGCGTTTGCGCCATTCATTGACTTGCTTCCACCAATCTGCCAGAGCTTTGGGATTAGATTTAGTTTCAGCGATACTCAATTGCGACAAAAATTCTTGCAATACGTCTTTAACATTACCGACGATAGGAATATCAACTTTTACCCGCTTAGAAATCGACGATGGATCAATATCGATATGAATAATTTTGCGCGGACTAGAGGCAAAATGTTTAGGATTGCCAATAACGCGATCATCAAAACGTGCGCCAATCGCAATCAACACGTCGCAGTGCTGCATTGCCATGTTCGCTTCGTAAGTGCCGTGCATGCCGAGCATACCGACAAATTTATCGCTAGAGGCTGGATATGCGCCTAATCCCATCAAGGTGTTAGTGCATGGAAAGCCTAATTGATCGACCAGTTTATTCAACTCTGGCGACGCATTCGCCAGAATCACACCCCCACCGGTATAAATCATCGGGCGCTCTGCTTGCAGCAATAATTGCACTGCCTTGCGGATCTGGCCAGAATGACCTTTATCCACTGGCTTGTAAGAGCGCATTTCAATTTCTTTTGGGTAGAAATAGGTAGTCTTGTGCATGCTGATATCTTTAGGGATGTCAACTAACACAGGACCGGGACGACCCGTTGTAGCAATAAAAAACGCTTTCTTAATAGTCGTCGCTAAATCTCTGACGTCTTTCACCAAAAAGTTATGCTTGACGCAAGGACGTGTAATACCGACGGTATCGCATTCCTGGAAAGCATCCTGACCAATTGCGTGACTTGGAACTTGGCCGGAAATGATCACCATCGGGATCGAATCCATGTAAGCGGTTGCTAGGCCAGTGACCGCATTGGTAACGCCAGGGCCAGATGTCACTAACGCAACACCCACTTTTTGTGAGGATCGGGAATAAGCATCCGCTGCGTGAATCGCGGCCTGTTCATGACGAACAAGAATATGTTGAAACTTGTCCTGATTAAAAATTGCATCGTAGATATAGAGTACAGCACCGCCCGGATATCCGAACACATGCTCAACACCCTCTTCGGCCAGACATTTAACTAAGATCTCTGCGCCGGTTATTTCTGTATTTGTATCTGAACTCATTTACATTTCCTTTCAAGGTCCATAGGAGATTGATCGGATGTTCTTTCCTGACGAAATTACGAAGCGAGGCGGTCTGCTGATATTCCTTTTTGTGCGGTCACATTACCCTTGGTACATCCGTTGGATATATTTCCAGATAAGGCTTAGAACACTCGTTCAATCAGTATTTTGGGCTTTGCTAAGACAACTTCTCACGCTTGTGGCATGGGTTAGAACAAACTGCTTCATTAGAGCGAACCTGCAGAGGACAGCATTGTGAGCCGATTCCAGCAAGTATTTATTGCCTCGAGATTTCAAGACGGATTCATACGGTACTGTGTTGCACCATTTTGGTCAAGACAAATTCCACCTTTTAAAGCACAAAATCCCTTCCAAATCAGGTACTTTGTACAAAAAACGGGACATAGAAAAGGAATTTTGCTAGCATGGGCGCACTTTTAAAGGGAAAAACAATCACGTAACTCGTGCGCCAACCCAATAGCTGCAAAAAAATATGCAAGAATAGCTTTTTGCGACAGATAAACAAAATTACTAAGTTATTGATTAGCTACGCCAACAGATGGCCACAGACAAAGAATTATCCAATTTTCTTGAAGGCGTAGAACGTCGCGCCTTCAAACATGCCGTCTATACCGTACGCAACCAAGAGTCTGCGTTGGATATTGTGCAAGAATCCATGATCAAGCTTTCTGAAAAATATGGCGATAAGCCTGCGGCAGAATTGCCGATGCTATTTCAGAGAATTTTGCAAAACACGATTCTAGATTTTTTTCGTAGAGAAAAAGTGCGCAATACTTGGGTTAGCTTATTTTCAAGTATCACTCCAAACAATAATCAAGGCGATGATAATTTTGATTTATTGGAAAGTTATGCCGCAGAAGATGGCACAGAAGCATCGGAATCAAGCGCGGACAAGATAGAACGTGAACAAGTTCTGAATATTATCGATGAGGAAGTACAAAAACTTCCAGCGCGTCAACGGGAAGCCTTCCTCATGCGTTATTGGGAAGACATGGACGTAGCAGAGACTGCCGCCGCAATGGGCTGCTCAGAAGGCAGCGTAAAAACGCATTGTTCCCGCGCGACACATGCGCTCGCAGTATCGCTTAAGGCAAAAGGAATAACATTATGAATTACTCACGAGAAGCGCAAGACCTCGACTTTGCCTACAAAGTACGGCATGCATTAAACGAATCCGCTGAAAAAATTCCGGCGCCAGCGCTCGACAAACTCGCTAATGCGCGAAAAATTGCAATGTCACGCAAAAAGCAAGCTTCGCCAAGTGCGGTTTTTGCATTTGGTGGCGTTTTGGCTGGCAATGCGGGGTTTTCTTTCCAAGGACCACAATCTTGGCTAAGTAAGCTGGGCGTCATCTTGCCTTTACTGGTACTGGTTATGGGCTTGACAGGCATTTACGAATACGAGCAACAAAGAAGAATTAGCGATTTAGCAGAAATTGATGCGGCAGTTTTAGTCGATGAATTGCCACCTGATGCTTACCTTGATACTGGCTTTAGCGCTTATTTGAATAAAGCGGAGGAGTAGGCGTGCGCTTATCCACTTTGCTCGTGGTCAACAGAACTGAAGTCCTTGCCTTAATCATGGCAGTGGTAGCGTCGGTAACTTACGTCATGTCAGCTACCGCTGCTGACGTGACGCCAACGGTTGCGCAAAAAGCTACCGCGTTACCAGCAACGCCAGTGGCTAGACCGAGCTGGCAGGAATTAAGTGCGACACAAAAAATTGCACTTGCTCCACTCACGCCTGAATGGCAGCGAATGAGTGAGCAAAATAAAAAAAAGTGGCTAGAAATTGCAAACAAATATGCAGTAATGAAGCCGGATGAACAAGTTCGGGTGCAAGAACGCATGCGCGCATGGGTCAAATTAACGCCTGAGCAGCGTATGCAAGCACGGGAAAATTTCGCCCGCACAACTCAGATCAACTCTGAAAAAAAATCTGAACAATGGCAGCAATATCAAAAACTGAGCGAAGAAGAAAAGAAGAAATTAGCCAGCGAAGCCGTCAAGAAAAAAAGTGTGACGAATCTCCCCTCAGAGGCGCAACGCAAAGCCGTACCTTTAGCCCCTATCAAGGGTGTACCTAAGCCGGTGGCATCGACAGCACCAGCTAGTAAACCTGCTGCAGTGATTGCTCCACAATCAGCAAGCTTGCCTGCAACCGTCTTGCCAGTGCCAAACACGTCGGTATCTCAAACTCCGGCAAAGTAACAAGTGGCTACAACAAATACTGCTATCCCCTCACCTGTAGCACCAGCTTTAAAACGTCGGCTTATTTGCATGGTTTATGAAGCGATGCTTTTGTTCGGTGTTATTTTTACGGCAGGTATGATATTCGACGTCTGGACCCAGAGCAGGCATGCACTGACCCTTCGCCACACTCGTGAGGCCTGGCTCTTCGGCATACTCGGGCTGTATTTTGTGTTTTTTTGGTGCCGTAGTGGTCAAACCTTGGCGATGAAAACCTGGAATATCAAACTCATTGATAATGACAGACAAAAATTGCCCGTCATCAAAGCCGTCGTTCGCTACTGCCTGGCATGGATGTGGTTTATTCCAGGCTTGGCGATTGCCTACCAATTCGAATTAAAAGGCTGGCTCGCTATTGTGGCCGTCACCGCAAACATTGTCATTTTGGCACTAACATACAAGCTTGATAAAGATGGTCAATTTTTACACGACAAATTAGCGAAAACTCGCTTAGTGCACTCGGAAGTTAAATTAAGCAATGACACCAGATTCGTAGATTAAGACTGATTCCAACGCCAACTACAATCCAGTCAAATATTCATTTATAGCGAATAATTTTATGTTTCACTATAAACACAACGAATTCTATTGGGAAAATCCCTATCCAATTTTTGTGCTTTGCCAGTTCAATGTTATTCTATTGAAAAAATAATTCTAGAGAGTCGGCATGCAACACAAAACGCCTCGTCGTACCAGGGAACGTATACTGGACTTATCACTTCGCTTATTTAACGAATTTGGCGAACCCAATATCACAACCACTGTTATTGCTGAAGAGATGCATATCTCTCCGGGCAATCTTTACTATCACTTCCGTAATAAAGACGATATTGTTAATTCTATCTTCACTCAATTTGAAGAAGAAATTAATAAAAAACTCGCGTTCCCGGAAGGTCGTAAAGCGAACATTCAAGATATCTGGACTTATCTGCATCTGACCTTTGAACTGGTCTGGCGCTATCGCTTTTTTTATCGTGATTTAAACGATCTGCTGTCTAGAAATCGCAATCTGGAACTGCATTTCAAACAAATTTTGTCGCACAAAATCAAAGTCGCCACCGAGCTTTGCTATGGCTTGCGTACCGATGGCGAGTTTGAAGGCAACGACATTGAGATTGACGCCCTTGCGACCAACATGGTAGTGGTCGCCACATATTGGTTGTCCTACGAATATGTCCGCAATCCTCGCAAATACACCGAGCTACAAACTATGTCCGAATCCCTGGCGCGTGGCTGTTATCAGGTGATCGTGCTAATCAGCCCTTACTTGCGCGGCGAAACCAAAAACGTCTTCGAAAAGCTGTCGCAAGAATATCTGAAAAAAATTAACCCATAAGATTTACCAGTAAACTCAACGCCAGCGCCTCAGGAATCCCATGTCCACCATAAAATCGCTTTGCGTTTACTGCGGCTCATCCATCGGTGACGACGACGCCTACGCGCAAGGCGCCCGCCAGCTCGCTGCTGAAATGGTGTCGAACAGCATCTCCCTCGTCTATGGCGGTGGCAATGTAGGCCTAATGGGAGTAATCGCGGATGAAGTCTTGCGGCTCGGTGGTCAAGTCACTGGAGTTATCCCGCAAGCCCTGATGGATAAAGAAGTTGGCCATACAGGTTTAAGCCAGCTACACATCGTCAAAAATATGCATGAACGCAAAGCCATGATGGCAGAATTGTCAGACGGCTTTATCGCCATGCCGGGCGGTGTCGGCACTTTGGAAGAACTGTTTGAGATGTTCACCTGGTCGCAACTAGGTTTTCATCAAAAGCCATTAGGCTTATTGAATATCGCTGGTTTTTACAATAGTCTGCTCGAATTTCTGCAGCACACTGTCAATGCCAAATTTTTGAAAGCAGAACACCTAGCGCTGCTATATCAGCAAGAAGATCCAGCTAAACTAATTCTGGATCTGCAGCAAGCCAAACCCCTGGCCTTGCATAAATGGGTTAAACAAAACGATCTTTAACTCATATTCAACCGCGCCTTTGCATTATTAAACATCAATCGTCGTTGAATATCCGCCTGATTAATACACTAGCATTAATTACATACTACCCATTAGTATATTTTTATTATCCTTTTGCTTATTGGTCGATCAGGCATAATTTAATTAGATTGCCAGGGAGTATATAAAAACATTCTTCAATATCCGATCCAAAAACCGCTGTACTGTCACCAACTGACATGATCTGGGCGATTCCGTCGCCACAAAACAAATCCCTCTTAATTACTGCTGCATTACAGGGTAAAATGCGGCTTCGATTGTTCTTTTACCTGTTGATCGCGATCATTATGAAGTTCACCAAACAATTTCAGCTTTACCAATC
>JANXTO010000212.1 GCA_025352365.1 Undibacterium sp. | reverse complement strand
CAAGCCGACCGTAGAGACGAAGTAACCTCTTGCCCAAAATACCTCACCAGTAAAATTTCTCTGTCGTCCTCCAAAGTGTCGCGCTATCGATATCGCGCTCTTACCTTTGAGATAACCAACCACATTTGATACCGCATACTTTGGCGGCACGCTCAAACAGATATGAACGTGATCCAACATCAAATGTCCTTCCACCACTTTGCATTCCCGCTGACGTGCAAACTCATGAAATATTCCCCCAAGGTGCTTACGTAACGCTCCGTAAATCAATTTCTTGCGGCGCTTCGGTATAAAAACTACGTGATACTTACAATCCCATCTCGTATGACTCAAACTTTGGTAATCTTTCATTCTGAAACTCCTTCTTTTGATAGAGATAGAAGTTTCAAAGCGACCAACGTATAGGTCAAACCTTGGTGAGTCCCCCGGCAAAGCCGGGGGTTTACCTTATTAAATTATAAAAATGTAGTTTTCGGATAAACAGTTTTTTTAGCAAGGGGGTTAGCCTAATCATGCTAGAACTTTCCGCCAGCCAGAGCATTATTCTTATTATTGATGATAATGCTACGACAATTCGCTTGCTGAGTAATATTTTAAAAAATCAAGGCAAAATATTATTTGCAACGGATGGCGAGTCAGGTATCCGACTTGCACGGGAGCGCAAACCGCAACTCATCCTACTCGATGTCGAAATGCCCAGTATGGATGGCTTCGAAGTATGCCGGCAATTAAAAGCAGAATTTGATACTCGAGATTGCGCTGTGATTTTTATAACTGCAAATACTAGCGTAGAAAGTGAAGTAGCCTGCCTAGATGCCGGTGCCGTAGACTTTATTTCAAAACCATTGAATCCCCCGGTAGTCACTGCAAGGGTGAAAACGCATCTTCGTTTGCAACATAACGCTGAAACCTTAGATCGATTGGCTAAACGAGATGGTTTAACTGGCTTGTTTAATCGAAGATTTTTTGATCAAGCAATTGCAGATGAATTTAGTCGTATGCAACGTCAGGCACTTCCTCTTGGCATTGCCCTTATTGATATCGATTCCTTCAAAAATTATAACGATGCCTACGGACATACCGCGGGTGACGCAGTTTTAAAAGCAGTGGCTGAGACTATTAATGCCGCCGCTAAGCGCCCCGGAGAGATTGTTGCTCGCTATGGGGGAGAGGAGTTCGTTGCAATACTGCCATATTTAAATAGCGAAGAAATATCTCCTTTTGGAGATCTACTGTGTCAGAAAATCAGAGAACTTAAATTGCCCCACGATCGCTCCACGTGTGGGGACATAGTCACAATCAGTGTTGGGCTAGCATCGGTCATACCCAGCGAGCGAGTCTCGGTGAAATATTTAATTGATTTGGCGGATAAGGCTTTGTATTTAGCAAAGGAGAATGGGCGTAATAGATCGGTATTATCCAATGTATGAATGGGTTAGCTGGAATATTGTTGACTTAGAAATTGGCAGAAAGCACATCAAATACTGTGGACGTTGGCGGAGCTTTTCAAGCTAGTTGTCGCCTAAAAGTAAATATTTATGCCGCTAGTTTTAGTTCCTGATACACCTCCTCACGATTTAATGGTTCCTTGGTAGTTTTGTCCGGATTTAAATCAACAACGTTGGTACGGTCCCAGTTACGAGTTGCACTGCTCCAGCGATTTGGGTTCCTGGCTTTGGCTGCCTCATACAATTCAGCACGTCGAATTAACAATTCCACGTCCAGTCCGGCGTGACGTTCGGCTGGCGTAACAAATTGAATGGCACTGTGCCGATGTTCTTCGTTATACCAATGCATGAATGTAGTAACCCAGTTTCTGGCTGCCAGGAGGTCATTAAATGGACGCCGTGGATATACAGGACAATACTTCAACGTTTTAAAAAACTCTCGGCGAACGGGTTGTCGTTAGAAACTGCAGGACGACTGAAAGATGGAATGACGCCCAGCGCCTGCAGCATCGCCAGCATCGTGGCGCCCTTCATTGGACTACCGTTATCAGAATGAAGAACGACCTGATTTTGTCCGATCTTTTCTCGCACACAAATATCTTTCATGACCTCGCTGGCCAACGCGCTGCTTTCAGTTTCAAATACCTGCCAGCCGACCACTTTGCGGCTAAAGACGTCGATAAACATGTACAGATAAAAATAGATGCCTCTGATCTCGGTCGGCAAATAGGTAATATCCCATGAGTACAGCTGGTTGGGCGCGGTTGCCTGTAATGCACGCGGTTTGCTGCGTGGTTGCCTGGGTTTTTCTTCGCCACGGTGCACAAGCATATTTTCAGCCTTGAGTAAGCGATAGAACGTTGACTCCGATGCGACATAGATTCCATCATCAGCCAACCGCGGAACGATCTGGCTCGGGCTCAGATGCCCGTACTCAGGCGAGTTGGCAATGGCCAGCACCTGCTGCCGCTCATCGGGGCTCAGCTGATTCTGATGCGTCTGCACACGGTCTGTGCGTCGGTCGGCTTGCTCAGTCACCTGATCAATTTTCCAGCGCTGCAGCGTTCTCTCGCTTAATGCAATCACGTCGCATGCACGCTCCTGACGCGCGCCTGAAACCACAGCTTCTTCTACCAGTGTCAATACTATATTGCGCTCCGGGATCGGGGTCATTATTCCTCGTCCTCCCAAAGCGCA
>JANXTO010000199.1 GCA_025352365.1 Undibacterium sp. | reverse complement strand
TAAAGGAAAACCATGTCGGGTCTGCCACGCTCTGTTCTGATTGCTTTATCCATCGTATATATTGTTTGGGGATCGACGTATTTTGCGATTTATGTGGCATTAACATCGTTCCCACCATTCCTATTGATGGGTACACGTTTTCTAGCCGCAGGTAGTTTGCTATTTGCTTGGGAAAAATGGCACAGTACTCCTAGTCCCAACATACGAGAGTGGGTCGATGCAGGGGTAGTTGGTGTATTGACGCTAGGCGGTGGCATGGGTTTGACGGCGCTAGCACAGCAAAGTATTTCCTCAGGATTGACCGCCGTATTTATTGCTTGCTCGCCGATGGTTTTGTCGTTTTGCATGGGTTTTTTTGGAGACTGGCCTAACCGTCGTGAATGGACAGGAATAATGATTGGCTTCGCGGGTGCCGTGATGTTGGCATTTGGTAGCGAATTTTCTGCCAAGCCAATTGGTGTGATTAGCTTAATCGGAGCGATTTTAAGTTGGAGTATCGGATCAGTGCTGTCACAACAAAAATTAAAAATGGCGCCGGGTGCGATGGGATTTTCCAGCGAAATGCTATTTGGCGGCGCATTTTTGATGATGCTTGGTGTTTTGATGGGAGAAAAATTCAATACGCCAATCGCTGTCAACGCGTGGCTGGCATGGTCTTATCTTGTAGTTGCCGGATCTTTGCTTGCATTTACTGCATACATGTATTTGCTAAGCGCAGTACCGCCGTCCCTCGCTGGCAGCTACGCCTATATCAACCCTGTAATTGCGGTAATTTTAAGTGTGATGCTCGGGGGAGAAAAAATTGGAGGGCGTGAAATGATTGCAGTCACAGTGATTTTGGGAAGTGTGATCTTGATTGCAACTGCGCACAAGAAAAAAGATAGTGCGTTTAATGCAGAGCACAGCTAGGCTTTAAAAAAACTCTGCCGTATCGTTCGATTTTTCGGCATGCAGATCTCCACTGTCGACCAAACTATCGTAATAGCAAGTACGATTTCTGCCGTTGCTCTTTGCAAAGTAGAGTGCCTGATCTGCACGTCCCATAATCGCAACTGCAGGCTCAAACGGATCAATGCGGGCAAACCCCACACTGACTGTGACCTGGCCCACCTGTGGAAAAGGATATTGCTCCACATTTTCGCGGAAGCGATCAAAAATATGGTGTGCATCGTCTTGAGCCGTAGCGCGCAACAAAATCACAAACTCCTCACCACCGAAACGGAACAGTCTGTCGGTGGGACGGAAAGACGAGCGTAAGAGATTGGCGATCAAAATCAATACCTCATCGCCATACAAGTGGCCGAATTGATCATTAACACGTTTAAAGTGGTCAATATCTAGAACTGCTAACCAATGTGGCTTTTCGGGTTCAACGGACCTGCGATCTTGCTCTGGTTCTGTTTCGGTATTTTTTTGCTGAGAGCTAACGCGCAAAATTTTGGAGAAATTATCGTCAAAAGTCTTACGATTTAATAAACCTGTCAATGAGTCTCTTTCACTGTAATCGAGTAAGTTTTGAAAGTTACGATAAACGATCAAAATCCCTTCCATCACTTGAGAGGTATTCTCGTTATACGATTCAGGATTGGCGATTTCCAGACAGGTATTTACCTTTCCGTTGGTCCAAATTGGCAGCCATATTAAACGCTTACCATCTTCTGATAAACGTTCGATCAAGTTTTGGTGTTTTGCAATGCCGTCTTCCAAGTTGGGATACTTGGCAATTAAATCACCGGCTAAGCTGGTGGCGCTACTATCTGCGACTTCCAGCACTTTACCATTTTTAATCGTGATTTGTGACTGTACAAATGTTTGCTTGCCTACTGTGGTTATATCCAGCACGCGTGCATACTCAGCGCGTGTCAATTCACATAAGGCCGAGATGACAGAAATATTGAGGAGATCATGGTCACGATGACCAGTAATTTCCACAAGATGTTTAATGATGGAATCCATACTCTACTAAGAGTTAATTGCAATAAGCAAACGAAGTGGCACCGACAATACCTTAGCATCGATTAAGAAACAATAACTTAACAACAATTTACAACACCTTTGTCACAATTACTTATTTTTAATCGTTTTATTATGAATATTTACTATACCCAATGCATTCTGGGACGGCAACAACTACAAAGCTACATAAAGCGATTTTTATAATAATTTTGCATTATGATGATAAGTAAGATGTGTGGGCTAGGTTTTTCGGCAAAATTCAACACTCATGGACCTAAGTTTGACATCTGTCGGACATCAGCAATGTGGTTAAATAGATCTGCAATAATTATTTGGATGAAGGATGGGCGCATGATAAATACAAATAAAATACTTATGATTGCGTGCGTATTTCTATGATCAGTTAAGCGAGGAGAACGGCAATGCTTCATAACTTTAAACGCTCCCAACTTGCCACAATGGCCATCAGTCTGTTGAGTTGTGCATGTATGCTACCTGCACAAGCTGAGCATGTTATTCAAGTGATCGATAGTGCTGGCAAACCTGTCCTTGATGCGGTCGTTTATTTTGATAAAGGCACGATTGAAAAAGCCAAATCTGCCAAAGTTGATATTGAGCAAAAAGATAAAAAATTCATTCCGTTAGTGACAGTGGTGCAAACCGGTACCGCCATCAGCTTTCCCAACAATGACACGGTGCGGCACCAAGCTTATTCATTTTCTCCGGCTAAGCCATTTGAGTTAAAACTGTATGCTGGTAAACCTGAGGCACCGATTATTTTTGATAAGCCAGGAATCGTTGTAGTTGGTTGTAACATCCACGATCAGATGCTGGCGTATATTCAGATCGTCGATACGCCATATTTTGCAAAAACAGATGCCAGCGGCAAGGCAAAAATTGCGATGCTGCCCATCGGCAAATATAATCTAAAAACGTGGACTTACTACCAAATGACGGGCAGTCTACCAAGCGAACAGCCTATTGTCATCAAGGATGAGAATTCTGCCATTACTATCAAATTGAATTACAAAGTGAATTGAACATGGTTGCCTCATTCATCGCATTGGCATAGTGCGTTACGATGGATATTATTGTTCATACTAACTACCAGATGATAAGGCGTTAAAACTGAATGCAGCATTTCTCTCCAAATGAAAACCGCCAAAAACCGGCAAGGATAATTCATGCGTTTGCATAGTCTGGAAAGCAGAGTCGTCGCTCTGTTTATTGCCCTGATCCTGATGGTTCAACTCGCGGGGTTTTTTGTTATTCAAAATACGATCTATCGCAATGCGCGTGCCTCGATTCAGGAGGAGCTTAAGCGGAGTGAAAAAATCTTCAATCGCTTGCTAGATCAGAATGCACAAAAACTGATACAAAGTGGCGAGGTGCTTGCTAAAGATTATGCGTTTCGTGAGGCAATTGGCACCAACGATACTAAAACCATAGAGTCCGCCTTGATCAATCATGGTGAAAGAATCGGTGCCAGTTTTTCTATGGTGATAGGTCTGGATCGCAGCGTCACGGCAGCGACCAGCGATGTTTTTGCAAGTAGTTTTCAGCAATCAATTTTGCCTTTGGTAATACAGGCAGAACAAGTTGGCAGTTCCTACCGCAATGCCGTCGTCAGGGGCAAATCTTATCAATTAGTGATGGTGCCGATTAAGGCACCGGTCACTCTTGCCTGGGTCTTGATGGCAATCCCGATTGATCAGCGTATCGTCGCTGACATGCGTGAATTATCTGGCTTACAAATATCACTGCTGACCGAGAACCATGCCGAAGGCAATAAATGGATGCCGGATGTGTCTACTCTCAATGCAGAACAGGTCGCCATACTCGCAACCCAAATTCCCAAAATTCAAGATACAAGCCAATCCATACCGGAACTACGCATCGGCGATGAAGACTACAGCGCGCATGTCCTTAAATTAGCCGAAAACGAGAAGTGGGTTACGGTCGCCGTATTGCAGGTCTCTCTGAGCGAAGCTATTGCGCCATATAAACAGCTGCAAAGAGATCTGCTGATACTCACCATCCTTGGGGTCATCATCGCCAGCATCATTAGCGTTGTCACCACCAAGCGGATTACTGGTCCCATGCGGCAATTGGCAGACACTGCCAAACGGCTAGGCGCGGGTGACTATACCGCCACGATCAAAGTGCAACGCAATGATGAAATCGGCGATCTGGCGCGGACTTTTCTGGTCATGCGCGATGGTATTGCCAACCGCGAGAAAGAAATCCGGCGCTTGGCGTATTGGGATATTTTGACTAATCTGCCAAACCGGGCACTGTTCGTCAGCATGCTGCAAGATGCGATTACACAGGCAAGGGCAAAAAAAACTACCTGCTACATTCTGATGATGGATCTGGATCGGTTTAAACATGTCAACGATGTCATGGGACATGGTTTTGGCGATCAATTATTGACGCAAGTTGCCCTCAGGCTGACTAATGAGTTAGGACAAGGCACCATTAAACCTGCCCGTCTGGGTGGTGATGAGTTCGTCGTCCTATTGCCTGACTCTACCCTGTTAGAAGCACAAGAGCTGGCGACTAAAATTTTAGCGTCCTTAGAAAAACCGATTTCGATCGAAGATCAAACCGTTGATCTGGGCGCGGGGATTGGTATTGCCGGCTTCCCCGACAATGCCAATGATGCAGAATCCTTGTTAAGCCGGGCGGAAGTGGCGATGTATGCCGCCAAGCGTGCCAACAGCGGCGCGGTAACCTATGTGCCAGCCATCGATAAATCTAGCCAGCAAAGTTTGTCCTTGCTGAGTGAATTGCGCACGGCGCTGGAACAACAGCATTTCCACTTATACGTACAGCCTAAAGTCGCATTGGATACCGGTAAAGTAATCGCTGTCGAGGCGCTAATCCGCTGGATACACCCAGAACGTGGCTTTATTTTCCCCGATCAATTCATCCCATTTGCAGAGCAGACCGGCTTTATTCGCCAGTTAACCCGCTGGGTGCTGAATGACGCCGCCCGCATCTGCAGTCTTTGGATAGCGCAAGGCCTGAACCTGAAAATGTCGGTCAACCTATCTACCCGCGATTTACTGGATCAGGATTTGCCGAATAAGTTTGCCGATATTCTGGAGCGGCATCACATTACGCCTGCTGCGTTTTGTCTGGAAATCACCGAGAGCGCGATTATGGATGACCCGATCCGGGCGCAGCAGACCTTAGAAGGTTTGCATGCGATGGGCGCCGATTTGTCGATTGATGATTTTGGTACCGGCTACTCCTCACTCGCTTATTTAAAAAGCTTGCCGGTGGATGAATTAAAGATCGATAAATCCTTCGTCCTGAAAATGGAGAAAGATATCGATGACACTAAAATAGTCAAATCAACCATTGATCTTGGCCACAACATGGGCTTGCGGGTGGTAGCAGAAGGGGTCGAAAATAAAGAAGTCATGCAACTGCTCAAAGACATGGGCTGTGATCAGGCGCAAGGCTATTACATCAGCAAGCCCATGCCAGCAGAACAGATGCTCACCTGGATGGCGCAGTGGGATGCAAGCCAGGCGGCACAGGATGCTGGCACCTGATTGAATTGATTTAGTTGACTGACGCGGCATAATCCAAAAAAATAACTCGCCATGATGCCAATATAATCACTGAATATTTTCAATATCTCATGGTGTACGTGCAATAGCTGATTCATCTTTTAAAAGTTACCAAATACCGCTGTGACTTACTGAATCCCAGCACACAACATCAGACGCAAAAATGCGCCGATGTGGGTTGTACTTTATCTACTATTAAAGCTTAGGAACGGGTGCTTTTTTGTGCTGTTTCAAAATCTCAGCATCTTTTTTTTCCATCATTGCACGCGTCGCAACAAACTCGGTTGTCATCATTGCAAAATCAACAATACCATTCATCTTTACCAACTCAACTTCCCGCCGCCAATCTCAATCACTCGCCCCCCGACATGAATACGTCCTTGGTCGACTTTCAAACTGAGTAAGCTAGGACGACTACTGGTTTTGGCCTGGTAGACCATGGCATCAAGGGGCATGTCACCTTTGGTCGCCAGCCACCATCCGCCAAGATTGGCGCAGGCAGAACCTGTGCCCGGGTCTTCGTTGATACTGCCGTTACCTGTCATTCCAAAATACCGTGCTTCAAATCCGGTATCTGTCATGGCAAACACATAGACTTTGGCTTGGCCGCTCAGGTTTTTGCTGAAACTCGCCATCAATGCCGCGTCGGGACGACAAGCGTTTACATACTCTGCGCTGGTCAGCGGGATCATCGATTGCTCTGTACCACAATCCACCCACATGACCGGGCCGGAAATCGCCTCAACCGGTAAGTTCAACATCGCCGCCAACTCGCTGGTACTTGCTTTCATTGCCCGGTATTTGGGAGGATTCGCAGATAATGTCTAGCGGCCATTATCTGCCCAAACTGGTATCAAACCCGCTTGCGTTTCCAGTTTGAATTGGCTGCCGGTATTGAATAAATCACTGACTACCTGCGCAGATCCTAAAGTTGGATGTCCGGCAAAGGGCATCTCATAGGACGGCGTGAATATACGTATCCGTGCGGCAGCCCGATCCGATGGCAATAAAAAAGTTGTTTCAGATAAGTTGAATTGTCGGGCAATTTGCTGCATTTCGACATCGGTAAGCGCACTGCCACCTTCGATTACGGCAAGCGGATTACCACCAAAGCTGGTCTCGGCAAAAACATTAAGTAATCGGTATTGAATTGTCGGCATAAGTAATTGCGCTTTAGTAATCTGAGGTTAAACAAAGAGTCTGAGTTTGCCATAAACATCCAGCGGGAACTGGATATTAAAAAACGAGAAGACGTGAGAAAGTAAGTCCCGAATTAACAAAATATACAGAAGATCTATATATAGGCCATGACTCTACCAACACATCAAATGCCTGTTAATCATCCATGTAAATATTCGTCATCTTAAATATACTCATATAGAGTATATTTCAATCGTCCAATTATATATTGGACAATACGGTATTTTTTCACAAAAATAAGGGGAGTATATTAATCATCTCATGTTAGAACCAACTTACAATAACGAACTTTGGCACTCTTGTTGACGCTCCAGCAGAGCGTCAAGATACTTTTTATAAAAAATGAACTAAGATGCCACTCGCCCTCTATTTTGCGACTCATATTCGCTCGCACTTCCAACGATGAAAACAAAAATTCTCACTGAATCCCGCGCCATGTGGCAACTCGCCTGGCCTGTCCTGATCGGCCAACTCGCTACCGTCGGCATGGGTGTCGCCGATGTGGCGATGACGGGGCATGCCAGTGCCAATGATCTGGCCGCTGTCGCGCTGGGTGCATCTTTGTGGGCGAT
>JANXTO010000192.1 GCA_025352365.1 Undibacterium sp. | reverse complement strand
TGCATGCCGCCAAAGCTCGGGGGATACTCGGGCATGATCAAGAGTAAACGCAGGCTTTTTTTCATCCGGACCTCCGCCATTCAGCACGGTTGGGCTAAGCCTCATCAGCCCAACATCTTTCAAAGCACCAAGAAATGCGTTGGCTGATAAAGCTTTAGCCCAACAAATCAAAGGAGTCTAACTTCTAAAATGCAAGGAGAAGCTCAATCGAGAGCTACCACGTAAAGTCATCCGGAATCTGGAAGGCGGCATACGGATCATCCGCATCGATTTCGGTCGTCGTCTTCTTCACCCGCACCACCAGTGATGCATCGCGCTCGGCAATTTTATCCGCGATAATCCGGGGCAGCAATTCTGTTTTACCCTCCAGACACACGATTACCAGTCGGCCAGCAATCAAATGTGTCTGTACCTCTGCTGACACATAGATCTTATCGATCTTGGTACCGTGAGTGTAGTAATAAGCGATGTCGCCTGCGCCCTTGCTTTGGCGATTGTTTTGCACCAACTGCACAATTTGCGCAAAAACCGCTTTTTGGCTCGCGGCCGCATCGCGTTGCGCATTGAGTTCGCGCGCACGTTCGGCATTTTTGCGCTGTACCTCCAGCGCGGCCAAACGCGCCTCATCCACGCTCTCGTTGCCAGTCCGGCGCTCTACCTTCTTCTGCTTGCTCTTTTCCTGATGGACGAGTTTAGCTTTGTTTTTATCGACTAGTCCCGCTTTTAAAAATTGATCTTGCAATGAGGCCATTACATAACTCCGAAAAATAAGTACCATCGGTCCAAGGCAACGCTGCCGACCAATGGCAAGCCGCTAGGATAGCAAAATTTGCTGTGCTGCAAGGCCGTAACTCACAATAAATAGAGTGGACTTCCGCTACATACTTAGTGAAGCCATTTTTTTCTTACATTCAGATTCCCACGCTCCGAAGGCATCCATATTGATCGGACTATCTGGGCCATTCACTTATCAAAAACAATCAACGATACAGTAAGGTACTTACCTTGCCGGATACTCAGTTCGTTGAACTTCTTGGTGTATAAACTTCCATTTGTGTGCAACATAATCGAGTACTAAGCTGCCTTCCAAAAACTCTTTCATTCCAACGATACCGACAGTATCTAATACAAATTTTGGTGCTGGCGTGCCACAATATCCAAACAAACCATCGCTTAAATTGTATTTTCCTACGACCATTTCTGTACTCATATTTTTGAGCTCACACGTAATGGTATTAGATACCACTGGTAGTTTTAGCGATAACGCTGCTTGTTCTTTTTTTCGAGTCTTTGCTTTCGTATCAATCCAAATAACTTGGCCAAACGGCGTAAACGTAAACATTGCAGCACCCGTGTCCAATATTGCATATTCAACAGATCTACTCGGAAGTTTGACTTCTACGGCGATGTGCCCGCCCTCCCCCCCGGGTTTTGTTGCATAAATGAAGTTTTCACTGGCGCTGTCGTTCAACAATGACGACCCATGTTCAAATTTGAACATGGCTAGCTGTAGATTGATATATATAGTCCCGCTCTCAAAAATGCATTGCCCACCAAACCGATACGACCACAAGATTCGATGGAATTAATCTTCTTGATAGCCTCTTCCGGGATAGTCATATTCCGGTAAATTGATCCGACTTGTAGGGAAACGGTTACTAATTTTCCGTCCAATTTAAATTCTCTCGCAAGTCTAAATGCATAATTTGCGCCGGTATCAAGCTGTACATAACAGTCAATATTATTTAGTTTTGCAGGTAAATTAATCGCTGCATGATTGAATGCATGTCCTGAGCTTGTGAAGTCCTCCCAAACAAACGGCTCCCATCCTTCAGGCATTTCTGTGGCTTTGACTGGACTTGTCAGCGACATAAAAAACGAGGAGATTAAATAATTTTTTCAAAACCAGATCCCATGGGGGTGACGTAAATTTCAAACAAAGTTATTTGGATGTGAATCTTATTTGCTGAAAATTACGTACATTAAGAAACTCGCTTTTTTTCAATCTTAGCAAGTGAATTTGAGCATTATTATGGAACAAGGGCACAGCCTATTTTGTCTGATGAGTTCTTAGAAGCATTTTGATATTTTAGTAACAAACCAAAAAGCGGGTCAATCTGTTGCAGCGATCACACCAAAAATTTTCCGCAGATATACTATTTTTTAAATTTCTTTCGTAACCGCGCAGCGCGTATAGAGAGGGCATCATATGAGCATTACCTTTAAAATTGGCGATATTGTCCAACTCCGTGATGGTGGGGAGTTGATGACGATTGAGGCTATTCTTGGTAATAAACATCATCTGGCTGAGTGTACATGGGGGCATGGCGCCAAGTCCGAACTGAAGGTGTTTGCGCTAGAGTTGTTGGTGCACGCGTCAACTGCGGAGACGCACAAGGTCGGCGCATCTGTATCCAGATATGAAGAAGGTTTAGACCCTAATGATCTGACGGTGCAGTTGTCTGAATTGTTGATTGCAACTGCCGACGCATCAGATGAGTTGATTCATCACTCGGTTCAGGAAGTCTTAAAAATTGTGCTGGAAAAACTTAAGATGGATGTTGTGTTTGTGTCTGAATTTGTGGATGGGATGCGGGTGATACGACAAGTTGAGTGCCGCGACAACGAGCCTATCTTGAGTGCGGGACAGGCAGATCCTCTGGAAGCGACATGGTGCCAGCGAATTGTGGATGGTCGTTTACCGCAGATTATCAATGACGCGCCAAAGTTAGCTCAAGAGATAGAAATGCCAAAGACGCACCTGAAGATTGGTTCTTATCTTGCCACGCCGATTATCCTGTCTGATGGCAATGTATATGGGACGTTTTGCTGCTTTAGTTCTAAGGTGGATGACAAATTGGTCGAGCGGGATTTAAAAAATCTGCAACTAGCAGCTAAGTATGCGGCAGAAAAACTTCAGCTCCATTAGATAAAACCCAGGTCAAAACAGATCACGTTCAGCCACACCAATAAGTCAGATCCAATCAAATGACCCTATTTTTTAAGACGTATCTGGCGTAATCAACACCATCCTACTCAGTTCCGATTGTCGCTAGCTGCCAATACCTGATCAGCAGCTAGCGTTCTGTCAAACTTACTTCACTTCAGTCACAAACTTGTCCGTTGGGCGACGGACTTTTTTCAGGTTAACCAACCAGTCTTTGTCTTCTTCGCGATAGCCCAACGGTAAAATCACAACGCTGCGCAAGCCATGTGCTTTGAGTCCAAGGATTTCGTCAACTGCGGCAGGGTCAAAACCTTCCATCGGTGTGCTATCAACTTCTTCAAATGCGGCGGCGATCAGTGCTGATCCCAGACCGATGTAGGCCTGACGCGCTGCATGTTGATAATTGACTTCGGCATCGCGTTTTGGATAGGTGTTGAGCAGCATTTGACGATAATTTTCCCAGCCTTCGTTTTTAAAATTACGAATATCGTTGGTCAGATCAAACATCATGTTGATGCGCTCTACCGTGTAGTTGTCCCATGCAGCGAACACTAACAGGTGGGAACAATCGGTGACCTGGCCTTGGTTCCAAGCGACTGGTTTGATTTTTTCACGGACTTCTGGATTAGTAACGACGAAGATTTCGTAGGGTTGCAAACCGCTGGAAGTCGCGGTCAGGCGCGCTGCTTCCAGAATACGATCGACTTTTTCTTGCGGAACCGCTTTGGCAGGGTTCATCTTTTTTGCGGCATAACGCCATTCCAGCTTTTGAATTAAATCGGACATGTGAATAACTTTCGGGTTGAGATTAATGTTTGCCACTGACAAGCGTCATGCGCCAATCAGTAACCAGCACAGTTTTAATTACTTGTTACTTTGCCTAGTGTAACCGTGATCGAAATTAGCTGCACCGGCGTACTATTGTTCAGCTTATGGACATTCGACGGGCATTGTTTGATCCATCATCGACACGATGATGGAGATAGCCATTGCCCATTTATTAGCTGCGACCAAACGTCTGACTGATATGGGTCATCGCTGGCATTTGACAAGGCTATGCGCCCGGTTTATCTGAATCCGCCCGGCTTAGTTGAAAGCGCGTGGGAATTCCCTCGCAGGAATAATACATCAGCTAATGCATAGGCGATAAACATACTCTGGGTATGTATATTTAAGTTGTCCATATACTTAATGGACAATAAGGCATATTTTTAAAAAATAATGGGGAGTATATTTATTTAAGGTCGAACTAAGCAAGTAAATCGTAAGTATTTACCTGCCCGACATCACGGTTTTAAACGATAACGTCTATGGATTTAACTTGGGCAAGGACGCCATCAGATCGGCAAAACGCTGACCCTGAATCATGATGTGACCTCTGAGCAACTCCGATGTTACATCGCCATTACCTACAATAATCGCTTGCACCACGGCGTCGTGCTCAGAAAACGATGCGCTAACTCGATCTCTCACCCGTAATTGCAAACGCCGGTAATGTCGCAGGCGACGGTGTAGTGCGAGTGCTTGCTCAGCCAGAAAAGCATTGTGACTGCCTTTGTAGATAATCTGATGGAAGGTTTCATTGCAGTAGAAATAATCGTCAGAGTTTTGCGCCAAGCTGGCGTCCTTGCATGCCTGATGTGCTGCCAGCAGATTCTGATGCTCTGCTTCGGTCATACGTCTGGCTGCCAGTCTGCCGCACATTGCCTCAAACTCTGCCATGACTTCAAACATTTCTACCAATTGCTGCGGCCCGAGTTCTGCCACGACCGCACCGCGCCTGGGGCGAATAACAACGATCCCCATTGATGCGAGCTGAATCAGGGTTTCTCTGATCGGCGTGCGCGATACACCAAACTGCGTAGCTAGCTCGGTCTCATCCAGATGCTGCCCAGGAAGCAGCGTCCCTACAGCGATCATTTCTTCAATCGATTCGCGTAAAGATTCCGAGCGATTTTTATTATCGGCCTTATCACTGAGCTTATCGCTGCTTTTGTTACCGATTTTATTAATAGTGTCGACGATAGACAAACGGTTTCCTTAGTAGATTTTTTCTTATTATAAAAAACAATTTGTACTTGCATTGCATTTATTAAGTAT
Organism: Undibacterium sp.; assembly: GCA_025352365.1. Taxonomy (GTDB): domain Bacteria; phylum Pseudomonadota; class Gammaproteobacteria; order Burkholderiales; family Burkholderiaceae_D; genus Undibacterium. Next base: position 1,873 of record JANXTO010000192.1, on the reverse strand, counting down.
ATATCTTGTATACATAAAAAGAAACCTTGCATGCAAATAGATCAAAAATCATTGTAATGCTTTTACCTTTACTATCCAGCAGGAGACAGAATGCCCACATTATCCAAACGCAGAGCCGTGCTCGGTGCTATGGCATCCATAGCCGCCAGCCCGCTACTTTCTATGCAAACAGCCTGGGCGCAAACGTCCACTTTAAAAATATCGCATCAGTTCCCAGGTGGCACAGTGACTGAAGGCGATTTTAGAGACCGCTTATGCCGCATGTTTGCAGCCGAAGTCGAAAAGCGCTCCAAAGGCAGCCTGAAGTTTGAGATTTATCCTGGATCGTCCCTGATGAAAACCAATGCCCAGTTCTCTTCCATGCGCAAAGGCGCATTGGATTTGTCGCTGGTGCCGCTGTCTTATGCCGGTGGAGAAGTCCCTGAGGTCAATATCGGGCTGATGCCTGGTCTGGTGACTTCGTATGAGCAGGGCTACGGCTGGAAAAACGCCGATGTCGGTAAAGAGTTAAACCGCATTCTGCTGGACAAAGGCATTGTTGTGGTTAGCTGGATCTGGCAAGCAGGCGGTGTTGCTTCCCGTGGCAAACCGATTATCGATCCGGATGATGCGAAGGGAATGAAGATACGCGGAGGCTCCCGCGAGATGGATTTGATTTTGAAAGCAGCCGGTGCGGCGGTGGTGTCCCTGCCCTCTAATGAGATCTATGCAGCAATGCAAACCGGTGCGATGGATGCTGCACTGACCTCATCCACTTCACTAATTTCGTTTCGCTTGGAGGAGGTATCTAAAGCATTGACCACCGGCCGTGCAGGTGCCTACTGGTTTATGTTTGAGCCGCTGATGATGTCGAAAGCTATCTTTGACAAACTCAGCAAAGAACAACAAACGACGATCATGGCAGTCGGCGCAGAGATGGAAGCCTTCGCCCGCAAATCCGCACAGTTAGATGATTCGCTGGTCGCTGCGGTGTACCAAAAAGCAGGCGCAAAAGTGGCTGATCTCAATCCCGCTGCTTTAAAGAAATGGCAATCAATCGCCCGCACAACAGCGTGGAAAGACTATGGTGAGAAAAATGAGAACTGCGCTAAATTGCTGAAGCTGGCGGAGAAAACTCTATGAGCCATGGCTTTGAGTTAGAACCTGCTAAAGGTTCTGCAATTCCGGATAATAAATTTGTTGCAGGTATCTCATGGGCGCTAGATAAATTCAATATGGCGTTGATGAATTTATCTTTGCTGGCGTTGGTCTTGACTGCCTGTGTGTTGACCTATTCCGTCGTCAGTCGCTACTTTTTTAATGTGCCCACCGATTGGCAGGACGAGGCGTCTGTATTCATGCTGGTCGGTGTCACTTTTTTCTGCACGGCTTATGTACAGTCGTTTCGCGGACATATCGGGATTGAAGCGCTGTCTTCGTTGCTGCCAGCGCGGGTCAACGCATTTCGTATGTTGCTCGTAGACGTCTTGTCGTTTTTGTTTTGTTTGTTCTTCTCATGGAAATCCTGGACTCTGTGGCATGAAGCCTTTGTCGATGGTCAGACCACCACCTCCACTTTTGCGCCTCCGCTATGGATACCTTACGGGATGATGGCGTTTGGCATGAGTTTGCTGACTGTGCAGATTTTTGTACAGGTATTGGCACGAGTGACTAACGCATCGCCAACAAAACGCTACGGCCGAGGCGAGATATGAGTCCACTGACATTGGGTGCATTATATGGTGCAGTGACACTGGTGGTGATGTTTTCCGGGATGCCCATTGCGTTTGCACTCGGCATCGTCGCGACCAGTTTCATGTATTTTTTTATGCCTGCCACATCGCTCGATACCGTGACGCAAAACGTGTATGAAGAAATGGCATCCATCACCTTG
>JANXTO010000186.1 GCA_025352365.1 Undibacterium sp. | reverse complement strand
AAAAGAAATTCGCTTCGGCGATAATTTACCTAAAACTCGTTCAGGCAAAATCATGCGTCGTTTGCTGCGCGTGTTGGCAAAAGGCGAAGAAATTACGCAAGATATTTCTACATTAGAAAATCCAGCGATTCTGGAGCAGTTGAAGCTGGCGCAATGATTTTACGTGTTTGATACTGGCGCTAAAAAGCTACAGTTATGCAGTCATACAGCTCGATATTGATTATTAATATCCTAAAATAATGAGAAAAATGCAGATTTATTCGGTTTAATTTGTATGAGTTTGAATAAGTTCGGGACAGATTAGGGCTGTCGTTACACATATGCAGTTGTATGGAACGGCTGAGGAATATCTTTGCTTGCGCTTTGGGTTTTTATATACTCCCATTTTAATTTTATTAAATACTCTTATTTCCCAATAAATTGTCGGGTGGCACATAAATACTGTAGCTAGTATATTAATTTGTCCGCGTATTTTATTGTCGGTGGTTTCGTCATTAAGCGAAAATTAAACGAAATAAATCGTTTGGGTTGCTTAAGTTTTTCCTCCAATTTAATATTGGGAAACAAAAAATATCTATTTCTTCTTGAAATGTTCTAGGGTGTGTTTTTATTTCATATAAATCGGTCGAAAGTATTTAAATTTGCACTGATTTGTAGGATTCTTTTACCTTAAACATAAAAGGAGGCAGAGAGGTTCGGCGTGTATTAAGCGATGATATTTGGGCGCAATTGAAGACGACAATGCGTGTCCGGTTAATTTTGAAATCACGGGGGTAGAGTCCACAACGCCAAAGCTGCACCACGTCTCATCGGCAAGACAATAGCAGCACAACATGTGATTGCGGACAAAGGCTATGATGCTGAGACGACTCGGGAGCAGATCAGGCAGACGGGAGCCAATCCGGTTATTCCCGGAAGATTTAACAGCAACAGAGTCAATCCGGAATTCGATTCGAATTGATACAAATAACGCTATTGAGTCGAGAACCTTTTTGCGAGAAGGAAGCATTTCCGCAGCATTGCAAGTCGTTTTGAAAAATTAGCGCGTATTGCCAAAGTCATGCTTCTTATTGCGTGTATTTTTATTGGGACTAAATGGAAATGAGGACACACACTTATATTAATTAGTAACCACAATAAATAAAATTATTGCTGAAAAGAATTTCTCATAAGACAATGCTAGCGCTAACGAGACAGCTACATCTTTGTTAGGTCTAGGCTCTTTTTTTGATTACCTTCAACGTAAAGGCAGATATTTATGTCGCAATCACAATTTTCTTTGCTAGCTAAGGAGCGCACCATTGCTGGTGAAGGCTTCAATCGTTGGCTAGTACCGCCTGCTGCTTTGGCGATCCATCTTTGTATCGGTATGGCATATGGTTTCTCCGTATTTTGGTTGCCGCTTTCAAAAGCGATCGGTATCGATAAGCCACTTGCCTGTGCCAGCGATGTTGGTCTGTTGCAAGAGCTGTTTGCCAGTGACTGCGATTGGAAAATCTCAACGCTGACGTTGATGTACACCTTGTTCTTCATTTTCCTCGGCTCTTCCGCCGCTCTATTTGGCGGTTGGCTGGAACGCGCAGGTCCACGTAAAGCCGGTGTCGTATCGGCATTATGCTGGTGCGGCGGTCTGGTGATTTCCTCCTTTGGTGTGTACACGCATCAAGCATGGCTGTTGTGGTTAGGCGGTGGTGTCATCGGTGGTATTGGCTTGGGTCTGGGCTATATTTCACCAGTGTCTACGCTGATTAAATGGTTTCCGGACAAGCGCGGTATGGCAACTGGTATGGCGATCATGGGCTTCGGCGGTGGCGCCTTGATTGGATCACCATTAGCTGACTGGTTGATGCGTCATTTCGCTACACCTACTTCTGTCGGGGTATGGCAGACCTTTTTGGTTATGGCAGCGATTTATTTTGTATTTATGATGGCTGGTGCATTTGGTTACCGTGTGCCCGCTTCTGGTTGGAAGCCAGCCGGTTGGACGCCTCCAGTACAAACGAACAATGCAATGATCACGAACAAACATGTTCACTTGAATAAGGCTTGGAAGACTAAGCAGTTCTGGTTGATCTGGGCTGTTTTGTGCTTAAACGTATCTGCTGGTATAGGTATTTTGGGTATGGCATCGCCTTTGCTGCAAGAAGTGTTTGGCGGTAAATTGATTGGCGTCGATCTTGGCTTCAATGACTTAAATCCAGATCAAAAGAAACAGATTGCGACTATTGCAGCCGCATTTACTGGTTTGCTGTCCTTGTTTAACATCGGTGGTCGCTTCTTCTGGGCGTCGATTTCAGATTATATCGGTCGCAAAGGTACTTACTTCGTCTTCTTTGTACTTGGCTTCATTCTTTACGCATCGATTCCTACTGTTGCACATGCAGGTAGTCTGGCTTTGTTCGTATTATTTTTCTGCATTATCTTATCTATGTATGGTGGTGGTTTTGCCACTGTGCCAGCGTATTTGGCAGATATGTTCGGCTCGCAAATGGTTGGTGCTATCCACGGTCGTTTGCTGACTGCATGGTCAACTGCGGGTGTGCTCGGACCTTTGCTGATTACGTATATCCGCGAATACCAATTGGCGCACGGCGTAGCAAAAGCCCAGGCATATGACATCACCATGTACATCTTGGCGGGTATGTTAGTTCTCGGATTTATTTGCAACTTATTAGTGCGCCCTGTTAAAGACAGCACTTTTATGACAGATGAAGAGCTGGCGACTGAACGCAAGCTGGCACATGATCGTGTTATCGCCAGCTCTACCGATGGCAGCGTCGTTGGAAAAGGCGGTTCGACTAGCCAAGCAACCGTATTGTTTGCCTGGGCAGCAGTAGGTATCCCATTAGCAATCGGTATTTGGATCACTTTGCAAAAAGCTGTTTTGTTATTTAAATAATAGATGTAAGCAAAAAAAAGGTCGCCTCAGTGCGATCTTTTTTTTTGGAGTAGACTTAGAAAATATTACGAAACTTGGATGTCTATACTTATCGATTTTATTGATAATGTAGAAAAATTTAAGTTCTCAAAGCCCGTATTAAAGTCCCAATTTTAAAACTCCAAGTTTTCAAAAGTCATGTTTTCAAAGTTCAAACCGTTAGTAAAATGAAGAGCGCAATTATGAGCAAAAAAATAGTTCAAGTGTATGACCGTCCCGCTGGTGGCTGGGGCGCCTTAAAAAGTGTTGCTGAGCAGATTTTCCAGCAAGGTATTCCCGGTAAAGGCGCGCGTACTTTATTGTCGGCGAATCAGCCAGATGGCTTTGATTGCCCCGGTTGTGCATGGCCTGACCAAGACCATACATCGACGTTTGAGTTTTGTGAAAATGGTGCAAAAGCAGTCGCGGCAGAATCTACAGCACGCCGTGCTACACCAGAGTTAATTTCCAAACATACGGTGCAGTGGCTAAGCGAACAAACCGATTTTTGGCTGGAGGGGCAGGGACGCTTAACGCAACCTATGCAATACGATCGTGCCACGGACAAATATCAGGTAATCGAATGGGCGCAAGCATTTGATCTGATCGCTAAGCGCCTGAATGCGCTGGCATCACCTAACGATGCTATCTTTTATACATCAGGCCGCACCAGCAACGAGGCTGCATTCTTGTACCAGTTATTTGTGCGCGAGTTTGGTACCAATAATTTCCCTGACTGCTCTAACATGTGTCACGAGCCTTCTGGCTTTGCAATGAAGGCTGCAATTGGTGTGGGCAAAGGTACGGTTCTGTTGTCAGATTTTGAAGTCGCAGATGCGATTTTAATTTTTGGACAAAATCCTGGCACTAATCATCCGCGCATGCTCGGTGAGTTGCGTGCGGCGTCTAAACGTGGCGCATCGATAGTCTCTTTTAATCCTTTGCGCGAACGTGGTTTAGAAAAATTCCAAAATCCGCAAAACATGGTGGAGATGATCGGAGATCAATCAACCCCCATTTCTTCCGATTATTTTCAGGTAAAAATTGGCGGTGATTTAGCGACGGTTAAAGGCATGATCAAATGTGTGCTGGAGGCTGATCTGGCGGCTCAACAAGCTGGTAAAGCGCGCATCATTGATCTTGATTTTATTGCCGAGCACACCGCTAATTTTGATAGTTTTGCAGCCGATGTTATGGCTGAGCCTTGGGATGTTGTGTTGCGTGAATCTGGTTTAGAGCGTGCACAAATCCAGCGTGCTGCTGATATTTATATCGGTGCAGGTAAAGTGATTGCCTGCTGGGGTATGGGTATCACTCAGCATAAACACTCCGTCGCCACAATACAGATGATCGTCAACCTGTTGCTGTTACGTGGAAATATTGGACGACCTGGCGCTGGTCCTTGTCCTGTGCGTGGTCATAGCAATGTGCAAGGCGATCGCACAATGGGAATTTATGAGAAACCTAGTCCGGCATTTTTGGATCGGCTAGGACAGGTATTTGATTTTGCACCGCCACGTGAAGACGGTTACGACACCGTTGGTGCAATACAAGCGATGCTGGATGAATCAAATAAAGTGTTCTTCGCAATGGGCGGTAATTTTGCCACCGCTACACCTGATACCGACTTGACGCATCGCGCTTTGCAAAATTGTGCTTTGACTGTACATGTCGCGACCAAGCTCAATCGTAGTCACTTGATTTGCGGGCGTGAAGCCTTGATCTTGCCATGTCTCGGCCGTACCGAGATTGATATACAAGAGACTGGTCCGCAAGCAGTTAGTGTTGAGGATTCTATGAGTATGGTGCATCTGTCGTCCGGGATTAATGCGCCAGCCTCCAGTAATTTGCTGTCAGAACCGATGATCGTGGCTCGTATGGCAGCAGCGACACTGAAGGGTCGTAGTAAAACTGATTGGATGTGGCTGGCAGCTGATTATGACCGTATTCGCGACAAAATTGCTGCAGTGTTTGATGATTTTGCTGATTTCAATAGCAAGGTAAAAGTGCCTGGTGGCTTCCATTTGCGTAACACTGCATCCGAGCGCAATTGGGTTACAGCGAATAAAAAAGCCAACTTTTATGCGCATCCGGTACCGACGGATTTACCAATACATCAGGCCCGCCAAAGTCGTACTTCTCCAGTATTTAATCTGGGTACCATGCGTTCACATGATCAGTACAACACCACAATCTATGGAATGAACGATCGTTACCGGGGTGTGTTTGGCGAGCGCAGAGTTTTGTTTATCAATAAAGAAGACATCGCAGAATTAGGGATGAAAGTCGGTGATTGGGTTGATCTGGAAAGCGTGTGTGACGACAAAATTCAGCGTCAGGCAAAACGTTTCATGCTTGTAGAATACAATATTCCACGTGGTTGCCTTGCCACCTATTTTCCTGAAACTAATAATCTCATTCCGTTATCCAGTTTTGCGGACTTCGCTCGGACGCCGACTTCTAAATCGATCCCCGTGGTACTTACGCCGCATGTGCTTGGCACCAGCTCACCTGCAAATAAGGCCACAGGCAAGCCGCAGATGACATCGGATGCGGTAAGTCACGCGCTGTAAGTCACGGTCAATGAGTATTGAGATAAATGATGCTTCGCTCGCTGTTTCTGTTGATCTGATCGAAGCCTTATTGCTAGAGTTAGCTTCACAGAGCGAGCCAGTGTCACTGGCTCGTTTGAGTAAGCGTCTACGTGTGCGCCAAAGTAGCTTATTGCGTTGTATCGCTTATTTAGGTGACCAGGTCATAGATACGCAAGCTGGCCCAGGTTTAGTTCAGGTTCAGCAAATCGATGACCGTACTCTCTGCGCGTTGACCGAAAAAGGTCGTATAGCTTGTGCGCCGCAGGAATAAACTAGATATAAAAGTATGAGCCAAGAAATTGAGCATGCCTATCGCGAAATGTCGGTCTTGCGCCATAGCGCAAATCAGAACGATAGTCCGGTGTTACCTACGCCGGACCAGTTGGCAGAAGAAATTCCCATCGCCTTAGTCTTCAACGGCATCTCACATGCGGTGATGATGGCTACACCCTTGGATCTGGAAGACTTTGCTGTCGGTTTCAGCCTGGCCGAACAAATCATTGATCACACCAGTCAGATTTACGATATCGAATGCGTAAGTAGCGATGAGGAAGCTCAGTTGACAAACACCATCGGAATAGAGCTCAGAATAACCATCGCTAGCGAGTGCTTTGTCCGTCTCAAAGAAAAACGGCGCAGTCTGGTTGGCAAGACTGGCTGCGGCATATGCGGTTTAGAAAGTCTGAATGCGCTCGATCTGAATATGCCGGTTCTCATGCCTATCGTCATGCCAATTGTTATGCCTGGCAATGCGTCTGCTAACAATGGCGATGTTCAACCGGAAACTCGTTTGGATAAGCAAGCTTTGCTAACGGCTTTCGACTCACTAAAAAGTAAGCAACCCATCAATGCCATCACCGGTGCCATGCATGCTGCCGCCTGGGTGGACATGGCGGGGGCAATCCAGCTGGTAAGAGAGGATGTCGGGCGTCACAATGCCCTGGATAAATTGGTTGGTGCGTTAGCTATTGATGCCAAGCTCAACTCAAAAGCTAAGTCAATCCGGCAACCCGGTTTTGCCATCATGAGTAGTCGTGCCAGTTATGAATTAGTGCAAAAATCTGCACGCGCCAATATCGCTATTCTCGCCACAATTTCTGCTCCAACAGCATTGGCAGTGCGGCTCGCTGAGCAGGCCGGGATGTGTCTTATAGGATTCGTCAGGCAGAAAAATTTTGTCGTGTATTCGCATCCCGAAAGATTGTTGCTGACTGAGCATGCCGAATAAATAGCAATCACATAGCAGTTTTGACCAAATTTGCGCAGGTTTTTGAGTGTTAATAACGATATAATAGAGAGAATATTTGTCCAAGTGCACTCTAAAGGCGTTTCGCTAATTGCTTTCTCAGCACACGCTCTTAGTGATATTTCCAGCGACATTCTCAGCTAGATTTCAAATTACATTCAAATTCCTCCAACTTAGTCTCTTAAAATCAATTATTTATGCAATACGCTTCAACTCGCGGACATCCCGCAAGCCCCCATTTTTCTGAAATCCTGTTAGGCGGTCTGGCTCCTGATGGCGGTCTATATCTGCCTAAAAGCTATCCGCAAGTCACTAGCGATGAACTCAATGCTTGGCGCGAGTTGTCTTACGCTGATCTGGCATTTGCCGTACTCAAAAAATTTGCCACTGATATTCCAGAGGATGATCTCAAAGCGATTACTGACAAAACGTACACTGCCGATGTTTACCGCAATGTCCGCGACGGCGAAGACGCCAGCCAGATCACACCTTTGCGTGTGTTGGAAGACAAGGACGGTCGCAAACTATTGTTACAAGCCTTATCAAATGGCCCGACTCTGGCTTTTAAAGATATGGCGATGCAATTGCTGGGTAATTTGTTTGAATATACGCTGACAAAAAAAGAGGCTGAGTTAAATATTTTTGGCGCGACTTCTGGTGATACTGGCAGTGCGGCGGAATATGCGATGCGTGGCAAAAAAGGCATACGGGTTTTTATGCTGTCGCCGCATAAAAAAATGAGTGCTTTTCAGACCGCGCAAATGTTCAGCCTGCAAGATCCCAATATTTTTAACATCGCTGTCGAAGGTGTTTTTGATGATTGCCAGGACATGGTTAAGGCGGTTTCTAACGATCTTGAATACAAAGCCCGTCAAAAAATCGGTACCGTCAATTCCATCAACTGGGCGCGTGTTGTTGCGCAGGTGGTGTATTACTTCCGCGGTTATTTGAGCGCGACTAGCAGTAATGATCAAAAGGTGTCGTTCACAGTCCCGTCGGGTAATTTCGGCAATATCTGCGCCGGTCACATCGCCCGTATGATGGGCTTGCCAATTGCCAAATTAGTTGTGGCAACCAATGAAAACGATGTGCTTGATGAGTTCTTCCGTACAGGCATATACCGCGTGCGTAAATCGGCAGAAACCTGGCACACCACCAGCCCCTCAATGGATATTTCCAAAGCCTCTAATTTTGAACGCTTTATTCTTGACTTATTAGATGGCGATAGTGTGCGTTTAGCCGCCTTATTCCATCAAGTAGAAACACAGGGCGGTTTCGATTTATCCGGCAACCCCGGCAGTGACGGCGACGAGTTTAAAAAGATTGTCCGCTTTGGTTTCGAGTCAGGCAAATCCGTTCATGCTGATCGCCTGACTACCATACGTCAGGTAGAAAAAAATTACGGCATCACGGTAGATACGCACACCGCAGACGGCATCAAGGTTGCTCTGGAACGTATAGAGCCAGGCATCCCGATGATCGTATTAGAAACTGCCTTACCAGCGAAGTTTAACGAGACGATACGAGAGGCATTAGGGCGCGATGCAGAACGTCCGGCCGGGTTCGAAAATATCGAGGCTTTGCCGCAGCGATTTGAGGTAATGACAACCGATATTGAAAAAATGAAAGCCTATATCGTAGGTCATACAGGTTTGTAGAGCCTGTTGTTTTCATCCATAAAAATCCAGAGATATTATTCAACATCTCTGGATTTTTTTATGGGTAATTTTTGCATCCTCCAGTATATATG
>JANXTO010000179.1 GCA_025352365.1 Undibacterium sp. | reverse complement strand
CGTTATCCTCAATTGCACTTAATCCGCTTGGTAGCTTCTCCAGTAGAGCGCTTTTGACTCGCTGTCGCATACTGGATGACTTATTCAAATCAGAAAGCCTGCGTCTCAAGCCCGGCTCAAAAAATAACCACATGGCATCGTTTTCGGTCAAAAACGGACGGCTAGCATTCCGGGCAGAAAATACAATGCGGTTGACGTCAGCTTGTCGTATTGGCCGCCCGAAATATACTTCGTATGAGGCGCTGCGCTCGGGCAATTGCGTCAGCAGCACGTCGACAGGCTCGATGTGCTAGCGCGTTGCCAACCGAGCAAGTTGTGTGAAGAATACTAATTCTGCAATCCCCAGACTCCGTGGAATCTGACCCGTGTGGCCATCACAATCGATCGTGGCTACCGTGCGCTCGGTACCGATATCACGTCAGAGACATCGGCCCGATCAGTCGCTTGAGTCCTGAAAGACGCCGGAGCGCAATATTCAGGTTGGGACTACAGAGGCTGGCAAAAATCGACGGATCAAATGCCTCGACCGAAATCGCTTTCCCAAGCATCAACTCGTAATGCAAAGCTTCGTACCCAACTCTGCATTAAAGCTTAATTACGTCTTTGTCCCAATGCTTTTTCAATTTTTTGATCGGTTTTGTATTGGCTCAGCGCATACACGGCCCAGATGGTTGCCGGAATCCAGCCAAGAATCGTGATTTGTAAAATCAAACAAATGATGCCCGCAACAGGACGACCAATCGTGAAGAAAGTTAACCAAGGAAATATCAAAGCAATTAGTAAGCGCATTCAGGTACCTTCAAATCAGTAGATTAATAAAATAGGCTGGGTGGATTTAGAACTCGTCTTCTCTGTGGCTATCCACATTGACTATCAACAAGGGTTTCAAAAAAGTTATGCAAACGCTACCATAGTTTAATTACAGGACTTACGCAAATTATCAGCAACCCATTATGGATGAATACAATATACTCCCACTATGTATATTTAATTGTCCAAGTAATTGTTGGTCTATGTGGTGATTTTTAGATAAAAGCAGGGGAGTATATCTAAATAATTTTTGCAAATAACAGAACTTACACAAAAATTTGCCCCCCCCTCACCAAGGTGACACAGGGGCAGAGAAAACAAGAGAATAGCGAATCAACAGGTTTCCCTGCCTTAATTGTTGCTTTGTTTCTCTGAACTTCTGTGTCGTTGGGGTTTGAAGCTTTTCCATCCAGTTTCAATGACAATGGCAGCAAATTTATTGAGATTGGGTTTGCTGTCTCGTGATTTTTATGCGCCTATGAACGGGTTCTTGTGGGTTTCTGGTCATTAATGCGTGGGTTTTTCATTCCAAACCGCAAGCTTTCACCTATAATCACAGGTTTGATGAGCTTAGCAACACAATAAGCTCGTTTGCAGCGCCCAGATTCAACTATAAATACATTGCCACGAGGACTCCATGAGCAACGCACACGACCCGCACGACAACCACGAATCAGCGATTAAAACACCAAAACAACTGATAGTTGCGATTGCTGCCAGCTTTCTGGTGCCCATCATCATCATCGTTCTGCTAGTCAAATTTGTGACCGCCGATAGCAAAATCGGTGCAGGTTCTAATGCACAAACACCGGAAGCCATTGCCGCTCGTATTAGCCCGATCGCTGATGAAGGCTTCACATTCAAAGACGCTAACGCACCGAAAGTATTGCAATCTGGCGAAGTTGTCTATAAAGCAGTGTGCTCTGCCTGCCACGATACCGGTGCTGCGGGTTCACCGAAATTTGGCGACGCAGGTGCGTGGTCTGCACGTATTTCTCAAGGTTACGATACGTTGGTATCGCACGCGATTGCAGGTATCCGCGGTATGCCAGCCAAAGGCGGCAATCCTGATCTGGACGATGTTGAAGTTGCCCGCGCTGTAGTTCACATGGCAAATGCCGGTGGTGCCAAGTTTAAAGAACCGGAAGTGAAAGTCGCTGCCGCCGCGGCAGCTTCTGCAGAGGCATCTGCTAAATAAGCTGTACTGCAGGTAATCTAAAAGCCAGTCTGATGACTGGCTTTTTTTATACATTTTCAGCAAGATTATTTGTTAATTTTACAATTAACATATTACAATTCTGATCTCACGCAAGAAGACGTTCTTGCATTTTTTTTGATCCATCTTTTTGATCTGATCCGGACTTCCAGTGAAAAAAACTTTTGCCCTTGCCACTATGGCAGCGACTCTGCTGTGTGCTTTTCCTATTCACGCAGATGAAAAACCATCAGCCGTCGTCGCTCCTGTAAAAACTCAGGTTGCGCCGCCCAACCTGGCAAAAAACCTTCCGGACTCTGCCATGTGGCAAGTGTTTGAGGCAGTTACTACTGAATTGCGCAGCCTGAGACCGCAAAATCTCCCTGCGAGCGCCTTGGTGAATAAATACAATACCTTCGATTTTTCAGCATCGACTAAACAAAAATTATTCAACGTATTTGGTACAGAAAAATCGGTACATATAGATGCCAAGTTACGTGCAGACGGAAAAATTGATCTGTCCGTGCTCGTCGATGCCTTGAACTATGTTGATCCGGTAATGAATTCCACTTTTCAGTGGGCACCGATCATTAGTAACAGCAGTTTCGACGACCGTTTTCGGCAAGTCGACGTTACCGCGGCTATGCCATGGTTTAGCATCGCAGATAAGGGAGGTTTGACGGTCAGGGCTGACGACATCAGCTATCAGGGCGCGCAATCCTCCAGCACACATGGCGGCTGGCTGGGTAAGGCTAGCGTCAAAATCGGATCAATCGATGTGAGCGACGCAACTACCGCTATACATGGCGCAGCAAAAGACTTCACTGCCGCATTTGATATTCAACAGCGTGAGAAATTTGTTGATATCGACTATCAGCTGGCTCTGCAGTCAATCAGATGGGATAAAGATGAAATTGGTCCTATCCGCTTTGGAATCAAGCTGAATAATCTGGACGAACTCACCATGTCTAACCTGAAAAAGGACATGGAAAAATTAGAAGCACGTAAATTACCAGATGCTAAACGCAACGCTGAAGTCATGGCGGCGATGAAAAAAGCAGGCTCTAAAATCATCACTCCGCTAAGCTCTTTGGATATCCAGGAATTATCAGTGGTGTATCACGGCTTTAAAGCCTTAGTGACCGGAAAAGTCAGTTTGAATAATGCGAAACAAGCTGATTTTTCCTCTTTCGAGAAGCTCAAAGATAAGCTGGTAGCGCACTTTGATATGGAAATGCCGATGGGATTAGCCGAAGAGATTTCTAAGCTCGTTGCCCGCAGATCGCTTGAGCAAAAAGTAGAAAAAGGTCAGGTCGTGAGCGAAGATGCCGTCAATCAGACTGCGAACTTACTGTTGACTCAGACCATAGAAAATTTGCGGGCGCAAAAAATGATTGTTGTGGACGATCAGACTCTGCGCAGCAAAATCGATTTTGCTGATGGTAAATTGCTGGTCAACGGCAATCCGGTGTTTTCACCACCACCGAAAGCTAGTACAAAAAAATAAGCTGTCAGTTTCCACATAAAATCTGAAAATAGCGCGTGATCAGCAATGCAGACCTAATTGATCATCGCGCTATTTTTTTTAGGCGTACTACAGTATCAGCATTGCCCGGAAATCGTTGACATTTGTCAGCGTTGGCCCGCTCACAATTAAATCGCCTAAAGCGGAAAAAAATCCATAGCCGTCATTGTCATCCAACAATACCGCAGGCCGCAGGCCTAAGCCTTGTGCGCGCTGTATCGTATCTGGTGTGCAGATCGCTCCGGCATTATCTTCCGAGCCGTCAATGCCATCGGTGTCACATGCCAGCGCATAAATCCCGGGGTGTCCGTCCAGCGTTTTTACCAGACTGAGTAAAAACTCTGCATTGCGCCCGCCGCGCCCTTTGCCACGCACAGTGACGGTCGTTTCGCCGCCGGACAAGATCACGCAGGGTTTGCTGAATGGTTGATCTTTGTTTGCAATCTGTTTTGCCAGCGCTGCATGCATCATGCCAATGTCACGTGCTTCGCCTTCTATTCCATCCGACAAAATATAGGCGTTAATCCCAGCAACACGCGCTGCGCTTGCTGCGGCATCCAATGCATGTTGGGCGGTGGCGATGATGTGATGCTGATGTTGTTGAAAAATCGGGTTATCCGGTTTTGGCGTCTCACCTGCACCAGATAGCAAATGCTGCTCAATATTTGCCGGAATAGTGATCGCGTATTTGCGCAAAATGGCTAATGATTGCTCGCAGGTGGTCGCGTCTGGCAAGGTCGGACCGCTGGCAATCACACCAGCTTCGTCACCCGGAACATCGGATATCAACAGCGTTATGACTTGTGCCGGTGCACAGGCTAAACCCAAGCGCCCCCCTTTGATGGCAGATAAATGCTTGCGGACGCAGTTCATCTCACCGATGCTCGCACCGCTTTTTAGTAAGGCTTTATTGATTATCTGCTTTTGCTCTAGCGTGATGCCAGCGGCTGGTAGCGCGAGCAAGGATGATCCGCCGCCAGAGATCAGACATAGCACCAGATCATCTGCAGTTAATCCCTGCACCATTTGCAATATACGTGTGGCAGCCTGCTGACCCGCAGCGTCTGGTACCGGATGTGCTGCCTCGATTACTTCGATTTTTTTACAGGTTGCACCATGCCCATATCGGGTTACCACAAGGCCGGTGAGTCGATCCGTATTTCCACGCCAATGTTGCTCAACCACCTGAGCCATGGCTGCCGCGCCTTTACCCGCACCGATCACAATCGTACGTCCTTTGGGCGGTGGCGGCAGAAAAGCTGGCAGGCATTTCTCTGCGCTGACAGCATCAACCGCCGCCTGGTATAAAAAACGTAAAAAAGCGTGCGGATCAAGGATGGTCATTTCGGATCTTCATAGAAAAAGCTAGATTAAAGTAGGATAGCGCTTTTAACCCTTTGCAGAATACGACGATGATAAACCAAAGCAATTACGATTTTAGTTCCGTCCATCATGCCATGCAGCGTTATGTTGATAAAGAGATTCTGGCAGGCGTGTCCACTGCGGTGCTGGTCGGGCGCGATCTGGTCGATGTGCACTGTACTGGCTGGGCGGATAAAGAAAACGGCATCGCTTTGCGTGAAGATCATTTATTCCGTATTTTTTCAAATAGCAAACTGGTGACGTCGGTTGCGGTATTACAGTTGATGGAAGCGGGACAACTGAAGCTCGACGACCCGATTGAGCAGTACTTACCGCAACTGGCCAAGCGCCGCGTACTTAAACCCGGCGCCATCAGTCTAGAGGATACCGAACCCGCTAGATCATCGATCACCATTCGCCAATTACTGACACATACCTCGGGCTTGAGTTATGGTTTGCTGGATCACGGCAGCATGATTTACAAAGCGTATGTTGAACGCAAAGTATTGAACGCAGCCGCACCTTTATCCACCCTGATTGATGTGCTGGAAGAGTTGCCTTTGACCTTTCATCCCGGGACACAATGGGAATATTCGATCGCCACTGACGTTTTGTCTCGCCTGGTCGAAGTCATCAGTGGTGTGCCGTTTGATGTGTATTTGAAGGCGCATATTTTTGATCCGCTTGGCATGCAGGACACCAGTTTTTGGGTCACCGGCGAGAAGCAGACCCGGCTAACGGCGTATTACGCGGGTAGCGACCCCAGCAATATTTTGCAACGCGGACTAAAGCGGTTGGAAAAATCTCCCTACCCCGGTGCTTTCGTCACACCCGTGCCACGTTTGTCTGGCGGCGGCGGACTGGTGTCCAGCTTGCACGACATGATCGCGCTGCTGCGGGGCTTATTGCCTGATGGTGTTCAGCTATTGAAACAAGAAACGATCGCCCTGATGATGCGCAATCATTTACCAGACGGCACTGGCATCGCTTTTCCGGGTGTGGGTAACATCCCGGGCAAAGGTTTCGGGCTGGGTGGTGCCGTGACCTTGGTGCCATCGTCCATCGATCCATCGGCGTCTACCGGCGAATTTGAATGGGGTGGCATTGCGGGAACGCACTGGTGGATTTCACCGAAAAACAACCTGGCTGGCGTGTTGATGACGCAAAAGCAGATGAGCTTCTGGCATCCGTTTTCATTTGAATTTAAGCGACTCGCGTATCAGGCGGTTGGTGCGGTTTAGATTGACGGTTTTTGTTGATATCGTCAAGCTGCATGGAAAGTTGGGAAAAATCGCCTTTCCATGTCCCGAGGTTAAACATATACTAGGCTGGAGTAATTTTTAACGTCCAATATTTCTCTGGACGATTACCTTATTTATTGATGATACTCCCCTTATTTTGACATTTAAGGCGGAGTTTTTCTATATTTGTTTAAGCTGCGATGTTGAGATTGGCAGTGGGATTGGTTGCGGCATCTTGCCTTAATGACGCGTCGTCTTTGGCTTTCGCTACCCCAAACAAGGGCCGTAACACGGCAACCCGACGTACTATTTCAAAGATCCCAAAGCTGATCGTCAAGGTGAGTAAAATCAGTATCGGACCTTCGATTGCAGGCGTGAGCTTGGCTGGTTTGAAATAGTGAGCCATCACAATGATCAGTGTTTGGTGCACGATATATACAGGGAACACCGCTTGTGTCAGATAACGTCGCTGGCTGCTGTCAAACTGCAAGTGGCGATGGGCGAAGCCACACACCGCAAGGATGGCGCTCCATTGGCACAAGGCATACACCACACGCTGCAAGTGACGCCAAAATTCGACC
>JANXTO010000112.1 GCA_025352365.1 Undibacterium sp. | reverse complement strand
GCACGCAAACTGCCACCCTCAAATATCGGCAAACGAATCGCAGGACCAGCGCCAACGATGCGACTGCCACTTTGCAATAAATTAGTCAGACCAAGGCTGGAGAAACCCGCAAAACCAATTAGATTGATATTCGGATAGAACTGGGTTTTTGCCGTGTCTATTTCGCTTTGCATGGACTCGACTCTCCAGCGTGCTGCGACAACATCGGGGCGACGACCAAGGAAAGCTAAAGGCAATTCGCCAGGCAATGCCGTATTCATACCGGGATTAAATCGTGGACGGGCGATGGCTTGGCCACGCTCAGGCGCTTGCCCCAGCAATGCTGCTAATTGATTGCGAGTGAGCGCGATGGCTTCTTGCCATTGGTTGATATCGGATTGCAGATTTGCGCTTTGCAATAAGCTTTGCTGGATATCGGTATTGTTATCCAAACCTGCCTTCACACGTTGACGTGTGATGTCGTCAAACTTATTTCGTATCGCCAGTTGTTGTATGCTCAAATCTAGTTGCTCGTATTGACGCAGCATCTGCACCCAGGCATGCGCTACTGCGGTACTCAGCATTAAGCGGGCACTCTGTTGCTCTGCCAAGGCGACTTTTTCTTGCGACAGAGCAGTCCGCATTTCGGCGGAATGCTTACCCCAAAAATCTAGGTCGTAAGAAAAATTCAACGCTAGCTGGTTATTTGTTTCTACAGCGCCGGCGAGTGGCGGCGGAATTAACCCGTTCTCAGTAAAGCGCTGGTAGGTACTGTCAAAACTTGCTCCAACAGTAGGTAATTCGTTGGCGCGCGTGGCTTGTGTCATGGCTCTGGCGCTTGCTACGCGGGCAGCCGCAACTTGCAGACTAGGGTTATCGACAATTGCGGCGTCAATCAGGTCTTGTAAGGCTTGTCCGCCAATGTCTTTAGCCCAGTTGGCATTGAGCCATGCTACATTTTGCCGTGCCGTTGTGCTGGCTTTGTCGCCAGAGTCAAAGGACTTCAACTTGGCATCGCTTTGTATGCCACTAAAATTGGCGCAGGCGGTGAGCAAGACAAAGACGCTACTGGCTAAGCCCAGTCGTATCGATGCTTGTCTTTGAAATGGAATTTTCATAGTTTTTATTGAAATAGAAAAATAATATTTGTCAGGGCAATGATTATTTGGGAACTGCTGTTTGCTCTAATAAAGTTCTGTTGGCTAATAATTTTTTGAGTAAGCTTCTTAAAAAACCAATTTCTTCCGGGCTAAATCCCGTAAAACCGATATTTAAAACATCGTTATAGATGCCGGGTAAATGCTGCACTAATTCATGTCCGGCTTGTGTCAATTCCAATTTAAACAGACGTTTGTCACTTTCGTCTGTAACGCGTAACAGTAATCCTTTTACTACTAAGCGGTCTAGCATGCGCTTCATTGCACCAGCATCGATAAAAAGATCACGTGCTAGCTCGGCGGCGGTGTCACATTTGCCAGTGGCCAGCATCATAAATACGCTGGATTGAGCGTGCGTGATCCCGAGTTTTGATACCGATTCATCAACTGATTTTGACAGCATGGTTTTGGCACGAGAGATGAGATAGCCGAGGCTTTCTTCAACCTGATACACGTCGAGCGGAAAAGTGGAGGAGGGCTGAGCCATATTTTTGATGAGTCTTTGCATGAATTAGTTGCCTAGGCAAGATTTTATATCAAGAAATATTTTCTTGCTTGGTGTTACTAATTTAGTGTTGCTGATGCTGATGCTGATGCTTGTGCGCTGACGATGCTGCACTGAGACTTTAAAACGTCTGGTCTTCTCAGTTTTACTGGAGTGATGGTTTATTCAGGGGGCGTGATTAAATCTAGAAACGGCGGTTGACCGCTGATCAGAGTAATTAAGTATTTGATTCAATTGAATCACGTCCGCGTTTTCACCATCACCGTTTCGGTGAGAACGCTACGAATCTGATTGCCCACTTTTTCGGTTCCCCAGCCGGGTTGCTCCTCGTTGCAACATGAAGGTTGCGCCTCGTCTCGCCTTGCTGGGAATCTGAAAAAATGCATACTCAGACTCGTCCAACTGCCGTTTCTAGGTTAAATTTATTCTTGATTAGTTACAAAGCTCAGAACGCCTTGTAAATACTACTGATATTGCATACAGTACTATCAGTGGTATTTAATATTTTCAGGAATGGGGCGCGTGATGGCAATGAACAAAGTGCAGTTTCAAAAAGGACTTTCA
>JANXTO010000111.1 GCA_025352365.1 Undibacterium sp. | reverse complement strand
GAAGGTTTAAAAATGATGGCCTTAGAAGGGCGCGGCGTCGCTTTTTTGCCTGAATCCGCAGTCAGTCGTGAGCTAAAGCAAAAACAATTAGCGCGTGCTGATGGTGGTTCTAATGCGTGGGAAGTAGAGATGGAAATCCGTCTCTACCGCGAGAAACCTTCGACTCAGCGCCCCGGTAAATTAATCGTTGGACGGCTTTGGGATTATCTGGCGCAATTGCACGGCGCTCATAGCGGAGCGGAGCTGAAATTCGCGAAGAAAATAGTCAAAAAATAAGCTGAATCAAAAGAGCTGTAATGCGTCAATATGAAAAATAATTGCCGGACCTGCGATGTGTCTGGCAAGATTTTTGTCAGGTTTTAGCACTACTATTTGGCAAAAAAACTGGCTTAAATATATCTATGCATTTGCTGCATACATACATGCAAACAAAGCATTGGCGACAGCGAGATCAGTTGTCCTACACTGCATCACGTTATCGGAATGCCGCTTTTAAAAAACGTTTTAAAGTACAAATGATGGGTCGCAATGCGTCGCAGTTTGTCACATTAAGTTCGTGTTTTAGAGATCAACAAGTTCTGGTCGTTAGTATTGAACGTCGAATATCGTTAACTCATTTAATTAAACAAGTCAGTCAAACAAGTCAGGAGACATACCATGTCCAGCCAACACCAAATACCATCTTATCTTACCCCTCATGAGACAGGTCCTTGGTCCGTTTATTTAGAGCAAATTGATCGCGTCACCCCTTATCTCGGACACTTATCGCGTTGGGTAGAAACCCTCAAGCGTCCTAAGCGTATTCTCATCGTCGATGTGCCTATCGAACGCGATGACGGTAGTATTTCTCACTTTGAGGGCTATCGCGTACAACACAACACGTCCCGCGGCCCAGGAAAAGGTGGCGTGCGTTTTCATCAAGATGTGACCCTGTCAGAAGTGATGGCGTTGTCTGCTTGGATGACGATTAAGAATTCTGCTGTCAACGTACCATACGGCGGTGCTAAAGGTGGTATCCGTGTCGATCCAAAAACACTCTCGCGTGGCGAACTGATGCGTATGACGCGTCGTTACACCTCAGAGATCGGTATCATCATCGGACCGGATAAAGACATTCCTGCGCCAGACGTCAACACCAACGAACAAACGATGGCTTGGATGATGGATACCTACTCCATGAACGAAGGCCGTACCGCAACGGGCGTAGTAACTGGTAAGCCAATTTCACTAGGTGGTAGCTTAGGTCGTCGTGAAGCAACCGGACGTGGTGTATTCGTCGTCGGTTGCGAAGCTGCGGCAAAACGTAATCTAAATATCGCCGGTGCGAAAATTGCAGTTCAAGGTTTTGGTAATGTTGGTGGTATCGCCGGTCGTTTATTTGCAGAAGCAGGCGCAAAAATCGTTGCAGTACAAGATCACGGTGGCACCGTATTCCACTCGTTTGGCTTGGATGTGCATAAATTGCTCGATCATGTGGCCGCCGTCGGTAGCGTTGCGGGCTTTGAAGGTGCAGAAGCAGTTTTGCCGAATGAAGATTTCTGGGGCGTTGATTGCGACATCCTGATCCCGGCTGCTTTAGAACAGCAAATTACGGAAGCCAATGCCAATAAAATTCGCGCCAAAATTATTCTGGAGGGTGCAAATGGCCCAACTACGCCCGTTGCCGATGATATTTTGCGTGATAAAGGTGTGTTAGTCGTGCCTGACGTAATCGCTAATGCCGGTGGTGTGACGGTAAGTTATTTTGAATGGGTACAGGATTTCTCTAGCTATTTCTGGCAAGAAGATGAGATTAATCAACGCCTGACACGGATCATGAAAGAAGCCTTTAACGCAGTATGGCAAATCACTGAAGAAAAAGATGTCTCTCTGCGCACTGCAGCGTTTATTATTGGTTGTTCCCGAGTTTTGCAAGCACGCGAAGTACGTGGTTTATACCCATAACATGAGTAAATTGTTTGAATTAAGTTGCTCGCATTAAGTTGGCTGCATTAATCCGTTAGTATCAATCCACGATCAGCGATAGAAAATAGCGATAGTGGAAAAATAACATCCATCAATCGTCTGCTCATTGATGGGTGTGTTTTCATATCTGGCGCTATAAATTTTTTTAGATTGTCTCGTGTTTATGGCACGTATTTTGCTGTTGTTTTTGCTGTGTGGATAATTGTCACTGGTTCCGCATCGCGACAGGAATAATGTTTTACGAGGTTTGCTTTTTTTAATCTGTCTAAAAGTATCTTCGCAGTTAGGTCGGTACATCCTCATATCCTGAGCTTTACACAGAAGTCATTCTGTATCACATAAGGAGCCAAGATGAAAGTCAACTGTAGTATGAGCAAAATAATTGTCTTTAGTCTCTTAAGTTGGGGCATTACGTTTTCAAGTGCTGCCGATACACTCTCTAATATTAAAGAGTCGCAAATAATTACGATTGCAAACCGTGAGGCGTCTTTGCCTTTTTCGTATTTATCTGAAAATAAAAAACCGATAGGCTATTCGATTGATATCTGCCTGAAGATTGTCGATGCACTAAAAAAAGAACTCAAGCTTCCTCAATTAAAAGTCAATTATTTGTTGGTTACAGGTAGCACACGCATTCCAAGTATCGTGGAAGGTAAAGCTGATCTAGAATGTGGTTCTACTACCAATAATACTGAGCGTCGTAAGCAAGTAGCCTTCGCTATTCCCCATTTTTTTGCTACCTCCCGCATGTTGGTCAGGGCAGATTCTGGAATAACTAACTGGACTGATCTTAAAGACAAAACGGTTGTGACTACCAAAGGCACTACTACAGTTAAATTATTAAACGACCGTGATAAAGTTCGTTCGCTAGGATTGAAGTTGCTTGAGGCGAATGACCATAACAACTCTTTTTCGATGCTTGAATCGGGACAAGTGGCAGCGTTCCCTATGGACGACGTCTTGTTGTATGGTTTAAGAGCGAATGCCAAAGATCCCAGTAAGTTTGTGATTGTTGGCGACGGACTCTCCACTGAGCCGTATGGAATTATGTTGCGTAAAGATGATCCTGCATTTAAGGCTTTTGTTGACCGCCAAATTAGTAATCTAATGTCTGACGGCGAAATTACAAAACTCTATACAAAGTGGTTTCAGCAACCGGTGCCACCTAAGTCGATAAATTTAAACATGCCAATGGGTCTGTTATTGCGCGATACCATTCGCTTCCCATCCGACAAAGTGCCGGATTAGACATTCAGATTGAGCTAATAATTTAAGCTTATCAATTAGTGTGAAGTTATAAAAAATGAGAAAAGATGTGTTGCTGAAATAGATCAAAAAAATCATGCAGCGACCTGTCTTTTATATGCAACTGATAAGTAATATTACGTACCGTTTAAGAGTAAAAAAACGTTTTCTGTATAGGTGGTTTTGGTAAACTCGTTGTGCAATATTTTCGATGTAACTTTTGGAGACTGTATGAAATTATCGATATTATTTTCTGTTCTGGTAACTGCTGGTGTAATCGTAGGATCTGTTGGCGTAGCACAAGCACAGGAAACTGGAACGCTGAAAAAAATTAAAGAAACGGGCACGATTACTCTCGGTGTACGTGACTCTTCCATTCCTTTTTCTTACCTCGACGACAAACAGTCATATCAAGGTTATTCAGTTGATCTGTGTCTCAAGGTCGTCACAGCAATTCAAAAACAATTAGGCTTGACGGCACTGAATGTAAAGCTTAATCCTGTTACCTCCGCCACACGTATTCCTTTGATGGCAAATGGTACGGTTGATTTAGAGTGCGGTTCCACCACGAACAATGTAGAACGTCAAAAGCAAGTTGCTTTTGCACCGACTACCTTCGTTACTGCAAATCGTATTTTGTCTAAAAAGTCATCTGGCATCAAAACTTTGGCAGATTTACGTGGCAAAGCAGTCGTATCTACATCCGGTACTTCCAACCTCAAGCAATTGACCCAACTTAATGCAGATCAAAATCTGGGCATCAATATTTTGCCAGCTAAAGATCATGCTGAAGCATTCTTGATGGTAGAAACTGGCCGCGCCGCCGCTTTCGTGATGGATGATATTTTGTTGGCATCGTTAGCTGCTAACTCCAAAGTACCTGCTGACTATGAAATCGGTAAGGATGCTTTATCCGTTGAGCCATACGGCATCATGATGCGCAAAGACGACGCCCCATTTAAGGCTGTTGTTGATAAAGCCGTCGCGAACATTTTGACCTCCGGCGACATCAACCGCATTTATCACAAATGGTTCTTACAGCCAATTCCACCTAAAGGTATTTCTTTGAACTGGCCAATGTCTGATCAATTCAAGGCAGTAATTGCGAAGCCAACGGATTCTGGCGAGCCATCAGCCTATGCTGCTGTTCCTGAAGCGCAGCAAGCGGTATTGAAAAAGAAAAAGTAATTTTATAAAAATATGAAATGAGCCATTGCATGACGGGGGCATCAAGCCTTCCGTCATGTTTTAGTTAAGACTTACGCAAAATTGGCTAGACTGCGTCGCGCCACCTTGCCGTACACTTTGTACAGCTTTCGTTGATGTCGCGTTTCAGGACAATTTTGCGTAAGTCCTAACAACATTAAATGGTTAGCCATTTTGGAAGGGACAAAAAATGAACTATAACTGGAACTGGAATATCTTTTGGGAGGCGGCGCCAGATGGCGGCGGCACCTATTTTGATTCATTGATCTCGGGTATGTTGTGGACCTTAGCGACCGCAGCCTTAGCCTGGATCATCGCGCTGTTTTTAGGCGCCGTCATCGGCACCATACGCACCGCACCGAATAAATGGGCCGCGCGTCTTGCCAATGGGTACGTGGAATTATTTAGAAATATTCCGCTACTGGTACAAATGTTTTTATGGTATTTCGTCATGCCAGAACTGGTACCGACGGAAATGGGTAACTGGCTGAAGTCTTTACCGAATGCACCGTTTGTTACTGCGGTATTGAGTCTGGGTTTCTTTACCTCGGCACGAGTAGCTGTGCAAGTATCAGCAGGTATCAACGCCTTACCTCGTGGGCAGAAAATGGCTGGTACCGCCTTAGGTTTAACGCTCCCACAAACGTATCGCTATGTCTTGTTGCCAATGGCGTTCCGCATTATTTTGCCCGCGCTCACCAACGAATTAGCGGCGATTATCAAAAATAGTTCTGTCGCTTTGACCATCGGTTTGATGGAGTTGACTGCCAGCGCACGTTCAATGCAAGAATTCTCTTTTCAGGTATTTGAGGCGTTTAGTGCTGCTACTCTAATCTACTTAATGGTATCGGTCATTGCGATCATGCTCTCTAATTTATTGGAAAAGAAAACCGCTGTCCCAGGGTTTATCACGTCCGGCTCTGCTAATGCGGGAGGACATTAATCATGTTTAGTAATTTTGATTTTGATGTCATTCAGCGTTCTTGGATTTATCTGTTTAAAACAGGGATGTCGTTCACGCTAGAGCTGACATTTCTGGCGATGACTGGTGGTATCGTTCTTGGTACTTTGTTGGCAATGATGCGCCTGTCCAGCATGAAGCCGATCAAATTTATCGCCACGACCTATGTCAACATCATGCGTTCCATTCCTTTAGTGCTGGTGATTTTCTGGTTCTATTTCCTGGTGCCTTATTTGGGCGCATGGGTTATCGGTTCCAAAGAGCCTGTGCAAGTCGGTGCGTTTTCATCTTGCCTGATTACCTTCGTGATGTTTGAGGCGGCCTACTATTGCGAAATTATGCGCTCTGGTATTCAGTCGATTCCACGCGGACAAATTTGGGCTGGCTATGCCATCGGGATGAACTACTGGCAAACCATGGGTAATATCGTATTGCCGCAGGCCTTCCGCAATATGATCCCGGTTTTGCTGACACAAACTATCGTCTTATTCCAAGACGTATCGCTGGTTTATGTATTGTCGATTCCTGATTTTGTCGGCGCCGCTTCTAAGATCGCGCAACGTGACGGACGATTAGTTGAAATGTATTCCTTTGTCGCCGTCGTGTACTTTGCTCTTTGTTTTGCATTGTCGGCACTGGTTAAAAAATTACAAGAAAAAGTCGCGATTATTCGCTGACCAATTACTTGTTGAGATAAAAACATTTTAAAGAGCGTTTAGAAAAACGTTTGGAGAAGATCATGATTAAATTAAATAACGTCAGCAAATGGTACGGTCAATTCCAAGTATTGACTGATTGCACTACGCAAGTCACTAAAGGTGAAGTCGTAGTGGTCTGCGGTCCATCTGGTTCTGGTAAATCTACCTTGATTAAAACTGTCAACGGACTGGAGCCTTTCCAGAAAGGCGACATCACGGTGGATGGTATTTCTGTCGGTGATCCAAAGACTAATTTGTCCAAATTGCGCGCGCGCATCGGGATGGTATTTCAGAACTTTGAGTTGTTTCCGCATTTGTCGATTCGTCAGAATCTGACCATAGGCCAAGTCAAAGTCTTGGGGCGTTCAGAAGAAGAGGCGACAGAAAAGGGTCTTAAATATTTAGACCGTGTTGGTCTGATTGCTCAAAAAGATAAATTCCCTGGCCAATTGTCCGGTGGTCAGCAACAACGCGTAGCCATTGCCCGTGCATTGTCGATGGACCCGATTGCTATGTTGTTTGATGAGCCAACTTCTGCGCTCGATCCAGAAATGATTAACGAGGTGTTGGATGTCATGGTGGGTCTGGCGCAGGAAGGTATGACGATGATGGTTGTAACGCATGAGATGGGCTTCGCCAAAAAAGTCGCCAATCGTATCGTTTTTATGGACAAGGGTTTGATCGTGGAAGATTGTGCCAAGGATGAATTCTTTAACGCGGCCCGCTCTGAGCGTGCACGTGATTTCCTGGCGAAGATCATCCACTAGGTGCGAACTAAGTGCGTTGCTATCGCGCATAGTTGCTACAGACGGCTACCGGGTTTAACCCCTCATATTGGTTTAAATCCGGTGCTAATCCAAGATTGCCATACGGTTTTCCAAGCAAGAGATTTAATATACTCCCCATTTTATTTTTAAAAATGGCTTCGTTGTCCGTATAGTAATTGGACAATTAAAATATACCCATATGGAGTATATTTGATGCTCTGAGTAATAGAGCATCAAAGGTAAAATGGCGGCATCGATTACAAGCGAGCCGCCATGCCTACTCAAACTACTCCAGCTGTACCAACATCTCCACCAGATTTCAGTACTGAGCTCACCTCCCAGCTCACTATCACCCGGCCTGACGACTGGCACTTGCATTTGCGCGATGGCGCAGCGCTTGCCAGCGTGTTGCCGCATACAGCGGCGCAATTTGCCCGTGCGATAGTGATGCCTAACCTCAAGCCACCAGTCACTACAACTGAACAGGCGGGCAGTTACCGTGAGCGGATTTTGGCAGCCTTGCCAGCGGGTATGAGTTTTGAACCGTTGATGACGCTGTACCTGACCAATAACACGTCGCCAGATGAAATCCGTCGTGCAAAAGACAGCGGTTTTGTCCATGCGGTAAAGTTGTATCCGGCTGGTGCCACCACCAATTCCGATGCTGGCGTCACCGATCTGAGCAAATGCTATAGAACGCTGGAAGTCATGCAAGAAGTCGGCATGCCGTTTTTAGTGCATGGCGAAGTGACTGACCCAGATATCGATTTATTTGATCGGGAAGCGGTCTTCATCGACCGAGTGATGCTTCCGCTACGCCGCGACATGCCAGGCCTGAAAGTCGTGTTTGAACACATTACCACCAGCGAGGCGGCGCAGTATGTTGCCAGCGCCGAGGGTCCGATTGCTGCAACGATTACCGCTCACCATTTGCTGTACAACCGTAATGAGATTTTTAAAGGTGGCATTCGTCCTCACTATTACTGCTTGCCTGTATTGAAGCGCGAAACGCATCGCCTGGCTTTACTCAAAGCGGCCACGTCGGGCAGTCCGCGCTTTTTCTTAGGAACAGATTCTGCACCACATCCAAAGGGGCTGAAAGAGCACGCCTGTGGCTGCGCCGGTTGTTACACCGCCTTGCACGCGATGGAGTTGTATGCCCAAGCCTTCGATCAGGCTGGATCACTGGATCAACTGGAAGCCTTTGCCAGTTTTAATGGCCCTGATTTTTACCAGCTGCCCCGCAACACAGGCACGATTACTCTCAAGCGCGAGAGCTGGACTATGCCGACAGAATTGCCATTTGTCGACACCAGTATCGTACCCCTCAATGCGGGTGAAACCTTAGCCTGGAAGATGTTCGCTACCCAGCCATAAGCAGGGCGGCTTAGTATCAACATAGGCACAAGCATGAACACATTTTTCTCCTGCATCGATTGGACGCAAGCCTGGTATGCCTCAGTCAGACCAGCGGCGCAAGAGTTGCTGATGTCGGATGACTGGCGCAACTATATTAATACCTGCGCGCAAACAAACGATGTGCGTAATCAGCGGCAGCAAGCAATCCGTTTTGTTGCGCAAGACGCGCTGCCGGATGGCGCCGCATACGAGACCTTTATCAGCACCACAGGGCAAGTACCAACGCGAGAAAACCTGCATGATTTTTTTAATGCCTTGGTATGGCTGACTTTTCCTAAAATAAAACAGCAATTGAATGCTTTGCAAGCTGCACAGATTGCCCAACACGGCATAGGAAAATCGCGCGGAGCAGCACGCGATGCCGCCACTATTTTTGATGAAAATTCTGCCTTGCTGGTGGTAGAGAATTCTGTCGATGGCGACGCTTTAATCGCGGCATTGCGGGCGCATCAGTGGCAGCAGGCATTTATTCATTATCGGCCGATGTTTGGTCAACAAGCTGAGGTATGGGCGTTTGGTCATGCGCTGATGGAGAAGTTGGTGCAGCCGTATAAAGCCATTACGGCGCATGCGTATGTGGTGCGGGTTGAACCCGATTTTTTTACTTTGGACGCTGATACTAAGCGTGATGCTCTGGATCAGATGGTTGCGCAGGGTTTGGCCGGGGTGAGTTTATCTACCTCCGATTACACGCCTTTGCCTGTGTTGGGTTTGCCGGGATGGTGGGTGATGCAGGATGAGGATTTTTATGCTGATACGCAGGTGTTTCGGGCTAAGAGAAGTGCCTGATTAGTTAGATCAAAATGTTGGTTATAAATGTCGAACGATACAACTGTGTCGTTGGTTTTAGAGCGCTGGCCGGTGGTAGACCGGCGGCTAACTTCGTTCTTTGCTTCACCAAAGAAAGAAGGCAAAGAAAGGCGACCGCACCGTCGCTGCCCTTCGGGGTCCCGTTTGTGCAAGGCAAAAAATGGGAAGTGTCCACAACTCGCTTGGCTTAGACAAGGACACTTCTTTTTCCATTTTCTGCCTTGCACAAACGGCAGTGCCAAAGCGGAATTCAGATCAAAAGCTGATTCAAAACCAAAACTAAACTAATTCGGTAGTGCTCGTTTAAGCAGATGTTTACAATTCTTGAATAGGTATTTTGCTAAAATATTTTTCTGTGTTTCTCTTTATAGGAGCGAATATGAATGTCATCAATCAAGAAATTTTCTTGCGGAAATTAAAGCAACATTGGTTTTTTATTGCCGCAACCGTGATGATTTGCGGTGATTGGATAGTGGTGAGGACTCAGGGTGTAGATCGGCCTCGCTTGATGGAGGCTGCTGTTTTGGGTGATCTGGCCTTGATTATGCCTTTGCTATATTTTGTCTGTTATCGTTCCAAAGGCAAAGCGGCGATTATTCGCGCTTGTGCTTTAAGTTGCAGCGCGATCTGGCTTTGTGGTTATATTATTCCGCAAGCACATCATTACTTATTGAATAGCTTAAGCTGGATGCGTTATTTGGGGATGGCGGTGCTGACGGTGTTGGAGATCAAGCTGATATTGATGTTGTGGCGTACCATCTTTAAATCTAATTTATCGGCTGAAGATGTTGCGACTGAAGTTGCGGCTAAAGCTGATATGCCATTATGGGCAGCGCGCTTGATGACCTTAGAAGCCAGGTTCTGGCGTAGCATCTGGCTAACATTAAAGCGACTCACAGGTCGCGGTGACCAGTGAGTTGCAGTGCTACATAATTATTGTTCCCGCAACCAAACCTGTGAACGTCCAAACCAAGGTGTGCCGATATAGCCGCGCACATTGAGTTTCTTGTTGTTGTCTGTCACGGTTAATTTGCTGCGATACAGCTTACCGTTGGCGGGGTCTAAGATACGGCCGCCGGTGTATTCATCGCCGTCTTTTTTTAGACCCGACAAAATCGTCATGCCGATCACAGCTTGATCTTTATTGACGCCCTCACACTTGTCGCATTTTGGATTGGCGTCGGCACCGGGTTCCAGAAAAAGTTTTTCTATTTTGCCTTGCAGTTCGCCGCCACTCTCGACGATGCGTATCAGTGCTTTGGGTTTTCCTGATTGATCATCAATACTTTTCCACAGACCCACTGGCGTCGATTCTTGTGCAAGCGCGAATGAACTAATGGAGGCTATCAAGATAGACAAGGATAAGGTGAGGAATTTTTTTGTTTGCATGGTGTCTCCGTTATTAAAGTTTTTAGCGTTGGGACTGACTCAAAACTGCCTTAGTTGCGTTACAGCGCCTAGTCGGGATAATTTTGCTTTAGCCCTAAACTTGTTATTAGATTGCTGACAGAAATTGTACGTGGCGTTGATTTCGCCACGTACTTAATTTTTAGAGCATCTACTTTAATAAAGAGAAAACACCACAATCGCCTAGTGTTTAGGCTGCCGGCAACTTGGCAAACTGCTCGCGCAATTTATCTAGTGTGGCTGAGAAGTTGGCCATTCTTTCTTTCTCTTGCTCAACCACTTGCGCTGGGGCGCGTGCGACAAAACTTTCGTTACCCAGCTTGGCTTGCGCCTTGCTGATTTCTGCATCGAGTTTGGCGATTTCTTTGCTTAAGCGTTCGCGCTCTGCTGCCACATCGATTTCAACTTTAAGCATCAGTTTAGAGGTGCCAACGACCGATGTTGGCGCTGGTGAATCTGGCAACGCATCTACCACCAGTACCTCGGACAACTTTGCCAGCGCTTGCAGATACGGTGCGAAGGATTCCAGACGTGCTTTCTCTTTCGCATCGTTTGCTTGCAACAACAGCGGCACGCGTAGCGCCGGAGATAATTGCATTTCACCACGTAGATTGCGACAGGCATCGGTCAATAACTTCAGCGCGGTCATCCATTCCTCGGCAACGGTATCGATGTTGGCGTTGTTCACCAAAGGATAAGGCTGGCGCATGATGGAATCGCCAGCTGGATCTAAGGTCTTGCCCGCCAGTGGCGCGACGGTTTGCCATAAGGCTTCTGTCACAAACGGGATGACCGGATGCGCCAGACGCAGTATCACTTCCAGCACGCGCAATAAAGTGCGACGGGTTGCACGTTGCTGCGCTGGTGTGCCTTGCTGTACTTGCACCTTGGCGACTTCCAGATACCAGTCGCAATATTCATCCCATACAAACTTATAAATGGCCGAGGCAATGTTGTCAAAGCGGTAGTCCGTAAAGCCTTTTTCGATTTCTGCTTCGGCATGTTGCAAGGTGGAGATGATCCATTTATCCGCTGGCGAATAATCCAGATCTGCGTCCGTCACTGTGGCGGCAAAACCGCAATCATGACCTTCGGTATTCATCAGCACAAAGCGGGTCGCATTCCATAATTTGTTACAGAAATTACGATAGCCTTCGCAGCGACCGAGGTCGAAATTAATATTACGACCGAGTGATGCGTAGCTTGCCATCGTAAAGCGCAGGGCGTCTGTGCCATACGCCGGAACACCATCGGCAAATTCTTTGCGCGTGGCTTTTTCAATAGCAGTTGCCTGCTTAGGATTCATCAATCCGATAGTACGTTTAGCGACCAGATCATCCACGCTGATGCCATCGATCAGATCAATCGGATCGAGCGTATTGCCCTTGGATTTGGACATCTTCTGGCCGCTGGAATCCCGCACTAGGCCGTGCACATATACCGTGTGGAAAGGCACCTTGCCCGTGAAGTGCGCCGTCATCATGACCATGCGTGCTACCCAAAAGAAGATGATGTCAAAGCCAGTCACCAACACCGATGACGGCAAGAACATCTCCATGTCTTTAGTTTCTTCCGGCCAGCCCATGGTAGAAAACGGCACCAGCGCAGAGGAGAACCAGGTGTCCAGCACGTCGTCATCCCGCTTTAACGCACCGTTATAACCAGCTGCTTCGGCTTTGGCTTTGGCTTCTTCGTCATTACGTGCTACGAAGATTTCGCCATTGTCACCGTACCACGCAGGTATTTGATGACCCCACCAGAGCTGACGCGAGATACACCAATCCTGAATATTGTTTAGCCATTGGTTGTAAGTCGTACTCCAGTTTTCCGGTACAAACTTGATTTCACCATTCGCGACTTTTTCCAGTGCGACTTTGGCGATGGATTTGCCTGGGAAATGCGTGCCTTCTGGTGCTGCTTTGCTCATCGCCATAAACCACTGGTCGGTCAACATCGGCTCGATCACGACATTGGTACGGTCGCCACGCGGTACCATTAATTTGTGCGGCTTAACGGACTCTAATAAACCTTGTGCGTCGAGGTCGGCGACGATTTGTTTACGTGCGACAAATCTGTCCATACCTTGGTAAGGTGTTGATCCGTTCTCGTTGATTTTTGCGTCCAGTGTAAGGACGCTGATCAATTCCAGTTGATGACGCTGACCCACCGCATA
This sequence comes from Undibacterium sp., assembly GCA_025352365.1. Lineage (GTDB taxonomy): Bacteria > Pseudomonadota > Gammaproteobacteria > Burkholderiales > Burkholderiaceae_D > Undibacterium. The sequence goes on along the minus strand of JANXTO010000111.1, from coordinate 14,725 downwards.
ATCGTTAAAGTCATGCGCCGGCGTGATCTTGACGCAGCCCGTACCAAATTCTTTATCAACATACTCGTCGGCGATAACGGGGATTTCTCTGTCCGTCAGCGGCAGTTTTAACATCTTGCCGACCAGATGGATATACCGTTCATCAGTAGGATCAACCGCAACGGCGACGTCGCCCAGCAAGGTTTCTGGACGCGTAGTCGCTACCGTCAAATGTCCGCTGCCATCCGCAAACGGATAGCAGATATGCCACATAAAGCCGTCTTCTTCTTCCGACACAACTTCCAGATCGGACACAGCAGTACCCAACACTGGATCCCAGTTGACCAGACGCTTACCGCGATAGATCAGACCCTGTTCTACCAGTTTGACAAATACTTCAGTGACGACTTTGGAGCGCGGTGCATCCATCGTGAAGTATTCGCGTTGCCAGTCTGCAGAAGCGCCCATGCGGCGCATCTGGCCGGTGATGGTAGAGCCGGATTTTTCTTTCCACTCCCAGACTTTTTCTAAAAATTTTTCGCGCCCTAAATCATGGCGTGAAATTTTTTGCGCATCAAGCTGGCGTTCCACCACGATTTGGGTCGCAATGCCGGCGTGATCAGTGCCTGGTATCCAAGCTGTGTTGTGGCCGCGCATACGGTAGTAGCGCGTCAGTCCATCCATGATCGTTTGATTAAATGCATGCCCCATATGCAATGTGCCAGTGACGTTGGGCGGCGGTAGCTGGATGCTGAAAGACGGTTTGCTGGCATCGGTACTGGCGGCGAAATATCCGCGCTTTTCCCACTCTGTGCGCCAAAATGCTTCAATATCGGCGGGCTCAAATGACTTGGCTAATTCCATGATGTGATCTAGGTTTGGTTGGTTTGCTCAATCCTTGATTATAAGGGACAGCCGTAACAAATCTAAAATATGCTGCATAAGATATGCGGCATAAAATCGGCCTGATTTTGAATATTCTTTTTTCGCCTGCTAAATACGCTTGGATTGGAGTAGACAATCACTGGCTACCAGTTAGCTTTAGATCAGGATTAATAAAGTGCGGGATGCACTGATGGAATGCCATAGAAGTACCAGCGTAGCGAGATATTTTATATTGATATCAGCTTAATTTAGCTTAATTTTCCATATACTCCCCATTATTTTTATAAAAAATAGCGATTTGTCCATATTTTATATGGACAGCCTAAATATACATCTCCTGAGTATATTAATATCTTAATTGGATCAAGCCTGCGGTCGTAGTCAGATCAGGTCGCAATCATGCTTTGTGGTCTGCTTGCATCGCAGCATGGGTATTCGCTCAGAATGCCAAAGAAAGCGCTAATTAAAATGCTAGCATGTCATTGGTTTTAAAAATCACATTGATTCGTCAGAGCCAGTTGCCGTTCGCAAGCAAAGCTATATCCTTATTTTTAGAAGTTCCTGATAACGAAGAAGCATTTCTGTTTGAGCGTATGTTTGACAATAAACTGATACTGCATTGTTCCCGCGCCGTTGTTCTGTTACTGGCTCTTGGCCTGACAGCGGCGCCCGTACGCGCTGATGAGGCTGCAGATTTGGCGCAGATTGATCAGATTCAGATTCTTGGTGATACCGATAATGCCAATGCATTAAAGCAGTTGCAAAGCTTTCAAGAAAAACTCCCGGCCGATGCCAGTTATCAAGTCAAATTAAAAGCGCTCAAACTGATGATTGGCTTGCTGTACGACGCTGGTAAGGCGAGTTCTGCAAAAAAGGTGAATGCGACCTTAATGGCTTTGGCAGTCAAAGAAGGTGATCAGCGTTCTATCAATTTTGCCAAGGTCAATCAGGCGTTTGATGAGATTGATGATGGCCATCCCGAGCAAAGTATTGCCAAGCTGACCGAGGTTCAGGATGCAATCAAAGCCTCGTCCGATCCGGAGCTAAAAATGCGTATCAGCAGTGCGTTTGGCGCGGTGTATGCATCGACCGGACGGTTTGAACTGGCACTGTCTTATTATCTGGATGCACTCAAACTCACCGATCTGCAACCACGCCGGCAAGCGCATGCCAAGTTGTATCATCTGGACTCGATCAGTCGCCTGTACACCACGATGAAAAATCCAGAGAAGGCGCTGGCGACTGTGGATGAAGCCTTGGCGATTTCTTCAGCAACCACCGACCTGAAAAGTCTAGCTTCTCTGACTATGGTGCAGGGTGTTGCTTATGCGCAGTTAGACCGCAACAAAGATGCGCTTAGTTCTTTTCAAAAGACACTCAATATCGCGCGTGATGCTGGCATCCCAGCGGTAGAAATTAGCGCCCTCGATAATGTCGCCGATCAATATCTGATCATGCATAATTTTGTTGAGGCTGAGCGTACTACCAAGATCGCTTATGAAAAAGCGGATGCAATTCATGATGAGTATTTAAAGCAGCTTGCCAACGTCAATTGGGGATTTGCACTTGGCGGGCAAGGTAAGGTTGTCCAGGGCGCAGAAAAAATAAATAGCGTGATCGCCTACTTTGAAAGTATCGATTCTAAAACCAATGTGGAGGGTATTTTGGGAGAGCTTGGCCTCATGTATGAGCACGCGGGTATGTACAAAGAAGCAGTCGCCACCATGCATAAGAAAGAGACGCTGAGCGATGATTTATTCAAAGCAGAAAGTGCCAAGGCCGTCGCCACTTTACAAGAGACATTTAATGCTGATAAGCGACAAAAGCAGATCGAGTTATTAGGCCGTGATAACCAGTTAAAAGATGCCGATATAAAAAATCGTCGGCTACAACAGGTCATCACTTTGCTTGGTGCCATGTTGACAGTGATGGCCGGGATATTTATTTTCTTGTTGTATCGCCGCGTCAGAAAAACGAATGCAAAATTAGTCGAGGCGAATTTGCAATTAGAATTCCATGCAGTGCGCGATCCTTTAACTGGACTCTATAACCGGCGATCTTTTTTAGAGATCATGAAAAATCGGGAGCTCAGTAGTGAGAGAGAGCGGCGCGAAAACGATAGTGATAATCCCGATTGTCTGCTCTTATTGGACATCGATCATTTCAAACAAATTAATGATACTTGGGGTCATGCGATCGGCGACAGTGTATTGATGGAAGTCGCTCATCGCTTGAAAAAAACAGTACGAGATTCAGATATGGTGTTGCGTTGGGGTGGTGAAGAGTTTTTGATTTATTCACCTAAATCCAATCCCACTCTATTGAAAAAATTAGTCGAGCGCGTGCTGTCTGCCATTGGCGAAAATCCGGTTCAGGTTGGTGAGAATGCCATCCCCGTTACCGTTACAGCAGGATTTATTTCCTTACCTTTTTCAGATATTCCCGAGGAGATTTGTAGTTGGGAAAAAGCCATGCAAATGGCGGATATAGCTTTATATCTGGGCAAAGCGCACGGGCGCAACCGCGCATATGGACTGGCACGTTTGCTGGTGCCGCACGAACAAGCAATGCCGATTCTGGATCATGATTTGTCCGCGGCGATCAGCGCTAATATGGTGGAATTAATCGAAGTTATCGGGCCGGTAAAGCGCAAAGAAATCAATACGAATTAAAAAAATCAAACGATCTGTTAACAGAAAGTCGTTATAATGCTTCTGGTTTTTGAGATAATTTTGAAGCTACAAGATGCAACAATGTTTTAAACAAGCATCGCAATTAGTATCTGAATAAACGTATCTGAATAAACGCAACTGAATACACGCAACTGAATAAGAGAAATGCTAGGGGTCCTGCCAGCAAGAAGACGCTGACGGGTGAGAAATACCCTTGAACCTGATCTGGATAATGCCAGCGAAGGGAAGCAAATTAGTGCCGCACGGGGCGACTCGAACCCTCATCATCTTCACCGTGCGCACCTCAAGCCTCCCACGCTGCCACCAACAATGTGCACGTCAATGGGAGCAAAAATGAACGCCAATCCACAATTTCTATCCGCTACCGCAGTAGTAGATCAAGCCGCAATCCAGCCGTTACCAAATTCCTGCAAAATTTACATCCAAGGCAGTCGTCCTGATATCCGTGTGCCTATGCGCCAGATCAGTCAATCTGATACGCCAGCGATGTTTGGCTCTGAAAAAAACCCACCAATTTATGTCTATGACACCTCAGGACCTTACTCTGATCCAGAGGTCAAAATCGACATCCGATCCGGCCTTGCCTCGGTACGTGGTGCATGGATTGCAGAACGCAATGACACGGAAGAGTTGTCCGGCCCATCCTCCGATTACGGGATTGAAAGACTCAACGATCCTAAGCTGGCAGAGCTACGTTTTAATCTGAAGCGTCAACCACGCCGAGCGTTAGCCGGAAAAAATGTCACTCAGATGCACTACGCAAGACAGGGCATCATCACGCCCGAGATGGAGTACATTGCCATCCGTGAGAATCTGCAACGTCAGGAATATCTCGCCAATCTAAAAGCCTCTGGCCCTATGGGAAACAAGCTAGCTGAGGTTATGGGTCGTCAGCATCCGGGGCAATCTTTCGGTGCGTCAATTCCTGATCTGATTACACCAGAATTTGTGCGCTCAGAAATAGCGCGTGGTCGCGCCATTATCCCCGCCAACATCAATCATCCAGAAGTTGAGCCGATGATTATCGGGCGTAATTTTTTAGTCAAAATTAATGCCAATATCGGCAATTCTGCAGTGACTTCCAGTATTGGTGAAGAAGTCGAAAAAATGACATGGGCGATTCGCTGGGGTGGCGACAACGTGATGGATTTGTCCACTGGCAAACACATACATGAGACGCGGGAATGGATCATCCGCAACTCACCTGTGCCAATCGGTACCGTCCCGATTTATCAGGCGTTGGAGAAGGTCAATGGCAAGGCCGAAGATCTGACTTGGGAGATTTTTCGCGACACATTGATCGAGCAGGCGGAGCAGGGCGTGGATTATTTCACCATTCATGCTGGAGTGCGATTGCAATACGTACCGATGACGGCAAAACGGATGACCGGTATCGTTTCTCGCGGCGGATCGATCATGGCGAAATGGTGTCTGGCGCATCATAAAGAGAGCTTCTTGTACGAGCATTTTGAAGACATCTGCGAGATCATGAAAGCCTATGACGTGTCATTTAGTCTGGGTGACGGCCTGCGCCCAGGCTCGATTTATGATGCCAATGATGAAGCACAATTAGGCGAATTAAAAACTCTGGGTGAGCTGACCACCATCGCCTGGAAGCATGATGTGCAAGTCATGATCGAAGGCCCTGGTCATGTACCTATGCATCTCATCAAAGAGAATATGGATTTGCAGTTAGAGCAATGTCACGAAGCGCCTTTTTATACGCTGGGACCACTGACGACCGACATCGCACCGGGTTACGATCACATCACTTCCGGCATCGGTGCCGCACAAATTGGCTGGTATGGCACGGCGATGCTGTGCTACGTCACGCCAAAAGAACACTTGGGTTTGCCGAATAAAGTCGACGTCAAAGACGGCATCATTACCTACAAAATTGCCGCTCATGCAGCCGATCTGGCAAAGGGACATCCGGGTGCGCAAATCCGCGATAACGCTTTGTCTAAAGCCCGTTTTGAATTCCGTTGGGATGATCAGTTCAATATCGGACTCGATCCCGATAAGGCGCGTGAATTCCATGATGAGACGCTACCTAAGGATTCTGCCAAAGTCGCCCATTTCTGTTCAATGTGCGGTCCCCATTTTTGCTCAATGAAGATCACGCAAGAAGTCCGGGATTACGCCGCTAAACAAGGCATCACCGAGATCGCAGCGTTGAAGCAAGGGATGGAAGTGAAAGCGATTGAGTTCGTTAAATCCGGTGCAGAAATCTACAGAAAACAATAAGCCCTTGCCATGACTTATATCGTATTAAATGGTGAATCCTATCAGATCCACCATGAAAAAACGCTGGCAGAACTGATCGTGACACTCAACTTATCTGGACAGGCGATTGCTGTCGCCGTGAACCGCCAGATTGTCGCTCGCACGGAATGGACTAGCCATTACTTGCAGCTGCAAGACAAGGTCGATGTGGTGCGTGCCATCGGCGGCGGTTGATGTGATACCTCATTTTCTTCGTCCAGTTCAGTGCGCGAGGTGCGCCCCAAAAAAATAGATGAAATTCACGAAAAGGAATTTTTATGCAAAAAGAACACACACCCGGTCTTATTATCGCTGGTAAAACTTATCGTTCGCGTTTGCTGGTTGGTAGCGGCAAGTACAAAGATTTAGAGCAGACACGGCTGGCGACGGAGGTCAGTGGCGCGGAGATCATTACGGTAGCCATCCGTCGGGTCAACATCGGGCAAGATCCTAATGCACCTAGCTTATTGGATGCGGTGCCACCGAGTAAATACACGATCTTGCCAAATTCTGCCGGTTGTTATAACGCGGAAGATGCGGTGTACACCTTGCAATTGGGACGTGAATTATTGGGTGGTCACAAGCTGTGCAAGCTGGAGGTGCTGGGGGATGAAAAGACCTTATTCCCCAATATGCCAGAAACTCTGAAAGCCGCAAACATTCTGGTCAAAGAGGGTTTTGATGTGATGGTGTATTGCAGCGATGATCCGATTCAGGCAAAGATGTTAGAAGACATCGGTTGTGTTGCGATCATGCCTTTGGCATCGTTAATTGGATCGGGTATGGGGATACTCAATCCCTGGAATTTGTCGCTGATTATTCAGCAAGCTACTGTGCCGGTATTGGTTGATGCTGGCGTTGGTACCGCCTCAGATGCGGCGATTGCCATGGAGTTGGGTTGCGACGGCGTTTTGATGAACACGGCGATTGCCGGTGCGCATGATCCGATCCGGATGGCACGTGCGATGGGCTTGGCCGTGGAGGCAGGACGTGAGGCATTTTTAGCAGGACGTATTCCTAAAAAATTTGTGGCATCAGCGTCCTCGTCGATGGTGGGGCGAGTGGTATGACATCGGTGGCATCGGTGACGATGATGAAAAATTCATTGGAGAATAAATCTGCCAATCAATCCGACAATGTTGCTACCAGTCCGAAGACAAGACAGCGACCTTGCGTACTAGTTTTTGCCGGACACGATCCCAGTGGCGGCGCTGGCATACAGGCTGATAGCGAAGCGATTGCAGCGCAGGGCGCACATGCGTTGACGATCATTACCGCCTTGACCGTGCAAGACAACGACCGGGTATTTGCTGTGCATGCGGTCAATGCGGACATTATCCGGCATCAAGTCCGAGTTTTGCTCAAGCAATGCAAAATTGCTGCGATCAAAATTGGGATTGTCGCGGATCGTGTTAATGCAGAATGTATTACAGAGCTGGTGGCTGAAATTGTGCAAACTCAGCCCGGTATGCCGCATATTCCAATCGTAGTAGATCCGGTTTTGGTCAGCGGGCATGGCGACACCTTGTTGCTAGACGATGCGCCGGAGCAGGTCATCCAGCCGCTATTGAAAGTCGCCACTCTGATCACCCCCAACTTGCTGGAAGCGCAGCGTTTGTGCCCTACAACTGGCGACCTAGTCCAACAAGCGCGGCGACTATTGCAATTTGCTTGCCGTGATGTATTCATCAAAGGTGGTCATGGTACCGGGATGCAAGTTAACAATCATTGGTTCGCCGCTGGACATCACCAGCAATGGCAATGGGATCGATTGCCTGCCGGCTACCACGGAAGTGGCTGCACGCTGGCATCCGCGATTGCAGGGCAACTTGCGGCAGGCGCATCGATGGGCGAAGCGCTAGAGAATGCGCAACGCTATACCCAAGACAGTCTGGCGCAAGCGTACGCGATCGCACCGGGGCAATTGATTCCTTGTCGTATCTAAAAACAGAAAGAAAAAAATGCCCACTCTTCCATCTCAGTTCGCAGGTTTATATCTGGTAACGCCCGATTGGGACGATACTGACCGACTGCTTGCCGTTAGCGAGCAAGCCATACAAGGTGGCGCTAAGTTGCTGCAATATCGCCATAAATTTGCAGATATCAAGCTACGTATGCAGCAAGCTTGTGCTTTGCAAAGTCTTTGTCAGCGTTACGCTATTCCCTTCATCATTAACGACCATATTGAGTTGTGCCTTGCCTTGGATGCGGATGGAATACATGTTGGTGGCACCGATGCCAGGGTGGCAGAGGTGCGTATCCAAGTCGGCGCAGATAAAATCGTAGGCGCTTCTTGCTATGGCGATTTGCATCTCGCACATTCAGCACAAAAAGCAGGCGCAAGCTACGTGGCGTTTGGCGGCTTTTATCCGTCGAGAGTGAAACAATATCCGGTGACCACGCCCGCCAGCATCATCAATGAAGCTAACTCCAAAGTTGCGTTGCCCAACGTGGTAATCGGCGGGATGACGGTGGACAATGCCAGACCACTGGTACAGGCAGGAGCCAACATGGTCGCAGCGATCAGCAGCATTTATCTGGCGGACGACCCAAAAGCGGCTGCAAAGGCATTTGTTGCTCTCTTCTGAATAAATATACTCATGGAGTGTATTTTTAAAGTGTCCATAGAATCATTGGACAATAAGGTGTTTTTCATAAAAATAATGGGGAGTATATGCAATTTTCCGATATTGATCGATGTATAGGAGTTCTTTTAGGTGATTATCAGGGCGAGCTTCTAAAAGCCATTTAATCGAGATACAGCGCTAAGCAGGATTGATCACGTGGACATAGCAATACGTCGACATAGCAATACGCTGGCACGGCTCTGTTTTGCAGCAATACAATGTGCTTGAGGCATTTGATGCTCTTTAGTAGTGAGGGTTTTTAGAAGTTCGCTAGCGTGTTACTCCCGTATAATCATGGGATGCAAAATCTTCTTCATAATCTGAATCCAGAACAGCTCGCCGCTGTCACTTTACCTTCTCAATCGGCTCTGATTTTAGCGGGCGCTGGCTCTGGTAAAACCCGTGTTCTGACCACCCGGATTGCCTGGTTAATCCAAACCGGACAAGTATCACCGCAAGGGATTCTGGCAGTCACGTTCACCAATAAAGCCTCCAAAGAAATGTTATTGCGTTTGTCGGCGATGTTGCCGATTAATACGCGCGGCTTGTGGATAGGTACCTTCCACGGTTTATGTAATCGCTTGTTGCGCGCGCATCATCGTGATGCCAGTTTGCCGCAGACGTTTCAGATTCTGGATTCATCGGACCAGCTCTCGTTTATCAAGCGCTTGCTGAAAGCAAACAATGTCGATGATGAGAAGTTCCCGCCGCGTACCTTGATGTACTTTATCAACGGTGCAAAAGATCAGGGTTTGCGGGCAGCGGCGGTGGATGCTTATGATGATTTCAACCGCAAAATGGTGGCGTTATATGAGCTCTATGACGCGCAATGTCAACGTGAGGGCGTTGTCGATTTTGCCGAGTTATTATTGCGTACGTATGAACTACTCAGCCGCAACCAACCTTTGCGTGAACATTATCAGGCCAGGTTTAGACATATTCTGGTCGATGAGTTTCAGGATACCAATGACCTGCAATACAAGTGGCTAAAGCTGATGTCGGGGCAGGGCAATCAACACAGCGGCGCCGTGTTTGCGGTCGGCGATGATGACCAGAGTATTTATGCTTTTCGCGGTGCCAACGTCGGCAATATGTCCTCGTTTGAGCAAGAATTTAAAGTCGAAAATATTATTAAGCTGGAGCAAAACTATCGCTCGCATGGGCATATTCTGGATACTGCAAATACCCTGATCGCCAATAACAGCAAGCGCCTTGGTAAAAATTTGCGTACCGATGCAGGCCATGGAGAACCGGTACGCATCTATGAGGCTAGCAGCGATATTCAGGAGGCCCAATGGATTATTGAGGAGGCCAAGAACCTGATACGAGAAGGCTCGTTGCGTAGCGAAATCGCGATTCTGTATCGCTCTAATGCGCAATCGCGGGTGATAGAGCATGCTTTGTTCACAGCGAATTTGCCCTACAAAGTGTATGGCGGTCAGCGCTATTTTGAGCGTGCCGAGATTAAGCATGCGATTGCTTATTTGCAGCTGATGGATAATCCGCATAATGATTCTGCCTTTTTGCGTGTTGTCAATTTCCCGGCGCGCGGGATTGGCGCACGCTCCTTAGAGCAGCTGCAAGATTCAGCCAAACAATATGGTATTTCGCTCTACGCTGCGGTACCTTATGTCGCTGGTAAAGCGGGTACTTCTCTGGGTAATTTTGTAAAATTGATTGAGAGCGCACGATTTGAAACCCAGCGTTTGCCTTTGCCAGAAATGGTTAAAATTGTCCTCGATTTGAGTAGTCTGATGACGCATTATCATAACGAGAAAGAAGGCGCTGACCGTATCGAAAACTTGGAGCAGTTAGTCAATGCGGCGACACTGTTTATTTCCGAAGAAGGTTTTGGTTCGGATGCCCCAGCTTTGTTGGGACCTGCGTCACAAGCGGCGGTCGGTCTGGTGACGATTGCCGATGGTGTAGAGATTATTGACGCAGACGCTGCCCTGCCCACAGTAATGTCGCCGTTGTCAGCATTTTTATCACACGCATCTTTAGAAGCAGGCGACAATCAGGCGCAGGTGGGACAAGATGCCCTGCAACTGATGACGGTGCATTCTGCTAAAGGTTTAGAATTTGATGCTGTCTTCATCACTGGTTTAGAAGAGGGTTTGTTCCCGCATGAGAATAGCGCGAAGGAAGATTCTGGCGTAGAAGAAGAACGGCGTCTGATGTATGTGGCGATCACGCGGGCACGCAAGCGGCTGTATATTAGTTTCTCTCAGACGCGCATGCTGCACGGACAAACACGCTACAACATGCGCTCACGATTTTTTGATGAGATGCCAGAAGAATCGATCAAATGGCTGTCGCCAAAAATCCAGCCAAGCTGGTTCGGTAATAAAAAATCTGCCTGGGATGAAGAGCCATCGACAGGGGCAAATCATATTGCACAGAATTTTAATAAAACTAGCAGCAAGCCCGGCTGGCGCATCGGCGAAACGGTGATGCATGCCAAGTTTGGCGAGGGCGTGATTGTGAATATTGAAGGTGGCGGCAGCCATGCCAGAGCGCATATCAATTTTGGACGGCAAGGCATGAAGTTGCTGGACTTAAGTATTGCAAAATTGGATAAAGTGTAAAACCCGACTTTGCTCTATCAACCCGAATACATTTAAAAAGCTTAATTTAATATGGATAACACGCAATTAATTAATTATGTAGGCGCGGCGATTTTTGGATTGGCGGTGTTGCATACATTCTCGACCAAGCATTTTTTACATCTGGCACACACGAGTAAAAATCATGCTGGTTTATGGCATTTGCTGGGTGAAGTAGAAGTTGTCTTTGGTTTTTGGGCGTTAGTATTGGTTGGCTGTATTGCTGTGCTAGATCATCAGAAAGCAGCCATCAGTTATATAGAAAGCCAAAATTTTACTGAGCCGCTATTTGTCTTCGTGATACTGACGATTGCAGGGACAAAACCTATTTTGCAATCGGTGCAGAACTTAGTCAGCCGTATCGCGGCGATACTGCCGGTGAATCCAGCCGTTAGCGCTTATTTTTTATGCTTGAGTCTGGTGCCTTTGCTGGGTTCTCTGGTCACTGAGCCTGCTGCCATGACCTTGGCGGCCTTAATGTTGCGTGACCGTTTTTATACGAAAGATATTTCTCAAAAGTTAAAGTACGCGACGCTGGGTGTTTTGTTTGTAAATATTTCTATTGGCGGTGTGTTGACTCCTTTCGCTGCACCGCCAGTATTAATGGTGGCAGAAAAATGGGGTTGGGATATCCGTTTTATGTCTAGCGTATTTGGTTGGAAAGCGGCGATTGCTGTGTTGATTAATGCGCTCATCATAACGATGGTTTTTCGCAAACAATTGATGACGATTAAGCTTGCGGTGGTTGGTAGTGCGTCTACCAATGCCACTCATGCGCCTGTACCATTTGCTGTTGTATTGGTTCATTATTTATTTTTAGGCGCTACCGTTGTGTTTGCGCATTATCCTGCGGTCTTTATGGGATTATTTTTGTTTTTCTTGGGCTTTACTGAGGCATATCAACGCTATCAGGACAAGCTGATGCTGCGCGAGGGTTTACTCGTGGCATTCTTTTTAGCTGGTTTGGTTGTATTGGGTGGAAAGCAGCAATGGTGGTTGCAACCAATACTGGCGGGTATGGATTCCACCGTTTTATTTTTTGGTTCTATGGGTTTAACGGCGATTACTGATAATGCGGCGCTGACTTATTTGGGTTCGCTGGTATCTGGCTTATCGGATGGTGCTAAATATGCGCTGGTCGCCGGTGCAGTGACAGGTGGCGGTCTGACGGTGATTGCCAATGCACCTAATCCAGCCGGGTTTGCGATTTTGAAAGAGTGTTTCGATGAGCAGGCAATCAGCCCGCTAGGCCTGATGATCTCTGCTCTGATACCAACCGCGGTTGCGGCTGCCTGTTTTTTGATGTTGTAATTTTTTAGAATATTAAGGCAACGTTTTGTTCATTTTATGAGTAACGTCGCCGATATTTAAACATCACCAGCAGTCACGAATCGTCACAGATAGTATGCAGTCGTTGTCATGACCTTAGACATACCCTTCATTAAGAACCGGAACGGTAGCGGCAGCACAGAAGCCCCAAGCGCGTCGGCCGCCGCACCATGGGCAATTTCGTCCAGACGCATTTGTTCCACGATGGCTTTTGATTTTTTATCATCGGATGGAAGCTTGTCCAGATGACTTGCCAAATGCGCTTCGACCTGCTTCTCTGTCTCCACTACAAATCCCAAGCTAATTGCGTCGCCACAATGGGCAGCAATCGTGCCGCAGGCATAGGCACTGGCGTACCAAACCGGATTTAAAAAACTGGTGTGTGAGTTTAAGTCAACCAGCCTCTGCGTAGTCCAAGCCAGATGATCTTCTTCCTCTTTGCCTGAATGATTAAATGCCTGTTGGATGTCCTTAGACTTTGTAACACGCGCTTGGGCATCATACAAAGCCTGCGCGCATACCTCACCTACATGATTCACGCGCATTAGTCCTGCGCTGTGCTTACGGTCTTGTTCACTTAATACTGCTTCCTCTAAATCGTGGCCGGGTTGCGCGCGTGAGGCATGCGCCTGACCATTGACGACACGCAGAGCGCGATCGAAACCGATAATAAATTTGTCTATATCCAACATATGCTTAGCCTTTTTTTGTTCAATACGTCTTTTTTAATCTAGTTATTTTTATTTATTGGTGCTTATTGTAAACCTCTGCTTTGTATTGTGCTTTGCACATACAGATCCATAATTGACCTAAAAGTTGAGTCTTTTATATGTTAAAAAAACTTCGTTGTTGTGAAGGCGCCACATTTAATTTGTTTAAACACGACCGTTCGCAAATTCTCTTTGCCCAATTTGGCTTAATTTGTTTCAATATGTATAGATTCTAAGACGAAAGGTGTTGAGGTCAAAGTAAGGCCAAGGCAACTTAAAATTAAACTGGTAGAGATCAGTAACCTTTATAAAACCAAAAATTTTGGAGACACACTAAATGAAAAAAACGCTTATCGCATTTGCAGTTCTCAGCGCATTTGCAGCTATTGCTTCGGCACAATCATCCGTAACGGTTTATGGTTCTATTGATGCAGGTATTCGCAGCGTAACAAACGTTGATGCTGCTGGTAACAGTAGAATCACTATGGGTTCAAACGGTACTTATAACTCCAATCGCTTGGGTTTTAAAGGCGTCGAAGATTTGGGCGGCGGTATGAATGCTCACTTCGTATTGGAGTCCGGCTTTAACACGGCAACAGGTAGCTTGGACAGCGCAGGCGTTATGTTTAACCGCTCCGCTTTTGTTGGTGTAACAGGTGATTTCGGTAATATCGACTTAGGTCGTCAATACTCCTTAGCTTTTAAAACGATCGGTACTTACGAGCCGTTTAGCTACAAATTCCCTGCTATTACGTCCCCAGTAGCTGGTGTCGCATTGTTCTTCCCAGCACTTTTCAGTGGCGGTGGTGCAACTCGTTTCAATAACGACATCCAGTACACAGCGATACTCAGTGGCGTAAAACTAAGCGCTGAGTATGCTTTGGGCGAAGTTGCTGGTGATACTAGCCGTAATACTGTCAAGTCGATTGCTGCATCTTATGCGACTGGCCCGGTAAATTTTGGTGGCACTTACATGTCTACTAATATCCTTGGGTTTATCAATAAATACTATACCGTTGGTGCTGGGTACAAGGGCGACGGATGGCGTGTTACTGCTGGCTTTGTTAAAGAAAAGCAAGAAACTGCAGTGAAAATTGATCAGGATCAAAAATCTTACTGGGCTGGAGTGAATTACAACATCAGTCCACAAATTGAATTGACTGGCGCATATTATGTTACGGATGCAACTATCCCAACATCTGCGACAACGACTGTCGATTCATCTCGTAAAAATCTAGTTGTTGCTGCTACCTATGCATTATCAAAGCGTACCAACTTCTATGTGGAAGCTGATTCTAGAAAATTAAGTGGTCCTATATTTCAAATCGGTACACAAACTAAACAGACAGGTTTATCTGTAGGCATCACACATCTGTTTTAATAAATAAACAACGAATTAAATAAAAAAAATTGCTTAATCAGTACGCTTGGGGAGTCTTATTCAATAAGACTCCTTTTGTTTTGGCATTGACTAAGGCGAAGCTATATGCGACCTAATTATTGGTAATTAATTAATTTCCGTTGTTTATTAACGACGTTTGTCGTTTTACGCCCTGATAAAAGCTGATTTGGCTTTGCTGTCCGCCTTTAATTTTGGTCAAATACGTTAACTTCTATGTAGCAGCAATAAA
>JANXTO010000129.1 GCA_025352365.1 Undibacterium sp. | reverse complement strand
GGTGTATACGATTCCGCCTAAGATTATTCTGGATAGTTACCCCGGTCCTCTGGGGCAAGTGTTGACCAATCTGATTAACAATGCCTTTATTCATGCTTTTGAAGGTGACATCCGCGGTGTGGTGCATATTTCTGCCAAGTTGTTTGAAGAAGATAAAGTGGAAATTGTGGTCAGCGATAACGGCAAAGGCATACCCGCGGCCAATCTCGGACGCATATTCGATCCATTTTTCACCACTAAATTAGGGCAGGGCGGTAGCGGATTAGGGCTCAATATTGTGTACAACCTGGTGACTGGCGTACTTGATGGGCATATCAGCGTTGACAGCATCATCGACCAAGGCACCATCTTTATCATTAGCTTGCCTTTAACTGTTTTTAAAAAATAAAAACCAATTTGATACCCTGAATTTTGCAGACGTCCTCGCTTCTGTTAAAGTGCCGCCATGAGTAAATTATCCCTAGATAAAATCCTGCAATCGCAAGGATTTGGCACCCGAAAATACTGTCGCGAGCTAATCGATGACGGCGAACTGAGCATCGCTGGCGAAGTCATGGACAGTTATAAAACGATCGTGGAAACCGATGGCCTGACTTTTCATATTTTTGATGAAGAGTGGGAATATCGTGAACATATTTATATCGTTCTCAACAAGCCTGCTAATTTTGAATGTTCACGCAAACCTAGCCACCATCCCGGTGTACTGAGCCTGTTGCCGGAGCAGTTTTCTTGGCGTGATGTGCAGCCGGTAGGCCGCCTGGACCATGATACGACGGGTATGTTGTTGATGTCGGACGATGGGCCATTTATCCACGCCCAGTCTTCGCCTAAACGACATATTCCCAAAGTGTATGTTGCAACCACGGCGGAACCTGTCACCAACGAATTGATAGAAAAGCTATTGGCGGGCGTGCAATTACATGATGAACCAGCGCCATTGGCAGCGCAAACCTGCCGCCAGCTTTCTGATCATCAGCTTGAGATCGTCTTGGAGCAAGGCAAGTACCACCAGGTCAAGCGCATGCTGGCAGCAGCCGGCAATCATTGTGCGGCGTTGAGCAGAACTGCTGTCGGACAACTAACATTGCATTCTCTGGGTTTGGAAGAGGGCGAATGGTGTTATCTCACCCAGCAACAAATGGCGCTCTTGGTGCCTACATAAAATGACTGTTTGTTGCGATTATTTAATTTGAATTCTTAACATCACTTTTATTGTTGGTTTTAGCTTAAGCTTCAACATCATTATCTGTTATGAGAAGTCATTATGCCTGTCGTCGCTATCGTCAATCCTAAAGGTGGTGTTGGTAAAAGTACCTTCGCCACTAACCTGGCCGGATACTTTGCCTCACAAGGGCATAAGGTGATGCTGGGCGATGCGGACAAGCAGCAATCATCACGCACATGGTTGTCGTTGCGCCCTGCCAATTTGCCAGCGATCAGCGCCTGGGAAATCCAAGACGGTCACATCGCAAAACCACCCAAAGGAACGACACATATCGTGCTGGATACGCCTGCGGGTTTAAGCGGCAGTAAATTAGATGCGGTCTTAAAACTGGCGGACAAGGTGATTGTCCCTCTGCAACCTTCTATTTTTGATATCCTCGCTACGGAGGATTTTTTGAAAAAACTCAATAAACGGGACAAGAACTACCAATTAGCCGTGCTAGGGATGCGAGTCAATGGCCGTAGCCGGGCCTCGGATCAATTGGCGCACTATGTCGGACAACTAGACTTACCTGTCCTGGCGTATTTACGTGATACCCAAAACTATATTCAATTAGCAGCACACGGCGCGACTTTGTGGGATGTTGCACCCTCCAGAGTAGAAAAAGATATAGCGCAATGGCAAGACGTGATTACATGGGTAAATCAGCCTTAAAGCGGCTATAAATCAGCCACAGAACAAAATTTAGCCGCAAAGCAGAATTGATATGAATTGTCCCGCAATATCAATTTGTGCAAATTCGCGATTTAATATACTCCCCATTATTTTATGGAAAAATGCCTGATTGTCCAGTGATTATATGGAAGATTAAAATATACTAATGGCAGTATATATTTGGGCGAAGCTTACTTCGCCTGATAAATCGATGCTGACTTGTTGCAGCAAACGGTCACAGCGCTTTCACTTGCGCACCCTCCATCTTGATTGATGGCACTCTTTATTTCCCTAAAGCAGGATGTCTCTCTCTATAATGCCGCATTCGTCACGACGCCTTGCTGCGGCAATTTGGCGTAAATTCTATTTTTATCAAAGACTTAGTACATGCATCACACCATTTTTGACACGCCCATCATCAATACTTTGATGCGTTGGGTTTCTTTATTGATATTGAGACTGATTGGCTGGAAGGTCGAGGGTATTACACCGACCGCGCCCAAATACGTGCTGATCGCAGCGCCGCATACGAGCAATTGGGATTTTCCCGTGACTTTGCTGGTTTGTTTTGCTCTGCGTCTTAATGTTTACTGGATGGGTAAAGCCAGTTTGTTTCCACCCGTTGTCAGCGGAGTAATGCGTTGGCTTGGTGGTATCCCAGTGGATCGCACGCGCACTGGCAATTTAGTCCAAAGCACGGTTGAGGCTTTCCAAAATACCTCGTCATTGACAGTGATTGTCCCGCCAGAAGGCACGCGTGGCAATGTCAGTCACTGGAAAACCGGATTTTATTACATCGCCCAAGGCGCTGGCGTACCAATTGCGCTAGGCTACCTGGACTTCAAACGCAAAGTCTGCGGCATAGGCCGTATGTTTGAATTATCTGGGGATATTACGCGTGATATGGCTGAAATCCAGCGCTTTTATGCAGGGATTACTGGCAAAAATCCGCGCCAGTTTGATGCAGGCAATATCCAGGTGAAATAAGATTCCCCCAGGCATAAACCGCATGTCGGTCATTTAATTTGCGTCTGGTTTGATACCAGTAATGATGGCGATGCTGGCTATGGCGGTGAAGATAGCCGTTTTATTTAAGGTTCTCGCGTAGAGACTTTGACATCCATCGTTTTAGGAGGAGTGGGCATGCTCACTTCCTGCGCCTTAATGAATAACCACGACATTGGTTTTAATAGAAGCTTCTGGGTCAGAGCCTCACACCATGGATGCGATGCCAGCCACACAATGATGGCACTGGCGGTAACAGCGATCACAAGAGCCAGTGCCTGATCAAGCTTAAATATCTCATTCAACATGCCTGTCTGTTGCAGCACAATCAATGCCAGTCCGTGCCACAAAAATACGTACATAGAACGTTGACCGATTTGTGCCAGTCCCCAATTTCTCAGCGATAGCAGATGCAAACAAGCCATACCAACTGTGAGCGAGACAAGGTATTGTGCAATTTGATATGCAGTACCAGTCATATTTGCCATACCAAGGCGGTTAAGCGAATAACTTCCATACAGCCAACGATAGTCAAAATCACTGCGCAATAAGAAGGACGCTGTGATCGCAATCGCCACCACCGGCACACTCACAAATGTTAAGTGCTTTTTACCACCATCAAAAAAACTAGGCCCCATTTTCCAGCCCAACAAGAAAAATGGGAAGAAGCTTAAGGTGCGTGAGATGCTTAAAAAATAACCTGTGCTCTCTGAATAGCTGGCAACCAGAGAGACGCCCAAGGCGATCATCACCGGGAACTGCAAGCGCGAAAACATGGGCAGCAGTAAGCGCCATGACAGCAAGCTCAGCAAATACCAAAGCATCCAGTAGGGTGCGAATAGTCCGCTATAAACACTTAAATTACCCTTTAAAAGTAACTCCAGACCTTCGTAGAAAATTTCAAAGACCACAAGGGGAATCACTACATTTTTGACTAGCTGGTTGCTTTGTTTTTCGTCCAGAGATGCTTTAGAAAACATGCCGGATACCAGGGCAAACATTGGCATGTGAAAAGAGTAGATAAACAGCCACACTGAGTGCAGCACATGCGCACCTGCGATATGCAATTCAATTAAATGACCAAAGACGACTAAAAATATCAAAACACCTTTGATATTGTCGATTCTGGAATTTCTGCTCAGTGAAGACATCAATATTTCTCTAACTATCTGTAAACATAGGTTTTTTTCAGGAATTCGCCATGATAACGAATGATCATGAGTTACGCCTGTTAAGTTTGTAACGAAGCTTTGCTAAGTCATGCTAGAAGTTGCTTAATAAGCATAATTTCAAGCCCAATTTTCATTGGGATAAGCTCAGTTTGGCGCTGTACGCTCGTGCAGATCATCAGCCAGATCAGCGTAAGTTCTTTATTCTGGAAAGATTTCAGAACTATAATTTCAGAATTAAGTTAAGCAGTCTGGGATGAATTTTATCTGGAGGAAGGCAGCAAAATCAGGGCATCAATATGGATGCTTTACGATGCTCTTTCGTCCTCTTTTTGTTTCTATTCAGTAATTAACTGCGGCGCCATACTACAATAGCAATTGGCGTCAATCGATTGGCATTCATTTGTATCAAGGCATATTCATTAAGGAGGGAGTAGTTCATGGCGACGAGTGATCCAAGAAAAAATCTGCTCACTGCTAAGCTAGATTTTGAAGCCGTGGACGGCGGACCCATCAAAACCTCGGCTATCAGCGATGAAAGTTTAGACGAATGGGGTTTTAATCTTGATCCGGCTAAGATTGAATCAAAAGAGAATGACAAAGTAGACAAGACCGTTGCAAGTGTCCCAGTTTCTCCGGCTTTGCAAACACCACCGATGATCCCTCTGAGCCAAAAAGCGGCGCGGGTTGGTGCCAATCAAAAAAAATCACCACCGCCAGATCCTCCCAGAAGAAAAACGGTCACGGTCAGAAAAAAAGACAACTTTGCCCAATATGCCGCCAGTGTTATTTTGCTGGCGTTTATCGGTATTACGGTGGCGATCTATACCTACGTTAATCGGGCGCCGACCAACGATATCGCAATCAGCTATGCCGCATTGCCTGAAGCGGTCGTCAATATCGATGGGCAAGTCACCAGGATGCAAGTTACGATTCAGGTAGATAACGAAGATCTGGATTGGTTACAAGAGAACAAAAAGAACCTTAACGATATATTCCAAGTTGCGGTCTCTACTACCGAGCCAGATGCTTTGCGCACTCCGGAAGGTTTTACGACGATGCAAAATAATCTTAAAAAACGCTTTAATACCGAGCTGAAGACCGATAAGGTGCAGGCTGTTTTACTTACAGAATTATTGTTGCAGGATAAATCTTAAGCTCAATGGGTTTTTTGCTGCGGTAGTGACATACCGATGGCAATCACCGTGGCAGTTTATTTTTTGTCGCTGGTAAGCCTGGAGAGATAGATTTTAATATACTCCCCATTTATTTTTTCAAAAATGCTATATTGTCCCGGATTTATATGGACGATTAAAATATACTAGATATGAGTATCTTTCTTGTTTGAACTTTAAAAACGGGCTTGTCGTCAACTCCTAAGCCAGAATTGGGATAGCGATTCTGGCGTCAATTCGGTACAAACCTAGTCTTGTTTAATCGCTTTATTGTGGGCCGTCATGCACCTTTTTGCGCTCGCCCAAAAGAGCTAAAAGCATGGTAATGTCACAGCCAGATTATTTTATTCAGGGTGCGGTTATATGACGAGGACAGAAAAATCCATCGAGTTTGAGTTCATAGCAGGATTGACTGCCGAGTTATCGTCCAACGAATTAATTTTCCCCACATCGTTGAATGCGACGATGAAAATCCGACGCGCTCTTAGCCAGCCAGAAATGTCGATTGACGTAGTAGTCAGAATCGTCAGTGCCGAGCCGGTATTGTCTGCGCAGATGCTGCGTTTAAGCAATTCTGCAATGGCTAATCACACCGGTAAAAAAATAGTTGATCTGCGTTCTGCAATTATGTTGTTAGGCTTTACTGCTGTGCGCAATGTCGCTATCTCGGTCGGGATGAAGCAATTAGTCGACCAAAAGCGGAATGAAGTTTTATCCAAAAATATGGACGGTTTGTGGACCAGAAGTCTGCGCGTTGCTGCCTTATCTTCCATCATCGCAAAACGTATGACGCGATTAAGTCCTGATAAAGCGATGTTAGCGGGCTTGCTGCATGACGTCGGCAAGTTTTATATTATGAGTCGTGCAAGCCACTATCAAGGCTTGTTTGTTTCCGATAGCGCGCTGTGGGAGTTAGTCGATCATTGGCATGCCAGCATCGGCGCGGCAATTTTAGAAAACTGGGATATGGATCAGGATATCCGTGATGCTGTGATGGATCATCGTATGATTAATTTGCCACTGACTAGCAAACCTAGTTTGACGGATGTGGTAGCTACGGCGGATTTTCTGGACGCACATTTTGTCAACGACTCGCTGTCCGGACTCGATTGGGATGCGATGCCGTCTGCAATGAAAAATCTTCAGCTCGATGCTGATAAATGCCAGATGTTAATGAATGAATCAAAAGTGGAATTAAGTCTGATTCTGCAAGCTATTGCCTGAAGCCCGATTAGTAGACATTTAATTTTGGGATATTTCAATGGTCGGCGAGTTGCGCTGATTTTTTTCTACACATTGAAGTGCCAGCATTTGCAATTGCGCTTTCTCTCTTTGCTTTCTTCTTCTCTTCCCACCTGTCATCTTCCATTCCACTTCAACTCATGCCACGGAGTTGTCATAGAAAATCTTGGCAAGCAGTTCCGGGATTTTGTTACACTTGCCGCCTTGCATCGGAACTATCTTTACTCCTGAACTGCCGTTACTCCTTCAATTTCTTATTTGCAGAGACCTACCTTGTTCAATCATAAACGTTCGACTATCCAATTCATTGCGACCACGTTTGCAACGACCACAACAGCTCTGTTCGCACTTGGTACTACCAGCATGGTTGCCCACGCCGACGAGGGACAATGGCAGCCTTACCAATTACCGCAATTAAAAGCAGAGCTAAAACGTATCGGTATCGCCATCCCTGCCGAGCAATTGGCCAACTTAAGCAAGTTACCGATGAGTGCCATGGTGGCGCTGCC
>JANXTO010000057.1 GCA_025352365.1 Undibacterium sp. | reverse complement strand
CGTCCTTGTGACGGCGTTTTTTGTTTTGCGTAAGGTGATTAAGATGAAGGTACTATTTAAAAGAGAAACTATCCGGCACGCTTACTAAGATGCGAACTTAATATCAGCATACTATGTCGTAGTTGTTATCCGAATATCTGCTTTTTTGTTCTTAGCCAAGGAATATCCATGCCACAAGATGAGGTTGACGAGTTGGAATACGTAGGATTTTGGGCGCGGGTTGGTGCTTGTATAGTTGATTCTTTACTTTTAGCCGTCGTGATATACCCGATCCTGATTGCGATTTATGGCTGGGCCTATGTCAGTCCGGCAAGTTCTGGTCTTGGCGCCGATACATTCTCGTTGGCACGGGGACCTGCCGATTTTTTAATGTCTTGGATTTTTCCAGCGATTGCGGTGATTGTGTTTTGGATAAAGCGCCAGTCAACGCCAGGTAAAGATGCTATTTCTGCCAAGATTGTGGATGCCAAAACTGGTAAAGAGCCGACTAAAACGCAATTGATTATTCGCTATCTTGGCTATTACGTGTCGACTATCCCGCTGGGACTGGGTTTACTCTGGGTCGCCTTTGATCCGCGCAAGCAAGGCTGGCATGACAAATTAGCAGGGACGGTGGTGGTCCGGCGGAAAAATAGAATTCAAAAAGTGGTTTTTGATAGCAAGTAATATCGGCATTATTTACGGCAAATTGAGTTCATATTGTTAAACAAAAAAAGGGGCACTGGTCACAGTGCCCCTTTTTATGATGCAGCTAAATTTTTACTTCATCAACATCCACAATCTAGCGATATCAGCAGATCCATCGTTACCTTGTACCGTTTTAAAAATCTCAGCCGCTTTCGTTTTGTCGCCTGACTGCAGGTATGCCATTCCTAAATGTAGCTTAGCTTCTTCAGGTGCTTTTAAGCCACCTTTGGCAATACCTTCGTTCATTAGTGCTAAACCTTTGTCGTATTGTGCACGGATTACATAGTTGTAACCCATGTTGACCATACCAGTGCCATTTTTGGACGATTTTGCTGCTGCTTCGCCTGCATCCAGCGTTTTAGCATCGTCTGCTGCTTGTTTGTTTGCTTTGTCACGTAATTGTTTATGCTTGGCTGCATCTTTACCTTGACCTAAGATGTTAGCTGCATAGCCCGCGTCAACCGCTTGCTGTGCCTCTAGGGGCAAGCCCGCCAGAAGTGCGAGTTCTGCCATTTCAACAAATTGCGAACTATCTTCTATATTGTTTGTTTTGAGTAACAGGCGATATAGATCCAGACGCAAACGATCAGAGAACCCTGGCTTGCGTTCAACACGGTAGATCAAGTCGCCCCAGTACTCTTTCTTTGGATAATACGTAACCAATAATTCTAAAACACCGATGTAGCTTGCATCATCTTTAAGTTGTTGATAACTATTACCTAGCAGCCGCAAATTATCGTTGTTAGGTGTGCGTTTAGCATCTTGATCGGCTGCTATTAACTGCTTTAGCTCTTTCGTTGCGCCGGCAAAATCATTTTGCAGATACATAGTACGTGCCATTAAAGAATGCACTGGTTGACTAGTATTATCTTTTGCCAAATAACGTAGTGCCCACTGCTTCGATAAATCATATTTCTTTTCGTTGAAATAAGTGCCGGCCATCGCTTCTATCAAGCGCAGTTGTTCAGGCTCCTGAAGGAAATTACTTTTAAGCATGCCTTCAAAGGAGGTCGCCAATAATTCCGTATTGTTCGTGCCTGACGCGACGACTGCACGCATACGGTCGATCGCAAATATTTCATATGGTGTTTTGTTTTCAATAGATTCAAGAGCATTAATTTTTTCTAATGCTTGCGGATACTGTTTGGCAGCGAGTAACTCCTGAATTTCGTTCAGTGGTTTCCCCATTGCTGGACGCACGGTTTCAGTTTTTGCGGGAGTGGGTGCCGCCGCTTCAGTTTCCGCATAAGCGGTGGAGACGGCAAATGGCAATGCATTATAGCCAAGAGCCAAAACTAAGCTTGCCAAGACAAGGGATAAATTCTTTTTCATATGCGTAAATTAAAGAGAGGTTTCACAGTGCTAAATTAAAGACACCGAGGAGTATATTTTAACGTGCAATGAACATGCTGCATTAGGCACGATTCTGATAGTACGAAGCATTATATCTGAGTGCGAAGCGCCAGCTGACAGTTCAGTTGGTTTGTTGGTTCACTAGATACTTAGCGGAGTTTGTACTGAATTAAAAAATTACCGTACGACAAATTAGCTTACTTTAATATTTTAAATTCTCTTTAACAAATTTGAGCTGGCAAAGCACATCTACAAAAATGTGCTTTTTTCTTATTTGCGCAGACGACCAGACTCATGTTGCTTGGTGTGTTGGTGCCGGATATCACTTATTGCGTATTTGGCACAGTTCCTGCAAAGAAAAACGGGAATCGAATATTGCCTTATAGACTTATCTATGAAAGCATGGCAAATTATTATGTATATTTTTTACTGCAATATTTGGTGCTGTATGTGAAACCTAGCAAGCGGTGATAAGCATTGGATAAGTGTTTGAATACACAATTATTTGTTATGAGCAGAACCGGAACAGTTTTATTTTTTTGTAAATTTAATTTTTACTCTGAGGAAAACCCCAATGTTGGTGCACAAAAAAATAAAACCATCTTTTGGTTTTGCAGTAAGCGTCATTTGTACAACGAGCTTACTTGCGGCCTGCCAGAAAACACCGCCGCCAGAAGAGCCAGCAAATGAGGCATCTGTCCCACAGAGTAAGGCGTCAGCGCCTACCGGCCTGGTCAAAAACCCCTACAAACACAGCGGAACAGCGGATGTCACCAAGTGGATGGATATGGCATCGACCAAAACGCCTGCGCAAATAGCTCAGGAAGAGAAGTTAGCAAAAGACGCAAAACTGGCGCAAGAGGCAAAAGCCTTAGCAGAGAAATCTGCGGCGAATTCCCGCGAGACGCCAAAACCTACCGCAGTTGTGCCGCAGACAGTTGCACCTAAAGTGATCGAGCCGGTCGCAGTTGCACCAGCACCAGTCGTTGTTGTTGCGCCGCCAAAGACTACGCCTCCATCAACGCCAGCCACAACCCCGGTACCAGAGCAGATAGTTCTTAAATTATTAACCAGTACGCAACCCAAATTTCCTAACAAGGTCGCCCGATCCGGTATCACGAGCGGTGTAGTAAAAGCGCGTGTCCACATTGATACGGACGGCAAGGTCTCTCAAGTCGAAATTCTTTCAGCAAAGCCCGCAAGACTGTTTGATACAGAAGTGATTTCCGCCGTCTCTCAGTGGAAATATGCGCCGATCTCTAAGCCGCAAACTTTAGTTTTAGAATTTAATTTTAAACTGGAGGATTAAGTCAGAGCATCGTTTAACACGTGCAGCAAAATGTGGATGTTCAGCCTAAAACGCCAGGGTTGAGCGTCCAAGTAGAAAAAGTCAGACCGCAAGCAAAACTGACCCACGCCAGATAAGGCAATAGCAGCAAAGCCGCTACTTTATGCAAACGCCAAAAGGCGATGATCGTGCCAGTAATCAGTACCCAAAGCAGCAGTATTTCGACAAATGCTAAAGCTCCTTGATGCCACACAAAAAATAACCAGGTCCACAGTGCGTTCGCCGTAAGCTGCACAATAAAAATACCAAGCGCAGCACCGGCACGCCGCATCCCATAAGCACGCCAGACTAGCCAGACTGCCATCGCCATTATCAAATACAACAGCGTCCATACCGGTCCAAAAAGCCAAGCGGGCGGTGCCCAGGCAGGGCGAACAAGTTGCATATAAAAAGCCCCCGCCTGCGCCGATGCAAATGCGCCTATGGCCGCCGCAGCAAAGGTGATGATAAACCAGCCGATGAAGCCGATTATTTGCGTACTCAAGGGATAAAAGGAGTTAGTTTTTTGCATGAGCAAACTATGGTAAAAATAAAAAATTGGGTAGCTATATATTTCACGAAAATCTGGATTAAAACTTCAACATAGCGCATTCAGAAAGTGACCAGATTTTATCCTCTGGTTTGACCGGTCGCACGCTGTCAGGCGGTGCGGTTTTGAGGAATGATACCTTGTATCTCGTTGGCTTCCCACCCAAAGATTCTGACTTGAAATAATTTTCGTGATGCTCGCGCGTAAGAGCACACATGCCACGTAACGTGAACAGTGAAGAAGAGACTGAGCCACCAAAAATGAAGCTGACCTCGACCTCGGAATTTTCGGTGTTTCGAGCAGTCTCCACAAAAACCATTTCTAGTGTTTTACCGTTTTCTACTGGTTGGTTTTTTACTTCCAGCCGAAATAGGTTTTCGTCCGCCTTCGCCACCAGCACAGCGAACGAGACAGCAACAATGATAGCGACCTTAAAGATGCTCATTATACGCTTCTCCAAAACGATACATTTACTGAGTCCAGAATCCGAATTACTCTCAAGTGAGTATGTGACGTCATGAACGACAAATAAGTTCAAATTGAATATACTCCCTCACATTTTTTAAAAAAATAGCTTATTGTCCAACATTTATAAAGACAATAAATAATACATCCTAGGGGTATATATATTCACTGAGCAGAAGGATACAGATTGAGTTCCGAATCTGCTACAGATGCATAACGGCGCTGGTATGGTGCAATAGAGGTGATAATCGCTTGCTCAATCGGTGTAGGACCACTTTAACGGGGCTACAAACACGCTTTTTCTATGTTGTACTTTCAAGCAAATCCTTCAATTCGTTATGCCTGAGCTGAGCTAGTCTTTTGGAATCGAATCGGTATGGGTATGATTAAATGTCGCTAAGCTCATCAACACTAGCTTATGCACACTTATGCCTAGATTTACCCAGCAATATCAGTCCACAAATTTCCAGACCGATACACACGCCAAACCACACGCCACGAAGCAAATCGTTATTCAATGTAACAGGGAGAGAGAAGTACGAAGTAAGAAAATACAGTGCAATCCCAAATAGACCTGTAGATATCAACAGATACGATATGGAGAAACGGTTTAAAGTCATTATCTGCCTTCCAAAACAGAATTGAAACAAACTTAGAATAGGCTTCAGACAGTCAAGATACAAGCTTCATACACATCTATCTGATGAAATGAGCAGTAACGTAAGCTGCCTTCATCGACGCTTTACCAAGCGAGTAGTCTTGAACTCAGAGCATTAACTATTTAGCCGACTGGCTTCCTCAGAGAGCGGTCGTTGCGGCAGACACTAAGTGGCTTTGCCTTGGCTGAGGTAATCTTGGAGACTTCATGTGTTTCGGCGTTGGCAACAAGCTTAATGCGTGCGCAGCCGTAGCCATAATGATTGTTCGTCCTGACCCATTGCGAGGGCCCGAATTCTGGCCAATCTCCGTCGGCTTGTGCGCCACCTTGCATGCTAATAAGCCATTCACCATCGCGGTCAACCAGCGATGCGTTCTGCGGCGTGGGATTGTGAAACCAACCGCATCGTAGCTTCGCGGTATCGGCATTCTCGCTAGCGCTGGCCGTCAATAAGAATGTTATTGTGAGTAGCAGTACGAGTGCTTGTTTTGATGTTTGCATACAAATATTTAAAGGCGAATCCAAAGCTCAGACTTGCCGCACAATGCGACTCCGTACAAGTCATAAAAATATCATGGCTTTCGCCTTGACTGTCATATTAATTATGCACAGTTTAAAAAGTAGATCCTCGCTTGCTACATGTCTATGCATCAAAAATGGATGCCACATTTTTACAGGTGAGATGAGCGCATCGCAGTCGCACCTGTTGGATCAATAAAAATCCCGGCATAAAACCGGGATTTTTATTGATTAATGAAACGAAAAAATTACATGTTCCGCCGGTACTGCCCGCCAACCTCAAACAACGCCGTAGTAATTTGCCCCAATGAACAAACTCGTGCTGCGTCCATTAGTTTGGCAAAAACGTTTTCATCATTGATCGCGGCTTGCTGCAATGCTGCCAGTGCTTGCGGTGCGTCTTTAGCGTGACGCTGATGGAAGTCGGCCAGGCGGGTTAATTGCGATTGTTTTTCTTCGTCGGTAGAACGAGCCAACTCAATTTTTTGTGGTGTCTCGCCTTGCTTAGGATTGCGGAAGGTGTTGACGCCGATGATCGGTAAGGTGCCGTCGTGTTTCAGGTGTTCGTAGTGCATGGATTCTTCCTGGATCTTGCCACGTTGGTAGCCGGTTTCCATTGCGCCTAATACGCCACCACGTTCTGCGATACGTTCAAACTCTTGCATCACGGCTTCTTCTACCAACTCGGTTAGCTCTTCAATGATGAAACTGCCTTGGATAGGATTCTCGTTTTTGGCTAAGCCCCACTCACGGTTGATGATGAGCTGGATAGCCAGAGCGCGCCGTACGGATTCATCTGTTGGTGTGGTGATTGCCTCGTCATACGCATTGGTGTGCAGGCTATTGCAATTATCGTAGATTGCGATTAACGCTTGCAACGTGGTGCGGATATCGTTGAAGTCGATTTCTTGCGCATGCAACGAGCGACCGCTGGTCTGAATATGGTATTTCAGTTTTTGGCTACGATCATTCGCACCGTATTTATCACGCATCGCTACAGCCCAGATGCGACGTGCGACACGACCAAGCACGGTGTATTCTGGGTCCATGCCATTGCTGAAGAAGAAGGACAAGTTTGCGGCGAAATCATCAATATGCATGCCACGTGCGAGATAGGCTTCCACAAAAGTAAAACCGTTCGACATGGTGAAGGCAAGTTGAGAAATCGGATTGGCGCCAGCTTCTGCGATGTGATAACCGGAGATCGATACCGAATAAAAGTTGCGCACTTGGTGATGTACAAAATACTCTTGGATATCGCCCATGACTTTGAGCGAGAATTCCGTCGAGAAGATGCAGGTGTTTTGCCCCTGATCTTCTTTCAGAATATCGGCCTGTACCGTGCCGCGCACATTCATCAGCACCCATGCACGGATTTTTGTGGCTTCATCCGCAGTTGGTTCGCGCTTATTATCGGCACGGAATTTGTCCATCTGCTGATCA
>JANXTO010000013.1 GCA_025352365.1 Undibacterium sp. | reverse complement strand
GATGTATTCTGCACACAACCCTAATGTCAAAGCTGGAGTCGCCTGGTACGGTCGCCTGGTAGGCGAACCATCACCACTGTCTCCAACTAATCCTGTAGATATCGCGGCAGGCTTAAAAACACCGATCCTTGGTTTATATGGTGCCAAGGACACAGGCATCAACGCGGAGTCTATTTTTAAGATGGAAACCGAACTCAAAAAAGGCACCAGCAAATCAGTCTTTAAAGTCTACACCGACTCTGGCCACGCTTTCCATGCCGATTATCGTCCAAGCTATGTAGAGGCAGATGCCAAAGATGGCTGGATGCGCTGTCTTGCATGGTTTAAAGAGAATGGTGTAGCATAACTGCCATATCAAGTGACAGCTCCAGGTTGGGCTAATGACTTTTTAGCCCAACCTTCACTGCTGGTGATTTTAAAGAAAATGAGTGTGCAATGATCTCAACCTTACCCGTCAAGTCAGATAGCAATGTAGATGTCAGCGGAGCTTGTGTTGGTTGTCAAAGTAACGAGCCTTTTGAAATCGAATTTGAATATGCTTATCAACCGATAGTCAATTTCTCTACCCGTTCCATCGTCGCCTATGAGGCATTAGTGCGCGGCCCAAACGGTGAATCCGCCGCCAGCATTCTTGCGCAAATCAACGATAATAATCGCTACCGCTTTGATCAGTTATGCCGCATGAAAGCAGTCGAGGGTGCAGCCAAACTGGGTATGAGAGAATTTTTATCGATCAATTTTTTACCGAATGCAGTGTATCGCCCTGAAGTCTGTATCCGTACCACGCTTGAGGCAGCAAGGAAATATCATTTTCCGGTAGAGAAAATTATATTTGAGGTTACCGAGGGAGAGCGGGTACAAGACCGGCCGCATCTGGTACATATCATCCGTGAGTATAGAAACTTTGGTTTTCAAACGGCGATTGATGACTTTGGCGCCGGTTACGCAGGCCTCAATTTACTATCAGAGTATCAACCGGATTTTGTCAAAATCGATATGGATTTAGTGCGTGGGGTAGACCATCATCTGCCGCGTCAGGCGATTGTTGAAGGAATTACCTCTATCTGCAAAAAACTGAATATTAAAGTTCTTGCTGAAGGCATAGAAACCCGCGCGGAACGTGATTTTTTATTCGCATCCGGCATTGAATTGATGCAGGGATATTGGTTTTCCAAACCCGTGTTTAAGGGACTCGCCAACATTGATCCATCAGCATGGGAATAACAGATTCATCCTTCAGGTTGGGTAAGGCAATGATTAACCCAACCTGAAGAGAGATAGCCTATATCCGGAAGTTGCTCAGTTTTGAAGTGGGTTTTTCTCAGAAAATTAAAGCGAATCCAAATTCTCCAGCATAGAAGTAGCCTGCGTCTGAAAATCTACAATCGCTCCCTCGTCCATTTTTTCTAACTGCCGGTAAGCCATACCAATACGTGGATTCTTCGCCAGCGTCTTCTCATTACGATGAAAAAAATCCCAATACAGCGCGTTGTAGGGACAGGCGTTTTCACCAATTCTTGCTTTTTTATCGTAGTGACAGCCTTTGCAATAATCGCTCATACGATCGATGTAGGCGGCGCTGGAGACGTAGGGTTTGGTAGCTAATAATCCGCCGTCAGCGAACTGGCTCATGCCAATGGTGTTGGGAAGTTCTACCCATTCAAAAGCATCGATGTAGATACCCAAATACCAGCGATGTACTTCAGCCGGATCTAAGCCTGCCAGCAGGGCGAAATTGCCGATCACCATCAGGCGCTGGATGTGATGTGCATGCGCTTGCTCTAACGATTGTGTAATCGCATGCGAGAGGCAATTCATCTTGGTTTTACCATCCCAAAACCAGCTAGGAAGCTTGCGAGTGTGAGCAAAAAAATTCTTCTCGGCGTACTCCGGCATATTCGTCCAATAGACTCCGCGCACATATTCACGCCAGCCTAATATTTGCCGGATAAAACCTTCTACCGCGGCCAACGGGGCATGGCCTGTGTGATACGCAGTCTCGGCTCTGGCAACGACTTCACGCGGGTTGAGCATTTTTACATTTAAGGCAAACGACAACAACGAGTGAAATAAGCGCCAGGCTTTTACGCTCATCGCATCTTGAAAATCCCCAAACTGCGGCAGCGCATTCTTGACAAATGCGTCTAGTTGTTGCAGGGCTTCATCACGGTTTAGCGCCCATGCCAATTGATCGGCTTTGGGATTGCCAAAGCTCTTTACTCCAGCGTCGACAATGGTTTTCCATAAGGCAGAATGATCATGCAAAGTGCGCGCATCTTGCGGCTCTAAAGGCGTGCCACGCCAAGGTTTGCGATTATCGTGATCATAGTTCCATTGGCCGCCGACTGGCTTCTTGGCATCTTCCATCAATACCTGATTCTGTACCCGCATCTGGCGGTAGAAGAACTCCATCAACCATTGCTTGCGTCCCATAAAAATGTCTGCGGCTTGATGGCGGGTGGTATAAAAATGCTCGCTATCGACCATCCTCCACGGAATGTGCGAACGACGGCCATGCTGGTACAGCTGTTGATCAAGACGCCATTCGTCCGGTGCCTGATATTCAAACGATGCGGCTTGGTAGTGCGCGATCAGCGCATCAATATTGGCTGGCATGGATTGCAGATTATGCACATCATCGATGGCGAGGTAATGTACACGATGACCAGCCTCGCGCAACTGCCGCACCAGATCGCGCATCCCGGCAAAAATGGCCAGAATTTTTTGTGCATGATGTAGCACGTAATCGGTCTCTTGCCGCACCTCCATCAAGACATAGACGGTGGCATCATCTACCTCTTTAAACCAGCGATGTTGCAAGTTAAGCTGGTCGCCGAGTATCAATCTGAGTGTGGTTTGGGATGTCATTTGCGTTATGGTCATCGTCATTCTTTATAGTGCGTTCCAGAGCCGTTGATAAATACCGTCCCTATCATGATCATGAACTTGTTTCTGAATATTAAATCGTCGTCCGTTGCGGGGATCGGTTCCTCGTCCAGAGATATATAGCCAATTACCCTGATTGCTATAAACATCGTAGTCAATCAATTGCGCCTCAAACCAAGCGGCACCGGCACGCCAGTCGCAGCCTAGATCGTGGATCAGATAACTGGCAACAATCTGGCGCAAGCGATTAGATAAATAACCGGTAGCGGCCAGTTCTGCCATGCCAGCATCAATCAGTGGTTCTCCGGTTCTGGCCTGGCACCAAGCATCAAATCTGCGTGCACTGTGCGTTGGCGGCGGCAAGCTGGTCAGACCTTTTGCAAGGTAAAGTTGGCGACCATATTTAAGATGCAATAACCGGAAATAGTCACGCCACAACAACTCAAACCAAATCCAATACGTACTGTCGTTGGCACCGTGGTTTGCTTCAAATTCTTTCAGCGCCAGGTAAGCAATGCGCCCCGACATTGCGCCAGACGCCAGCCAGGGAGAAAATTTAGTGGAATAATCTGCTCCCGTTAAACCATTGCGTGTCAGCTTATAAGTGTGCGCCAGCTTACGCTCAAAATACTGCTGCAAATGTGCAGAGGCCGTAGTTGCGCCACCAGCAAATGCAGGTAAAAAATACGGAAAAGATGAGCGGCTGTCTGCGTAAATTTGAGTTTGAAGTTTAGCTTGAAGTGCAGACTCTGTGTGCGTGGTAAGCACCCGGGACATCAACAGATCGGCCTTATTCCATTGTTCAAGTACAGCAGCGAAAGCCGGTGGCAAGGCCGGAATCTTCTCCGGTCTTGGCAGCGGTAACGGTGGCTGCACTTCATGCCGCTCGACCGAGGTGCGAAAGCTGGTAAAAACGTCTGGCAAAGCATCACATGCAAACGGTAAATCGGCGGGGTCAAGCAGGCTGGATTGCCAAACCGTATGCACTGTCAAACCGGCTGCGCGCAAAGTGGCAAGCTGCTCTTGCTCTTCCGGCGCGGCGACCTCTTCGCAATAAATTGTGGTGGCACCGATATCACGTGCGAATGCGGGCAGGCGTTCTGCGGCGCTACCCTTAATCTCTAGCAATTGACTGTCTTGCAAACTGAGTTGTGCATTTAAATCGGCTAAGGCCGATGCTAAAAAATACTGGCGGTGCTGGCTAGTGCGCGGCACATTCCAGCGTGTCATTTTCTCCATGACGGGATCGTGGCAGTACACGAGGACTAAGTTACTCGCATGCTGACAGGCTTGTGTCAACGCGGGATTATCGTCCAGCCGCAGATCGTTGCGAAACCAATAAATCACGATCGTCTCTGGCGCGGCTTTTGGTAAGGCAGTCGGGATGAATGATGTAGAGGTCATACGCTAGCCTTGCTATCACGGCGGCAGCGTTCGGAACAATATTTCACCTCATCCCATACCTTCTCCCATTTTTTTCGCCAAGCGAATAGGCGATTGCATTGCGGACAGAGTTTGGTCGGCAAATCCGATTTTTTGCGCATGCGCATGTGATCTTTCCTTGTTGAGCGGATGATGAAATACGGTCTTACTAAGTTCACTTGCCAGGGTGACTTTCTGCTGGTGCTTTGCTTCACTGATTGCAGGGGAATTAATATACTCCCCATTATTTTTACTAAATATGCCATATTGTCCAATTAATATATGGACATTTAAAATATACTTGCTACCAGTATATAAATTACACTGAGTTCTTTTTTACTTTTTTTAGACTTTATTCCCCTCTGTCGCTTGCGGGAGAGGAGGTTAAAATCCTGACCCGATATGTACCGACATCCGCTTTAGCAAGATCAATTTCAACTAGAGTAAGCACTGCAATTCTACAATTGTCTTCCTGCCTCAAAAGCCTAAATCTAACTGGCTATTCTGCTGCGCAGCATTGGCGGCTGATTTGCGTCGCGTTCTGCCGGTATCTTTTTTGCGTGAACCATGTTTTTCTACAATCGCTGCCTTGGCTGATTTCACACCGGGCTGGGCGCGTAAGGCAAACAGACGTGCTTTGGCTTCGCGGGTGGCGAGATCAATATCGACCACGGGCATGGCGATATCGACACCCACCTGTACGCCGCAAGCCGCCTGCACATCGGGCGGCATACGCCAAGGTTCAAACAACCATGAGTCGGGTACGCGCCGCATTGCAGGTAACCAGCGGCGTACAAAGCGCCCATGCGGATCATGGTCGCTGGCTTGCTTAATCGGATTGTAAATACGCGGCACATTAATACCGGTCGTACCAGACTGCATTTGCATCTGGCTCCAGTGGATGCCCGGTTCGTAATCCAAAAACTGCCGCGCTAGCCAATGTCCTACTGGCCGCCAGTCCAGCCACAGCGGATAAGCGGCGACCGAGACCAGCATGGCCCGCATTCTGAAATTAAGCCAGCCAGTCTGATGCAACATGGTCACGCAAGCATCGACTAGAGGCCAGCCCGTACGTGCCGAGGTCAGTGCCTCAAAGTGCGCCTGATTCCAGTCATGCTCACGCAGACCGTCATAACCCCGATGCAGATTGCGGTATTCTAGTTGCGGCTCGCTCTCTAGTTTTTGGATGAAATGACAATGCCAATATAAGCGACTGACAAAAGCATTCAAGCCTTGCTTTTGACGACTTGTGCCGGGTGGTAAGGCAGCGACCTGGCGTCGCGTGGCATGCACTACCTCTCTCAAACTCACACAACCAAATGCCAAATACGGCGACAAACGAGAACAGGCAGTCGGTGCAGACAATGGGGAAGAAATCCCGCCACGATATTGAATACTGCGGTCGGTCAAAAAACTGTCCAGCACGCGCAAGCCCAATTGCCTTCCACCACGTTGACGTTGCGGCGGATCAAATAAATCCAGACCCAGCTCTTGAGGCGAGGCAGGTAACTGCGGCGTGGTCAATAGGGACAATAATGGCGGTGGTATTGCAAAACTGGCCGCAGTTAACTGTGGCACTGGCACACAAGGCAGGTCGTTATGCTCGTTCCATTGTCGTTGCCAGCCATCACGGTTCTGCAATCGGCGTACCACGCCAAATTGCGCAAATTCTTGCCAATGGATCTGGCGGTCACGGCACCAACTCGCCACCGCTTTATCGCGTTGATAGGTGACATCGTTACCGGTTTCTTCATGAGAATACATGGCAGCAAAAGGCGCGCTGGCAAAAAGCTGATCGAAAACGGCGGGTACCTCGCCGGTCAGAATATGTAGCTGACCACCATGCTGGCGTAATGCCGCGTATAAATCACGCAGGCTCTCAAGCAAAAACTGATAATGTTGGTTAGCTGCATCTGGCTGCGCCCAGACCGAAGGTTCGACCACGTACAGACACAGCACAGGCCCTTGGCTTGCTGCGGTGTGCAAGGCGATGTGATCTTGCAAACGCAAGTCACGTTTAAACCAAACGATGTTATAAGTCATGACGTCATTATACGAATGCGCTGAGAAATACAGGCTTGGATAGAGACTAATTCGAGGTACAAAACCCGTGA
Organism: Undibacterium sp.; assembly: GCA_025352365.1. Lineage (GTDB taxonomy): Bacteria > Pseudomonadota > Gammaproteobacteria > Burkholderiales > Burkholderiaceae_D > Undibacterium. The sequence continues at coordinate 15,557 of JANXTO010000013.1, read as the reverse complement.
AGAGTGAGTCAATTACGGGACATACTTTTAAGTTGATGGAGTAATTTGCCTTGATTGTCGCTGCTTATTGCCTATGCTATAGAATGATCTATTATGAATTGCGATGAATTACCATCGGTCTTTAAGATAACTGCTTAAATACTTTTCAAGATGTCATTTTAATGAGTTAACTAACTTAACAAAATAATATCCATCACGCTTAACACTAGAGAAAGTTCATCATGAGCGTTAGTTCAGTCAGCAGCAGCACAACTACCCCAACGCCAGTTGCTCCGCGTGCGACAGATCAGTTGCAGGCACAAAAGCCAGACAACACCAAGACCAGCAACGACGATAACGTCAAGGCAACTGCACAAGCACAGGCACAGGCACAAGCTCAAATTCAGACTCAAGCACAAACTCAAAATCAAGCGCCACCACCGCCAAGCCCTTCTGTGAATACGGACGGGCAAAAAATCGGACAAGTGATTAACGTGAGTGCTTAGGTTTAAATCTGTTGAGTTTAAATTTGCTGAAATTCAATCTGAAGAATTTTAATTTGCATCACGGATTCAAAACAGCTTTGTATTTATAGTTTATTAATGCTGTATTTACACTCACAACGAATCGCATCTGATTATGTCGTCCAGCAGTAAATAAGCTGACTAACAATACCCAGATCGTAAAAAAATCGGCATCGTGTGTGACACGGATACCGATTTTTTTTAAAGTTACTTTTTTATTCCAGCGCTGTCTTTGGTGTTGTTTTGGAGCTGTTCCCGGGTTAGCACTAATGCACTTTCGCTTCAAACAAGTTCATCGTGTAACCGTGCATAATGCGCTTGAAAAATGTCCTCAATAAAAACAAAGGGAAGCGCTGATTTTGTACTACCAAAGTTTCTTCTACGATGGATTCGCTGGCAGCATGCTGGTAGCCGCAACGCTCAAAAATATCTTTAGGATTCTCCGGGAAAAACCGGAATTTTGCGCCTAACTTTTCTATCCTGTCTGTGAGCTTCTTGCCCGTCTTTTGGATGAAATGCTTACTCATCAAATCGCACATCAAGCTATGTTTTGGATACGCTGCCCGCAATGCCTGCAAGGTTTGCTTAATTTGGGTCTCGGTCAAATATCCAAACACACCTTCCATCACGATAATGACCGGCATGCCATCATTTTTTGGCAATTTATTGGTCAAGGTTTCTTGCGAAAAATCTATTGCGATACGCTCTAGGGCATTGGCACAGGACGCTACTGGCAAACAGGTATTTTTATGCTCGATGACCTGTGGCTCATCAATCTCAAACCAATGTCCGTGATCCAGCCTGAAAGCCCGTGCATCAAACCCTGCGCCGATCAGTATCACTTTCGTTTTTGGCTGTTGAGCTAAACGCTCACGCAAAAAATCATCAATCATCCTATGCCTTACCGCAATACTCTGATTGGGTCTGACATCGGTTTTAAGCTGGTCAAAAATCGTATTACCATGATCCGTCATAAATAAATGCGCATACGCGTCGCCACATAAAGGCTGTGCTGATTGAGCATCCTGAGCACGTACGCCGCAGGTATAAAACGCTGTGTCTGAGATAGGATTCATTGGATGATTTTGTGATTTGGTTTTGTTATTGATAGGGCTTACGCAAAATTATCCCTGCAAGGCGAGATGGACTCAAGAATATCGATTAAATAAAGAATCCGTGTCGAATAAAAATATACTCCCATCTTTTGGACGCCGAATAGACAAAAGGTGCAGGATATACCTGCACCTTTTAAAAATACTCTCTACCAGTATTGAACTGACAGATCATCCCTGACAGATCACCCATCGGTATTAAGTTAATCAGTTGATGGCAAGCTTACACCACGATCGTCTGATGCTCATCGCCTTCGCGGGCGCGAATGGTGCCGATGCGAGAAACGGTTTCGCCAGCGGCAAGCAGTTGCGCCATCGCTGCATCCGCATTCTCTTGCGAGACGATAACAATCATGCCGATGCCGCAGTTGAAGACGCGGTGCATTTCTGCATCTGCCACGCCGCCGTGTTGTTGCAACCAAGTAAACAGTGGCGGCATGGCCCAGGCTTTGCTGTCGAGGATCGCGGTCAGCTTGTCACCTAACACGCGAGGGACGTTTTCTACCAAGCCACCGCCGGTAATATGCGCCATACCTTTGACTTCCATGCTCTCCATCAATGCTAGCAGTGGTTTGACGTAGATACGGGTCGGTGCCATCAAGGCATCTGCCAGAGTACGTCCGTGGAAATCTGAATTTAGGTCAGGGTTAGCAACTTCGATAATTTTACGTACCAGTGAGAAGCCGTTGGAATGGATGCCGGACGACGCCAGACCGAGGATGACATCGCCGGGAGCAATTTTGCTGCCGTCGATGATTTTAGATTTTTCTACTGCGCCGACCGCAAAACCCGCCAGATCGTATTCGCCTTCAGGGTACATGGACGGCATTTCGGCAGTTTCGCCACCGATCAGGGCGCAGCCTGCTTGCTCACAACCAAAGGCGATGCCTTTGATGACATCCGTCGCTGTGGCAACATCGAGTTTGCCGCAGGCGAAATAATCAAGGAAGAATAAAGGTTCGGCACCTTGCACCAAAATGTCATTGACGCTCATGGCGACCAGATCAATCCCAACGGTGTCGTGACGATTCAGGTGGAAAGCGAGCTTTAGCTTGGTACCGACACCATCGGTGCCAGAGACCAGAACAGGCTCTTTGTATTTTTTACTAATTTCGAACATAGCACCGAAACCGCCGATGCCAGCCATCACGCCTTCGCGCATAGTACGTTTGGCGAAAGGCTTAATCGCGTCAACTAGCGCATCGCCAGCGACCATATCGACGCCAGCGTCACGGTAAGAAAGGGAAACATTGCTTGGAGTACTCATGATAGTCGTCAATAAAGGCGTGAGGCGGTAAAATAGAGGGATTGCTGAATTTGATGATTTTCTAATACGCTTCAGAAAATTCAAGCAGATTTCTGCAACAAAGAACGCTATTTTAACAAATCGACCCGAGTCGCAGCTAGTTTTTGGACTTTTTGCGGCATGTTTTGGTTTAACTCCCAGTTTTTGTCTGAAGAGAAACGTATATCCACTATGGCATTTTCATTTACCCCTGAACAAAAACAGAACGCCTTATGGTGTGTGCTTGGACTGGCGCTATTGATTTTGATTTTGTTACTGGGGCCGATATTGATGCCATTTATTGTGGCGGCGATTTTGGCTTACATCCTTAATCCTTGGGTAGATCGCCTGTGCACTTTGCAATTAAAAGGCATCCATTTACCACGTTCACTAGCGGCGACTTTGCTGATTGTGTTGGTGATTATGTTGATACTGGCAATGGTACTGGTGATGACGCCAATTTTGCAGAAGCAGATACCGCAGTTGCAAGACCAGATACCTCGTTTTTTTGATAAAGCGAATGAATTATTAGGCCCGATGTTAGGCAAATTGGGCATTCATATTCAATTAGATAGCGCTGGCATCAAAGATATGATCACCAAGCAACTTGACACCAGTGGTGACGAGATTGGCAAAGCAGTATTAGCCTCCATCCGCGTTGGTGGCACCGCTGTATTGGGCATGCTCGCCAATTTGATGCTGATACCGATTGTATTGTTTTATCTTTTGCTTGACTGGCATCCTTTGATGGACAGGTTGGAAAATTTTATCCCGCGGCGCTGGGTCGGCAGCGTCAAATCCGGTGCCTCAGAAGTAGATAGTATTCTGGCGCAATATCTGCGCGGTCAGATCATGGTGATGGTTGTGCTGGCGGTCTATTACTCTGGCGCGCTGGCGATTGCTGGTTTTGATCTGGCACTGCCAGTTGGCATTATTACTGGCTTTTTAGTGTTTATCCCGTATCTGGGATTTGGGCTGGGTCTGGCACTCGCTTTGATCGGTGCATTTTTACAATTTGATGGTTTTCACGGTTTGATTTCTGTCGCAATTATTTATGGTGTTGGTCAAGTATTGGAAAGCTTTATTTTGACGCCGCGTTTAGTCGGTGAGCGTATTGGCCTGCATCCGTTGACAGTGATTTTTGCCTTATTGGCATTTGGTCAGTTATTTGGTTTTATCGGCATTCTGGTTGCCCTGCCGACATCGGCAATTTTGGCAGTAGCGGCCAAACACCTACGTATCGCTTATCTCAATAGTTCGGTTTATCGTCAGTCATGAGGCAATTACTGCTAGATCTGGATGCGGAACAACCGCCTTCATTAGATACGTTTGTCGTCGGCCAAAATGCTGAACTGGCGCAACTGCTGAGCTTGTTTTCTACCCGTACTGCAAGTCAATATGGCGAGCGTTTTGTGTATTTGTGGGGCGAAGCTGGCGCGGGCAAAACTCATCTACTGCATGCGTTGGCGAATAGCGGACAAGCGCGCTACATCAGTGCTGATGCACCTGGCAGCGCCTTTGATCATACGCCGGAGGTCAGTTTGTACTTGCTGGATGACTGTGAAAATCTGCCAGCACAATCGCAAATTGATGCATTCAACTTATTTAATGAAGCACGTGCGCATGGCGGTTTTTTAGTCGCGGCAGGCAAGCAGCCGCCCATGATTTTGAATGTACGGGATGATTTACGTACCCGTTTAGGCTGGGGCCTGATTTATCAGGTTCATGGTTTAACAGATGAGGATAAAATTGATGCCTTGGAACGATCTGCTCAGGCAAGAGGGATCGTTATTTCGGGCGGCGTCTTACCCTATCTGATTACGCACTACCGGCGTGATATGTTGTCACTGACGGACATGCTGGATCAGTTAGACCATTATTCGCTGGAGACCAAGCGAGCAATCACGCTACCGCTGCTGCGGGAACTACTGCAACAGCAGCAGGCATATGACCACTAATACTTGTACTTAGTTTATCGCCTGCTCAGCCGCTACAATATCCATGCAGTATTACTACAAAATAAATAAGGCACTTCCCTAACACTATGCGCAATATTGCTTTATTTGATCTGGACCACACGCTGCTTCCCATCGATTCGGATTATGAGTGGGGACAATTTTTGGCTCGTACGGGTGCAGTCGATGCCAAGGCTTTTGAACGTCGCAATCGGGAATTTTTTGCGCAATATCAGTCAGGTACCTTAGATCCGGTGGAATATCTGGAATTTGCACTCGGTACGCTGGCACAATTTCCGCGCTCTGAACTAGATGCAATGCATGAAGAATTTATGGATGAGGTCATCCGCCCGGCCTTACTGCAGCCTGCGCATGATCTGGTACAAAGCCATTTAGACGATGATGATCTGGTCGTCATCATCACCGCCACCAATCGCTTTGTTACGGCACCGATCGCACATGCTTTTGGTGTAGAACATTTGATCGCCGCAGAACCTGAGCGGGACGCAGGCGGCAATATCACGGGAAAATTGCTAGGCGTACCAACTTCTGGTGCAGGCAAAGTCACGCATCTGCAACAATGGCTAGCGCAACAAGGCATGCATCTGGACGATTTTCCACGCAGCTATTTTTATAGCGACTCGCAAAACGATATTCCTTTATTATCCATCGTCACTGATCCGATTGCGACCAACCCCAACACCAAACTGCGTGCCCATGCCGAAACCCAAGGCTGGCCGATTATTCACTTATTTGACGAGCAATGATCAAGAAATTTATCCGCAAAATCTTGGGCGTTAAAAGCCCGGCAGAAGCCGCAGCAGCCAAGCGCAAACCCACGGTGCTCAATGCAAAAGAACATGGCATCGATCCGCAATTGTTGTCGTCCAACGCGATCCGCGTCACTTCTACACTGCAAGAAAATGGCTTTAAGGCTTTTGTCGTCGGCGGTGCAGTCCGCGACTTGTTATTGGGTGTAAAGCCAAAAGATTTTGACATTGCCACCAACGCCACACCAGATCAGATTAAACGTCTGTTTCGTCGTGCTTTTATCATCGGCAAGCGCTTTCAAATTGTGCATGTGATGTTTGGACAAGACTTACTGGAAGTCACCACCTTCCGCGGTGCGGCAGTTGATAGCGCGCCCAAGGACGAACATGGTCGTGTGTTACGTGACAATACGTTTGGCGAGCAATTTGAAGACGCCGCACGGCGCGATTTTACGATTAACGCGATGTACTACGATCCGGCGACCCAGAGCGTACTGGATTACCACGGCGGGATTGCCGATATCCGTAAAAAAACGCTGCGCATCATTGGCGTGCCAGAAGAACGCTATCGTGAAGATCCGGTGCGTATGCTGCGTGTAGTGCGCTTTGCTGCCAAATTACAATTTACGATTGATGAGGCAACCCGCGCGCCGATTCCCGTCATGGCGCCCCTGATCAACAACGTACCAACAGCACGGGTGTTTGACGAAATGTTGAAATTGCTGATGAGCGGTCATGCTATGGCATGCTTGCAGCAATTGCGCAAAGCAGGTCTGCATCATGGCTTAATGCCTTTATTAGATGTCGTGTTAGAGCAGCCGATGGGCGAACGGTTTGTCACTCTGGCGCTGGCAAATACCGATGAACGCATACGCCAGGGCAAACCCGTGTCACCTGGATTTTTGTTCGCCTCTTTGCTGTGGCATCAGGTAGTAGAAAAATGGGATGCCTATAAAGCCGCAGGCGAGTTTGCCATCCCTGCCCTGCACCTCGCAGCAGACGACGTATTGAATAAGCAAACCGATAGTCTTGCCCTGCAACGCAAGATCGGCTCAGACATGCGCGACATCTGGGCGATGCAACCACGGTTTGAAAAACGCGTAGGTAAAACACCCTACAAAATGCTAGAACATCCTAGGCTGCGGGCTGGCTATGATTTCTTGCTACTGCGTTGTGCATCGGGTGAACTGGATGCAGAATTAGGCGAATGGTGGACGGCATTTATGGAAGGCGATGGTGAACAACGAGAACACTTGTTGACTGTTAAACCGAAAGACACCGGAGTGGTGAAAAAGCGTCCGCCACGTCGCCGCGCACCACGCAAACCCGTAGCAGAATAAACTTTATATTGTTAGGTCAGAGATGACGACACAAGCATTCATCGGCATAGGCGCCAATCTGGGTGATGCACGTGGTAGCGTAGAACAGGCAATTCTGCGCTTAGCTGATTTGCCTGCCAGCCTTTTGATTGCGCAATCCAGTCTATTTAAGACTGCGCCAATTGAGTCCTCTGGTGATGATTACATCAACGCCGTAGCAGAGCTCCGCACAGATTTGAGCGCGACCGACTTGCTACTAGCGCTGCAGCAGATTGAATTAGCATTTGGGCGCGAACGCCCCTACCGCAACGCGCCGCGCACACTTGATCTGGATTTGCTACTGTATGGGTCTGAGAAAATTAATACAGATACTTTGACAATACCGCATCCGCGCATGACAGAAAGGGCATTCGTGTTGCTGCCGTTGCTAGAAATTAGTCCGCTAATTACGATACCGGGTAAAGGTGCTGCACAAAATTTTACTGGTGTCGTTGCAGAGCAAGTCATTGTTAAGCTAGCTCATTGATTTAACTTATTTAATTTCTATACTACCCTATAGTATTAAAAGTAAAACGCTTACTGTCCATACAATAATTGGACAATTTAACAAGACAACGGCATACTCCCCATAAAATGCCTATTTCTAATGATTTATTGGAGAATTATTTTGGCTGAATATTTGCAAGATCGTAAAGCGGTCAGCATCCCTAGTCTGGCAGTTCAAGCGCAACAAGGCGATAAAATCACCATGCTGACTTGCTACGATGCCAGCTTTGCAGCATTGATGGATCGCTGTGGTGTAGAAATGTTGCTGGTCGGCGATTCGCTTGGGATGGTGTGTCAAGGACACAATTCAACATTGCCGGTAACGATTCAAGATATCGCCTACCACACCGCTAGCGTGGCACGTGGCAACAAGAGCGCGCTATTAGTTGCCGATATGCCGTTTGGCAGTTACGCGACACCAGAATCTGCCTTTAACAACGCCGTACAATTGGTACAGGCCGGTGCGCAAATGGTGAAACTAGAAGGCGGCGCTTGGCTTGCTCCGACCATCAAATTTTTGACAGAAAGAGCGATCCCGGTTTGCGCGCATCTTGGCCTAACACCACAATCGGTGCATCAATTAGGTGGCTACAAAGTACAAGGCAAAACCAGTGCTGCGGCTGATTTACTCAAATCGGATGCTCTTAGCCTGCAAGCAGCTGGTGCCAGTGTCTTGGTGCTGGAAGCGATCCCCGCAGCACTCGGCAAAGAAGTCACCGAGCTATTGGCAATCCCCACCATTGGCATCGGTGCTGGCCCGGATTGCTCTGGACAAGTATTGGTTATGCATGACTTACTGGGTGTTTTTCCGGGGCGCAAAGCCCGCTTCGTGAAGAATTTTATGGATGGGCAAACCACGATTGATGCTGCAGTAACCGCCTATGTCACTGCGGTAAAAGACAAGTCATTTCCTGCGCCGGAACATTGCTTTTAACTAAGGTTAAATCTTTGGAGGATGACTGCAGCAACCTGCGCACTGCAGTTACTCAATAATGCGTCAATGCGTTTTAAGATTTAAAGCGCGCCAGACTGGTTTCAAGATGTGCGGACAAAGTTTCCGGTGAACTGACCGCCATACCTAACTGGCGTAATAAACCATCCTGCAATCCATACACCCAGCCATGAATTGTCAATGGCTGAGAACGCTCCCAGGCATCCTCAACAATGCTGGTTCTGCATACATTAACCACTTGCTCAATAACATTCAGTTCACAAAGACGATTACTTTTTTCTTTCTCAGTAAACACATCGCCAAGGTAGGCCTCGTGTTTTTCTTGTACATCCTGAACATGGCGCAACCAGTTATCAGCCAGGCCAACACGGCGGCGCGTCAACGCTGCATGCACGCCTGAGCAACCATAATGACCACAAATAATAATATGCTTAACGCGTAATACATCAATCGCAAACTGCAATACGGAGAGACAATTCAAATCGCTATGTACGACAACATTAGCGATATTTCTGTGAACAAATAATTCGCCTGGCAATAATCCCAATAACTCATTCGCCGGGACGCGGCTATCAGAACAACCGATCCAGAGGTATTCCGGGCTTTGTTGATCTGCCAGTTTTTTAAAAAAACCGGCATCCTTGGCGACGATGGCATCAGCCCATTGGCGATTATTTTGGAGAAGTTGCTCGGGAGTGAGGTTCGGTTTATCTTGCGCGCTCATGCTATTTCCTTCATTTTCGACAGGCGCCATTTTAACCGAGAATGCACTCTAAACCCGGATATCCCTACAAGCAGATTTCAGGCAAAAAATTTGCCCGGATAGCTAAGGAGCAAAAATTCAGATGTAATTATTCGGGTATAAATAATAAAAAACGCGGAGACAACTTTGTCATCCGCGTTTTTGATTATTTAACAAATCTGTTCACAACTAACTTAAAACAAGGCTAAAAACATGAATGCTGTACCAGCACCAGACTAACGATAGCTACTTCTGTCCTCAGTCGCCTCGGGAGCTAACATCGCCTTTTTAAGCGATGAATCAACTGGCTTTTCACCCAACCAAATACGCATCAAAGCATTATTGAAAACGATATCGGGATAGGGCTCGCCTACTTTTTTACCGTTAAGATAAAAAATAGTACCAACACCAGGTATCCAGTCCGTCAGGATGATGTCGCCTTTTTTTAGTAGCGGAACTGAGGCAAATAATTCACCCAGACGCAAAAACTGCGAAGTAAGTTTTATCTTTTCAGCTTTATCAGTATTTTTTTGAATACCCGAAATAAAACCATCCCCAAATTCATCGCTACTTACTTCACGCAACATGACGATTGCAACACGCCGCGGGCCAGTCATGGCAAGCACGTCAGGTACGGTAGTTTTTTTGTCTTTTAAATAGAGTGCAGCAGCATAGACCTTAAAAATCGCTTTGTAGCGAATGCCGGCACCATTGAGCTTTAAATCCGTGTTGGCAACATGTGCTGTGTCATCAAATTTGACACCAGCCACTTCCATTGGGGCCGCATGTGTTGCCATGCTAGTTAGGGCAAGCAATGCAAAGCCCGCTAACAAGCGCTTACTTGTATTCAAAATCATTTTTGTCTCCATTAATTTCACCCTTATAAATGCGTGGGCGTTTTCTTAGGCTATGCTAAATCAATATAAAACTGTTTAATAACAGCATTTTATTATACGTTGCCACAGCGCCACAAGGAATCCGATTACCGGAAAAGTGGTTTTATTCCACCAAATCCATCACACCACTCACTCTATTAAACAAAGACTTTCATCCTGAACAAGCCAGAGTTTAGGATTTGATATGATTTAATTATTTTCGCTAATAAAAAACCCCATCAAAAATAATTTGATGGGGTTAGCGCTTATCGTCATTGATGACAAACTGTTTTTAACAAATAAAGATATTTCATTTAAAGCTATTCAAGCTCACTCAAAAAACTTTTTAACCTTATCCATCCAAGTCTTACTTTGCGGATTGTGCTTCGCTCCGCCCTCGACAGTTAATTGTTCAAAATCACGTAGCAACTCTTTTTGCTTGTCTGTGAGTTTGACTGGCGTCTCAATCACAACATGACAGAACAAATCACCGGCATAACCTGATCGAACCCCTTTAACGCCTTTGCTGCGCAGACGGAATGTCTTGCCAGACTGCGTGCCTTCAGGAATAGTAAAAGACGCTTTACCGCTCAGGGTTGGCACTTCAATATCGCCGCCCAAAGCTGCTTTGACGAAAGAAATCGGCATTTCGCAATGCAAATCATCTCCCTCACGCTGGAACACCGGATGTTGTTTGATGTGAATTTCCACATACAAATCACCCGGAGGACCGCCATTGACACCAGGTTCACCATTGCCCGATGAGCGAATCCGCATACCATCATCAATACCTGCTGGGATTTTGACTTCCAGAGTTTTATTGCGCTTGATGCGGCCAACACCGGAACAAGTAGTGCAAGGCTCAGGAATCATCTTGCCTGTACCATGGCACTTAGGACAAGCTTGCTGAATACTAAATAAACCTTGCTGCATGCGAACTTGTCCATGCCCGCCACAAGTAGTACATGTCACTGGCTGTGTACCCGGCTTAGCACCAGAACCATGGCAGGTATCGCACTCATCCCAGCTAGGCACACGGATCGTGGTGTCAAAACCATTCGCGGCTTGCTCTAATGAAATCTCTAAGTTGTAACGCAAGTCAGCGCCGCGATACACTTGCGGACCATTGCTGCGACCACGACCACCACCAAAAATATCACCGAAAATATCACCGAAAGCATCTGCAAAACCAGCACCACCACCGCCTCCGCCACCCATATTCGGATCGACGCCGGCATGTCCGTAACGGTCATATGCATCACGCTTTTGCGGGTCAGACAGCATTTCATATGCTTCTTTACCCTCCTTGAATTTCTCTTCCGAGGTTTTACTATCCGGATTGCGATCTGGATGATACTTCATCGCTAATTTGCGATAAGCCTTTTTGATTTCGTCTTCTGTCGCGTTCTTTGCGACGCCCAGAATTTCGTAAAAATCACGCTTCGCCATCTCTTTGCACCTTGTTTTATATCAGCGAATTAAGCAAAAACGCCGAGCAGGAAATCGTCAACACGATTAACTGCCCGGCGAGTCATGGCGGGAATCTCCCGCCGGACTAATTACTTGCCGTCTTTAACTTCTTTGAAGTCAGCATCAACGACATCATCATCTTTGGCATGGGCATCGGATGCGCCGCCGTTTGAGGAAGAACCACCTGCTGCAGCGCCACCGGCAGCAGCCTGTTGCGCTTGCATGTCGGCATAGACTTTTTCACCCAACTTCTGCGATGCAGTAGACAAAGCACCGATCTTGGTATCAATCTCAGCTTTATCACCAGTTTTCAGAATTTCTTCCAACTCTTTGATTGCAGCCTCGATTTTTTCTTTGTCGCCTGCATCCAGCTTATCACCATGCTCACTCAAAGCTTTTTTGGTTGAATGAACTAAGGCGTCGCCTTGATTACGAGACTCAGCCAATTCTTTGACTTTTTTGTCTTCGTCAGCGTTCAGCTCAGCATCTTTCACCATTTTCTGGATTTCATCTTCCGTCAAACCTGAGTTTGCTTTAATAGTGATTTTGTTTTCTTTGCCAGTTGCTTTATCTTTCGCGCCCACATGCAAAATACCATTGGCATCAATATCAAAAGTTACTTCAATTTGTGGCGTGCCACGTGACGATGGTGGAATACCTTCCAGATTGAACTCGCCCAAACCTTTATTCCCGGCAGCAATCTCACGCTCGCCTTGGAACACTTTGATCGTTACCGCTGGTTGATTGTCATCTGCAGTGGAGAACACTTGGCTGAACTTAGTTGGGATCGTGGTGTTCTTTTGAATCATCTTGGTCATTACACCACCCAGAGTTTCGATACCCAAGGATAAAGGTGTTACGTCCAGCAACAACAGATCTTTACGCTCGCCAGACAATACCGCACCCTGGATCGCTGCACCGACGGCAACTGCTTCATCAGGATTAACGTCTTTGCGTGGCTCTTTACCAAAGAATTCTTTCACCAGTTCTTGTACTTTAGGCATACGTGTCATACCACCAACCAGGATGATGTCATCGATGTCGCTGGTTTTAACGCCTGCATCTTTGATCGCGATACGGCAAGGCTCTATCGTTTTTTTGATCAATTCTTCAACTAGGGCTTCTAATTTGGCGCGAGTGATTTTTAAGTTCAAATGCACCGGTGCGCCGTTTGCCATAGCAATATACGGTTCATTGATCTCTGTTTGCTGCGCGCTGGATAATTCAATCTTGGCGCGTTCTGCAGACGCCTTAATACGTTGTAATGCGATTGGGTCTTTTTTCAGATCGAGGCCATTGATTTTTTTGAATTCTTCAATGATGTAATCAATGATGCGTTGATCAAAATCTTCACCGCCGAGGAAAGTATCACCATTAGTAGACAATACTTCGAATTGCTTTTCGCCATCGACATCAGCGATTTCAATGATGGAAACGTCAAACGTACCGCCACCCAAATCGTAGACTGCAATCTTGCGATCGCCTTTTTCAATTTTATCCAAGCCAAATGCTAATGCAGCGGCGGTTGGTTCATTGATGATGCGTTTTACGTCCAGACCAGCGATACGGCCAGCGTCTTTAGTTGCCTGACGTTGTGCATCGTTAAAGTAAGCAGGCACAGTGATAACAGCCTCTGTCACTTCTTCACCAAGGTAATCCTCAGCCGTTTTTTTCATCTTACGCAAAACTTCTGCTGAGATTTGCGGTGGTGCTAATTTTTTATCACGCACGCTGACCCATGCATCGCCATTATCTGCTTTAGAAATGGAGTAAGGCATTAGACCGATATCTTTTTGAACTTCTTTTTCTTCAAATTTACGACCAATCAAACGTTTAACGGCGTACAAAGTGTTGACCGGGTTGGTCACAGCCTGACGTTTAGCGGATGCGCCGACTAAAATTTCGCCATCTTCTTGATAAGCAATAATGGACGGTGTAGTACGCGCACCTTCTGCATTTTCGATTACTTTTGGCTGGCCGTTTTCCATAATGGCCACGCAGGAATTAGTTGTTCCTAAATCAATACCGATCATTTTTCCCATGATATTTCCCTTTGAGTTTATTTATTCACTATTTTTGAGCTCTATACCGCAGTTTTACATCGGCATTTTTGCTCTATTGGTTTGGATATCGGGCAAAAAACCCTAATTTCAAGCATTTTTCAGGGGTTTTTACTTATTTTTCTTATTTAGCTTGTGCGACCGTCACCAGAGCTGGGCGCAATAAACGATCTGCGATGGTATAGCCTTTTTGCAATACAGTAACGACGGTATTAGCGTCTTGCTCAGCTGGAACCATAGAGATTGCTTGGTGCTTGTTTGGGTCTAACTTGTCACCAATTACAGGGCTTATCTCAAGCAGGCGGTTTTTCTCAAACGCGGAGCTTAATTGCTTTAAAGTCATTTCCACGCCTTCTTTTAATGAATCAATCGAAGGAGTTTCAATTTTGAGCGCCATTTCCAAGCTATCTTTGACTGGCACCATCGCCTCAGCGAAGCTCTCAATCGCAAATTTATGCGCCTTAGCAATATCCTCTTGGGCACGACGACGAATATTTTCGCCTTCTGCTTTTGCGCGCATGAACGCATCTTGTAACTCGGATACTTTTGCTTCTAATTGAGCCAAAGTATCAATTACTGGCTCTTGTGCTGAAGGTGCGTCTTGACGAATTTCTGACACAACGGCTTCTTCAGGATTGGTCACTTCTGACGGTTTTTCTTGCTCTTGCATTGCTGATCTCCAAATCAATTACACATAGACAATTGATTTGGGGGGTATCCATGTCATTTCAAGGGGTATTAGCGAACTTTTTAAGCAAAACCCAGTCACATATCAGTTTATGTTACTTAAAAATTAAGCATAGAAATATATTTCGTTACAATTTCCACACAATTTGTTGCTGAAGAAATCAGCAACACCTTCTACCATAAGGTCAGAAACAGTTGCAGAAAATATGATTTTCTAAAATGTCGTTTCATTATCTTATATCTGGAGGAAATTACCATGAAACTCTCCATCGCTTCCATTATCGTTTTTGCTTACGCAGTAGTGATAGTTGCCTGGATTTGTACCTCACAAACGAATGCGATTTGACCAGAGCTTAGTCACGGCATGAATTCAACATAGGAATGTAGATCTGCGTTTCCATCACTTTTATCTGGTTTACATACTAATTCAACACTATCAAATTATATACTCCCTATAATTTATCTAAAAATCATCATATTCCCTATATATTCATTGGGCAATCTAAATATACTTACAATGAGTATATCTAATCACTATTTGGGAGTTCACACAAATTCCCCCACGAGACCTTGCAACAAATCGGTACTTTAGAGCAAGGTTTAACACCAATAGCCGCTACAGTCGAGTTAGGGCGATTTTGTATAGTCTTTATCTAAAACAACATTTACTACACCTCTCTCGCCCTGATATTGAATCAAAACAAACATAGAGTCTTTAACATCAACTTCTCAGCATGTTTTATCAGGCGATAAAACTGCCATATTTAGCCTTAACCAATCACTTTAAAGTCCATCAGTTAATTTCACTGAAATGTAAATTATTCTTAACACTACGAAATAAATAGCGAGTCGCGTAAAATCATGGTTTTTGGAAAAGGACACAAGCATGATTTTAGTAACTGGTGGAGCAGGATTTATTGGTGCCAATTTTGTACTCGATTGGCTAAAGCAACATGATGAGCCGGTCATCAATTACGACAAGCTGACTTACGCAGGCAATCTCAACAATCTCAAGGACTTGCAGCAAGATGCTCGTCACGTGTTTGTACAAGGTGATATAAATGATGGTGCGACGTTATCGGCACTGTTAGAAAAATATCAGCCAAGAGCTATTTTGCATTTTGCCGCAGAAAGTCATGTCGATCGCTCTATTCTCGGACCTGCCGCTTTCGTCACGACGAATATTAATGGCACTTTCAGTCTGTTGGAAGCTACTCGCGCCTATTGGCAAAATCTAGCCGAGCCAGAAAAAGCTGCTTTCCGCTTTTTGCATGTATCCAC
>JANXTO010000006.1 GCA_025352365.1 Undibacterium sp. | reverse complement strand
CAAAGTCGCTTTAGCAGCGCTGACGTTCAAAGCAAAAATTTGCTCTAAGCCTTCAAATGCTTTTTTGTTCAAAGCGGTCAAAGAAGCGAATTGCGCTTCCATAGAAGTTTTAGTAGCAGCGATAAATTGTTCTGGTGTTGTGAACATGGTGTTCTCCTGGAAAGATAAAAGTGAGTATTCTTAAGTATTCGTGACTATTAATCAGTATCCGAATGCGGAATTTGACAGCGCTTTCCATCTCATTTACCTGAATGGTGCACCGCAACAATTCTTATTGTACGCCTTTAATTTATCGGGTCAAGTATTTTTTGTGCGCTGCACCAAAATACCTGTAAGGACTTGTTTCTGCCGTTCGTCCTTCATTTATATGAAAAATTGATCATTTTTGCAATGGTACTTTCTCAATGTCGCAGAATATGGTCATTACAAGAATGTTGACAAATTAGCCTGATGATTAGTTCTTTTGCTACGGTGGAGTCACAGCTCATGTTTTGACAGACAGAACAGAATCGGCAATCATCGGCGCTTTAGCGCGGCAGTCTGGCAGTCTTTTTTACATCGATTAACGTAACCAAGTACAAACGTATGTATTCCACCCGCAGCAAAATCACTGTCGTCATGGCATGGCTGTTGTTTACTTTGCTCATGGTCTCGGTTGCCGTACAGGACTTCCAGCGCGACGGCGGCAAGCTACTCTGGCAGCCGGTCTTGTGGGAGAGTTCGTCTGCAGCCACTGGTCTGTTTATCTGGGTAATACAGCGGCGGCTTACGATGCAGTACGACTACTTGATGGCAACGCCGTGGCGCTGGTTTGCTCTGCAAATCATGTGTTTGCCAATACAATGGATCTGTTTTGTTCCGATTACATTTGGCATACGACATGGCGTATATGCGCTCATGGGCATGTCTTATCATCACCGTGCCTGGCCAGCATTGTTTTTGTATGAATCGATCAAGCTCTCCATATTTTTGAGTATGTTTATGGTGATTTTGTTTGGCCTGCTGTCTTACTTTGAGCTGGTCAAACAAAAACTACACGCCGAACAATCGAATGCCTTGTTACGACAGGCGCAGTTGCAAAGAATGACGCAGCAGATGCAGCCGCATTTTTTATTTAATGCGCTCAACACGGTTTCTTCCCTGATGCATACCGATGTCGAAAAAGCCGATGCCACACTGATTCAGCTAGCCGATGTTCTGCGCGCCACCTTAGAGGTCAGCGAGCAGCATGAAGCGCCGCTCGCTACCGAGTTGCGCCTGGTGCGCGGTTATGCCAGCGTCATGGCAGAGCGCTATGCTGATCGAGTGACATTGGACTGGCAAATCGATCCCGACACTTTGACCTGCACGATGCCGGTCATGAGCCTGCAACCGCTGCTGGAAAACATCTTTAAGCATACGGTCGAGCAGTGTCGCCAGACTACGCATATCCAGATCAGCGCAAAGCGTGAGAGGGATCAGACAGGTGAAGTGGACGACAGCGGCAAGTCCGATATGCTAGTCCTGCGGCTGAGTGATGATCAGGGAAAACTTCAGACTAAAGATACCGACTCCGGCAATCATTCGGGCATCGGTCTGCGCAACATCCGCGAACGACTTGGTCTGCAATACGGCGACGACACTGCCAGCCTCACGCTTACTCAGCTCAGTCCGGCTGGCGTTCTGGCGGAAATGCGTTTGCCTTGGAGAACCGCATGCGCGTCCTGATCGTCGATGATGAACGCCCTGCGCGCGATAAGTTGCGTCGCCTGTTATCGCAAGAACCGGACATCAGCGCGATGGCAGAAGCGCGGGATGCAATTGAGGCTTTACAAACAATGGCGGAGTTCAAACCGGATGTCGCCTTCTTCGATATCCAGATGCCAGAAGTCAGCGGACTGGAACTGGCCGCATCACTGCCCCACCATCTTGATGGCCCTGCACCGATGATCGTCTTCGTCACTGCCTATGATCACTATGCGATTCAGGCGTTTGATGCCAATGCGATTGACTATTTGCTGAAGCCGTTTGATCAGAGCCGTTTGCAACGCGCGCTGGAGCGAGTACGAGCTAGGTTTAAAGACCGCAGCCAGACGCCAATCTTGCCAGCGATGGTGCCAGTGGCTGGCACTGGTCATGCGGTTCAGCAGCTGTTAATTACCGAGCGTGGCGTCACCCGCATCGTCCGTGTTGAACATATCGAGTGGATAGAAACTGCCGATAATTACGTCGTACTGCATACCGCCAGTGAGCATCCCTTGATGCGCCAGACGTTGAGCGGATTAGTGGATCAGCTTGGCGCGCAATTCATCCGTTGCCATCGCCGCGCGGCAGTGCAGTTGAGTTGGATAGACAGCATTGTTAATCTGGAGAAGGGCGACTGCGAACTGTTGCTGCGAGGCGGCGCACGCGTGCCGTGCAGCCGCCAATATCGAGCGGAAGTGATGAAAAAATTACAGACAATTCCGACTCGCCCCCGCTAAATCCCATCTCGCCACATTCCGCTGGCGCGTGTTTTTGCATCGATTTAACCTGAAATTGTTCAATCTAAACAACGTCAGAGATCATTGCCATGAACCCACACGCTGCCAATACCCATATCAATTCCCGTCTATATTTTTTGGATTGGGTACGTATCTTTGCTTTCATGCTTTTGATCGTGTATCACACCGGCATGTATTACGTGACCTGGGGTTTTCATATTAAAAGCCCTTTCGCCAGTGACGCGATTGAGCCACTGATGATGCTGTCATCACCATGGCGGCTGAGCTTGCTGTTTATGATTTCTGGTGTCGCTTCGGCCTTCATGCTGAAAAAGCTCAGTGCCACGCAATTCATGCGCCAGCGCAGCAGCCGTCTGCTGATACCGCTGTTATTCGGCATGCTGGTGATCGTGCCACCACAATCGTATTTTGAAGTAGTCGAAAAAGTTGCGTACCAAGGTAGCTATCTCGATTTTATGCAGCTGTATTTGAAGGCCTACCACGGCTTTTGCGATAAAGACGGCTGCCTGCGTTTGCCGACTTGGAATCACCTTTGGTTTGTCAGTTATCTCTGGGTCTACAGCCTCGTACTTGGTTGTCTGATACTCGCCTTTGGCAAACGCTTTAACGCGATCTCTGACTGGCTGGCGAATTTGCTGACAGAGGCCTGCAACACCACAGGTAATTGCGTGGGCTCCAATCCCAGCACGACCCCGGCGGTGGGCAAGTATTCGAG
>JANXTO010000005.1 GCA_025352365.1 Undibacterium sp. | reverse complement strand
ACAGTGGCATCCCAAGAGATAGCTTCAGGCAATGCCGATCTCTCCAGCAGAACAGAATCCCAAGCCAGCTCGCTAGAAGAAACTGCCAGCTCCATGGAAGAACTCACCAGCACCGTCAGACAAAATGCCGATAACGCCCGGCAAGCCAATCAACTCGTTGTCTCCGCCACCGGTGTTGCCGTCAAAGGTGGTGCTGTTGTCAGTCAAGTCGTCAGCACCATGGGCTCGATTAAAGAAAGCTCCCGCAAGATTGTCGATATTATCAGCGTCATCGACAGTATTGCCTTCCAGACCAACATCCTCGCCCTCAATGCCGCAGTAGAAGCTGCCAGAGCCGGAGAGCAAGGACGAGGATTTGCCGTTGTCGCCTCCGAAGTTCGCAATCTCGCCCAACGCAGCGCCAGCGCCGCCAAAGAAATCAAATCTCTGATCGACGACTCAGTCGACAAAGTCAACCAAGGTGGCAAACTGGTAGACGAAGCAGGCAAAACCATGGACGAGATTGTCACCAGCGTCCAGCATGTCGCCGACATCATGAGCGAGATCACCGCCGCCAGCCAAGAGCAAAGTGCAGGGATAGAACAGGTCAATCTAGCGATTACGCAGATGGACGAAATGACGCAACAAAATGCAGCATTGGTAGAACAAGCAGCAGCGGCAGCAGAGAGTATGGAGGAGCAGGCGCAGACGCTGGCTGCTACTGTACATATCTTTAAAATTGCAGCAGGAAACGGTTCTGCACTACGTACTTCAACATCAAATATTTCGGCTTCAAGCACCAAGCGGGTTGAGAAAAAAATGGGACAGCAACGCGCTCCTCAAGCTAGTCTTAAAATCACGGCTAAGCCAGCATCGACTGCGAATAAAAGTGCAAGCAAAAAAGCACCTCAAAGTAGCGGCAGCAAAGTACAGGAAGGTGATTGGGAAGAGTTTTAATTATCGATCGTTGAAATTAGTAAACCGTCCTAATGTAGTTATAAAATTTACGACGGACTACAAACAAGAGCTGCCTTTTCGGTGGCTCTTTTTACATTCTGACGTGCCTTTGCTTCGGCTTTAGGTTTTGCGTTAGCCGCATCTTCTTTTGCCCATTTTATTTTTAATTGCGCCGCATCACATTTTTGTTTTTTCTTCTCGTTGTGACTGGCAATCGCTTTCATTTCCCGGTCTGATTTTTCTTCTGCTTTATGGCGTGACGCTGCCAGGCGAGTCGCCTCTTTTTTTTCTTTAGCGCTGGTTTGCGCTGCCTGTTGGCTAGTCGATTCTGGAACAGTATTGGTATGTACTACCATAGTTTGTTGCGCGTTGTCTGTGCACGGAGATTGGCTATAGCTAGTAGCACCATTTTTTACGCATTTGTAGGTTTCAGCCGATGCGCTGTTCATACTGCTAATGCTAGTTATCATTACTACGATGATAGGTAGAAACCTGAGGTGAACAATGCAGTATTTGCGTGAATAGTTTTCCATATTTTTATCTCGATTACATCTTTTTTACGTCTTATAAAATTTTTCCGGGATTCATCAAATTGTGAGGATCTAAAGCCGCTTTTATACTGCGCATTAACTGCATTTCTACATCAGATTTATAACGCAGAATTTCATCTTTTTTTAGCATACCAATTCCATGCTCTGCTGAAATAGAACCATTGTGCTGATGTACGCTGTCATGCACAATTTGATTGATATTTGCTTGCTGCTGAATAAAATCCGTGTCACTAACAGTCAGTGGTGGCGAGACGTTGTAATGTAAATTGCCATCCCCTAAATGTCCGAAAATAATCATCCGGCAGTCTGGAAAAGCCTGTTGTAACAGCCCGTTCGTCGTATTGACGAAATGGGCGATTTCAGAAATGGGTAGCGAGACATCGTGCTTAATATTCTTACCTTCAGCAGCCTGTGCCATAGAAATATGTTCACGCAGATGCCACATCGCTTGTGATCGATGGAGTGACATCGCCACTACCGCATCAGTGATGATGTTCGCTTCAATTGCGGTATTTAATAGTCGTTCCAAAACATCATTCGCATGCTGTTCCGATTCGCTATCAGATAGCTCTAATAAGACGAATTGCGGTGATGGT